>JABUTU010000010.1 GCA_021443545.1 Marinilabiliaceae bacterium | reverse complement strand
GATGCTGCCGAACAATATCAACACAGGAATCCATTCATTACTGGCGACTTTTGGAGGCTCATCCTCGACCTTTTTAGGCTACGGTGGCTCATAGTCTTCCTTGGGCTGCTCCGTCGTTTTGGAGGCATCCATGGGCTTTATATGGGCTTCGGCTCAACCACCTTCTTTGGAGGTGGCTCTGTTCCTTTGGGAGCGTTCTCCACACAACACAATTTCATCAGGCAGTCATCTGTCTGTGGCGTAGTCCAGCCTACAGGGATGATAAGGTCGATGTCAATATAACTGCGAATTGTATAGTGCACCACAGACGGCATGAACACTTTGCTGACAGGTTCTATCTGGGCAAAAGCCTGGGCTTCTTCTTCGTTCAATGTCTCATGGTCTTTGCGATGGACATTCACCAATGTGCCGTAAGCGAATTTCGGTTTTTCCGTTTTCTGTTCTAATGAATACGATGAAACATGTTTGATAAAATGTGTTGAAATAGCACATATAAGAGAAATGGCAGCTCTTGCATTTGCTACGACAGCGGCAGTTGTAGGTGAACTTCTGTTGTAGAGACTTTCTTTTCATATTGTTTGCCAGATGATGGAGACAATCGCACAGATGATCAATCAAATTATTAGTTCAGATATGGTGAAGATAATTAAGAGTTTTGTTAGAGGTCGGATTATTGGTGAGACATTAATCGGACGAGATTATTTAGGTGAGAATCTTATATTTATTTATCCAATAGTACTCGCGGCTGCGCCTTATACTGGCATTTTTATGTTGCGGACTTACTTTTTTGATTGCTTTCATTTCTTGTCGGGTAAGATATTTTATCTTGTTTTGCTAATTATCGCATCGATAATTAGCTTTGTCCTCAAACGACAAGGTTTTTATGCCAAAACTAAAGAAGAAGTTGAGAACATGAGCATAGAAGAGATGAAGAAATGTCAGAAGCAAGATGGAATAGTTGTGATATTTGCTTGTTCGATGTACATAGTGCCTGTGGCAATTATAATAGTTCATGCTTTATTGACGCAGTGATAGTTATATCTGCACATTGCAAGTTTTTTCTTGCTGGATATATTGTACTTTTATACTTGCCCCATCTCAGTATAAAGCAGAATTAGTTTTGCTATCACCTCGCAAAATCGTAACTTCGCAATATGGAGTGTGGAGGATTCTATTCGGTTGTTTGTTTCTGAGAACTAACTATGACACCCTCCTGTTAAATGTTTATTATATCTAATATTGTAAAAATGGGAAAGTATAACATTGGCCAGCATGCGAGGCTCGTTGTGAAAGATGTCCGTAAGGAGGAATCAAAAATGTATTACATTGTGTCTGATGGTGAGAAAGAATATTCGATTGGTGTCTTTCGCTTTCAGGAACAAATGGAAGTGCCGAAAACGTTAGATTGTATTGTGAAAGAGATTCATCACGACCAAGTGATATGGACGCAGGATTTTGAACCTATAGTGAAATCTTATTATGAAGTTGATAAAGTATATTCATTTGCCGTTGAAGATGATTACAGAAATCCCATTTCTCTTGGTTATTATACCGTGCATGACGGACGTTTCTTTAAATTTCGACTGACACTTGACCAGACTGGTGGAATCCGCTTGCGACCGCGAGAGAAAGTCCTGTGTAAAGTGGTGGCTATTGATGGATGGAAACTGATTCTGCGTCTATGTGATAACAATGGATTGCCTATTTCAAAAGATAATGGTCAGCATAAAAAGACTTCTGTAAAAGAGGATAAAAAGCCAGAAGAGGTTACTCCTAACAGAGAGTTCATCACTTTGGATGAGGTTGTAGCGGGTGCAGGAATAGATGCGAGCATAGCAAAGCTTTTGAAGGGGTATATGCATAGAAGACCTGAGTTTGACAGAGTCAGAAAGGCTTACAGAAATGAGAATGCCACATGGGTGATAATGGCACTTGGAGAGTTGGCGGATTCTATGGTTAAGTGTGTCATGGCTTTCCCGCATAATAAGCATCGTCTGCTCAATGCGATGCGCAGTGTGGCACTGTTTCTTCTGGAGGAGAGCGACTTACTGCGCAACGCCGATGATGATGAAAGGGAGGATTCACATCGTCTGCTCTCAAGTGTTGTTGATGAGGTCGAGGTAACGGAGAAGGCTCTTGGATGTGTCGATAGAGGCGAGGAACAAGATTGGATGGACCATGTGCTAAATTGTTTGCGTCTGTCAGGATACTTGCACCATCCCGAAGAGAAACTCAAAATAATGATGTGTCTGCTGTCGCTGCGTAGTGATTTGCAAGACCTCTATATGGGAGATATTTTTGATATCATCACAGGCGGTAAGGAACGAGACTGGCACGTAGAGCCTTTCAGAGGCGCAATGGTGAGGATGCTTGAGATGTATATAGCAGCAGCTCAGTATCGTGTCAATATGCTCTCCAATGCCGAGACTAAGGAGGGACGTAATCTCATCCAGTCGGTTGTGAGGGCCTTGTCGATAGAACTATTCCTATCTGTTGATGCTGATGGAATTGAAAGACGTTGCCGAAAAGCTATGCTATGCCGTCTGCTGACCTATACGGAGGGATTTAATATGATTGACGATTTGTTGCATCGGTCTCTCGATAGTATATGTTTCCCGTATGATTCGCGACTTGAATATGGCTGGGATGATTTGTCGCATACCGAAACCATTGCCTTCAAGTTGTGCAAGGGCGACGACAGATCAAAACTCTATGCAGGTCGTATGATGGAACTTGAGCAGAGTGATGTGCAATTGCGGCTCATAGGAAAGACGATTCTCATTAGAAACAGGTGGAGCGAACGCCAGCGCAACGTCCTGCCAGAGGGCCTCTTCCCTGCAATGGATGTTCAGATAACTATCAGCAAGGATGAGAGTGTCGAGATGGATAGTGGTATGCAGGTGCCAGCATTGAAAAGAGCGTGGAGCGAGATAGAGGCAAACATCTTCACGACTCTTCGACATGTGACTCCATCATTCTCAGAAGACAATAATGAGCCTGCAGAGCAATCAAAGATATATCCGCAGGTAGGTGATGAAGTGCCTGTGTTTGTGACAGCAATAGAACGTATTCCAACATCAGATGTCATAGATAAATATGTCTTGAAGTGCGAGATATATAGTGATACATTCATTGGAAGAGGAGAACTCGACATGTCGCAGTTGGTTCAATTCTATGTTGTCCCCTCTAAAGATGATTTCATAGATCAGACAACAGGACGTCCGATGAGATTCAGCGTCGAGATAGAGAGGGAAGAGACTCCTGGATTCTATACCTTCACGGCAAGAAAGGCTGTCGGTCGTTTCTTCCAGGAGTATACCGATTTTGAGAATCGCGAGAGGATGAAATGTAAGATAAAATCAACGATAAAGGGGAATAAGTTCTTGTGCCTCGATCAATACGGACGTTCAGTTCTCGTCTCAAAAACAGAGTCGTTGCGTGATTTGAATAATGGTGCTTATCTGATATTACGTGCTGAGTCAATATCTCCGACAGCCCAGGTGATAGGTTCATTTGAAGCCGAGATAAACGATTACTTTACAGATAAGGATATTTTCAGGAACTTCATGGATTGGTATAAACTGGATGTCATACCTGAGCCAACGAAAGAGGTGGAGGATGAGATTTATTATCCAAGTGATGAGCCTGAACAGTCGGCTTTCAAGTTAGAAGAGTGTTATGTGCGAGAGATTATATTGATTATGGACAGACTGGCTGTGTCGTCAACAGAACAGAGTCTGACGTACAACTACTTGTCGCTCGCCCATCTCCTGTCGCGAATCATAGGAGATGAGCGAATAGAGAAATATTATAAAGACAGAAAGCGGATTGTTGAATTGCTCTATGACTATGCACTGAATCGTAATATAGATGATAATGAAGTGCAAAATCTTGCGAAAGGTAATGGTGACCTTATCGGGCATGATACTGCCTTTAACGAATATCTGACACGATTGAGAATAATAGGGGCTAAAGGGCAAGAGAATCAGAACAAATTTCTTTGGGATACCTATAAGGAGACTCAGAGTACGACAATCAGGGACATCGCCTCACTTATGCTGTCGCGCAATATGCTTGACAGTTTTGGGCTTCTATTCGCTAAGGAGAAAGAGAGTATAGTTAAGCAGATAAGTGAAATACTTCATATTGCGATTCCAGAAAAGCAGTTGAAATATTTCGGAGAGGAGGATCAGACACGCGAATATAAATCGTCATTGGTAATACCAGCGGGGTCTCTGACACCCGACGAGAAGAAACAAAAACGTCATATAATGGAGCGCCTCTGTGCAATGCTTAATACGGAAGGAGGAATCTTATACATTGGAGTTAATAATCAGGGATTTGCTGCAGGACTTGATGCCGATATGACTTATTTTCGTTCTTTATGTGTGGGCCCTACAGAGGACCCTGTTGATAAGTTCACCAACTGTTTCCAAGAGGCAGCCTTCTCGATGTTGGGAACGCAACCAGCCCAATATGTAGAGTATAAGATGGATGAGGTGGATGGACGTCAGGTCTTTGAGATAAGTGTAAAACCCTATCCAGAGCCAGTCAGCATCGGAGGAAAGTTCTTTGTCCGTTATGGAGCTACAACGCGAGAGGTCACCTCTGCTGCTGAGATTCATAATATGCGTGCTGCAATGGAGCGAGCAAATGGGATGAGTACAGCTGCTAAGTCGGGTGGTAAATAATTGTAGAAAAACGGAGAGTTATATTTTAAATATTAGCTACCTTTGTCCCCATTATGGATAATGGTACAAAAGACACAGAAACAAAGCAGAGTATAGGCGGGAAAGATAGACGTATAGTGCAGATTTGCTCTTTGGCAAGTGGAAGTAATGGCAATGCCTATTATGTACAGTGTGAAGGGGTGAGTCTCTTGGTTGATTGCGGAATCAGTTTTCGGGAATTGTCAAATCGTGCAAAAAAAAGGGGTATCGACCTCAAGCAGTTATCAGCCCTCTTTATTACACACGAACATTCAGACCATGTTAGGGGAATGAAGGTTATGACAAACCACCTCAAGCATGTGAATGTCTATATGACAGCGGGGACTAAAAAGAATGTAAAAGAGTACTATATGCCTATCAATCGTTCGAGGGTTCATCTTATTGGACAGGAGAGTGAAACGGTTGTTGGACCATTCAAGGTTAGAAGTTTTGCTAAACCTCACGACGTGCCAGAGCCAGTAAGTTATACCATCGAGGTGGAGAATGGCGCAACAATCGGTGTCTACACCGACATAGGTGAGGTGACCGACAGATTAAGAGATGAATTGTCGAAGTGTGATATGGCTTTTCTTGAGAGCAATTATGACGTGGAGATGTTGCGTAAAGGACACTATCCGCAGAATCTAAAGGATAGAATAGTAGGAGGTGATGGCCATTTGAGTAATCGTCAAGCTTATGACTTGGTCAGCTCCTTGCCAGCAGACTCTCGGTTGAAATGCCTTATCCTTTCACACATATCTGCTGATAATAATAAACCTGAGATAGTGCGTGATGTGTTCGGCTCTCTCTCATATAGGATGCGGATAGAGGTAGCAAGTCGTCATGACGTAGGGCTATTGTTCGGAGATATGCCGTGGCAAGATGGGTGTGACGATTGAAAAGAAAATGATTTGAAAAATGAATATACAACTCAAAATTCAGCAAGCTGCGTCAGATGCAGTTGAAAAGTTATATGCGCAGTCGGTTTCGCCCGCCTCAATACAGGTGAATATTACTCGTAAAGATCAGAAAGGTGACTTTACGGTTGTCGTCTTCCCTCTTCTGAAGATTTCAAAGAAGAGTCCAGATGAGACGGGTAAGCAACTCGGAGAGGAGATTATAGAAGCTGTTCCTGAAATAAGCGAATATGAAGTCGTTAAGGGCTTTCTGAACTTATCGCTCTCTGCAACTTATTGGAGAGGAATCATGGATGGTGCTGCTTCGGATGAGTCGTACGGCTACACAAAAGCAACAGATAAGTCGCCTTTGGTTATGATTGAGTACTCTTCTCCAAATACCAATAAACCTCTCCATTTAGGTCATATCCGTAACAACCTATTGGGAGCTTCTCTTGCCCGATTGGTTAGTGTCTGTGGTAACAAGGTAGTAAAGACGAATATCGTTAACGACCGAGGCATTCATATATGCAAGAGCATGCTTGCTTGGAAGAAATGGGGTGAGGGTGCGACGCCTAAGATAACTGGAATAAAGGGAGATCACCTCGTTGGCGATTATTATGTTCGTTTCGACAAAGAGTTTAAAGCTGAGCTGAAGAGTATCATTGAGTCGTCTCCTGAGATTCAGACCATGAAGGGAAAGAATGATGATGAGACCAAGGAGATGCAGAAAGCAGCAGCAGAAGCCAAATCAACGCTTATGGCAGAGGCTCGTGAGATGCTGGTTAAGTGGGAACAGGGCGATGCGGAAGTTCGCAATCTGTGGGAGACCATGAATTCATGGGTTTATGCAGGCTTTGACGAGACATACAAAATGCTCGGTGTCGATTTCGACAAGATATACTATGAGAGCCAGACATATAAGGTTGGAAAAGAGAAGGTTCTCGAAGGACTTGCTTCAGGACAGTTCTATCGTCGCGAAGATGGCTCTGTTTGGGCAGATTTGACAAAGGATGGTCTCGACGAGAAGCTCCTTCTCCGTAAGGACGGAACGAGTGTATACATGACTCAGGATATCGGTACAGCGAAGACTCGTTTCGATGATTATCCAATTGATAAGATGGTCTATGTCGTTGGTAATGAACAGAACTACCATTTTCAGGTGCTCTCAATCCTTCTCGACCGTCTCGGTTTTAAGTGGGGAAAGGATCTTGTCCACTTCTCATACGGAATGGTTGAACTTCCAGAGGGTAAGATGAAGAGCCGCGAGGGTACTGTGGTAGATGCAGATGACCTCGTGGGTGATATGATAAATACGGCTCGCGAAATGGGAAAGGAGTTGGGTCGTCTCGATGGATTGACAGAGGAGGAGTGTGAGAGAACATACAGGATTCTTGCTCTTGGAGCACTTAAATATTTTATACTCAAGGTTGACCCTCGAAAGAATATGACATTCAACCCGAAGGAGTCGATAGACTTCAACGGTAACACGGGCCCATTCATACAATACGCCTATGCACGAATTCAAAGCGTCTTGCGTAAGGCGGCAGAGGCTGGCGAGACTGTGATAAGTAAGGCTAATGAAGCACAGCTTCTTGATAAGGAGATTCAGCTCTTACGTCAGGTTGAGCAATTCCCAGCAGTAGTAGCAGAGGCAGGTGAGGTATATAGCCCTGCTCTCATCGCTAACTATGCATACGATTTGGCTAAGGAGTATAACCAGTATTACCACGATGTTCAGATTATGAAGGAGCCAGATGTAGAGGTGCGTCAGAATCGCTTGCTCCTCAGTTATGTAGTCGCTCGTGTTCTTAAGAATGCAGTATGGGTTCTCGGTATTGAGATGCCAGAAAGAATGTAAAAGATGGTAAGATTATCTGTCATATTTTTTCTGACGGCTCTTCTCTCGTCTCTTTCATGCCGTGCGCAGGTGCTCAAGCCAGGTTTCGAGAAGGCTGAGTATCTGGAGTGCCTCGCTATGGGCTCTCATTTCAAGGATGCTGGAGGTATCGAGGAGAAGTACTTCTGTCGTGAGGCACAGGGGTATGACAGAATATACGTCTCGCCGACAACTGGATTCGACAACGTCTGGGAATTATGGCAGCGGGCCGACAAAAAAGTGGTCGTGGTCAGCATACGATGTACTGTCTTCACTCTGATGAGCTGGTATTCTAATTTTCATGCGGGAATAACAAAGGCTAATGGATTTTATACTCTTGGTAAAAAGTATAAATACTCTCTCTCATCTGATACGTCAGCATGCGTACACGTTGGGTGGCTTGGATGTATGCTCTCGATGCAGGAAGATATCATATCAAAACTGGATTCATGTTATAACGCTGGCATAAGGGATTGTATTCTGACTGGTCATAGTCAGGGTGGTGCCATAACATATCTGATGACAGCCTTTCTGCTTCGCAAGCAGGAACTTGGAGAGTTTCATAAAGATATGCAGTTCAAGACCTACTGCAGTGCTGCGCCTAAGCCAGGAAACTATGCCTTTGCAATGTCTTATGGCAGAATGACACGTGGCGGCTGGGCTTTCAATGTCGTCAATGCCGATGATTGGGTGCCTGAGACACCCATGAGCGTGCAGACTCCAGACGATTTCAATCCGACCAACCCATTTGCACGTATTGATGATGTGGCAAAGATGGGAAAGATGAATAGAATGGATAAGGTGAAGTTTAAGGCACTCATCACTATTTTGCGCAGACCTACACGCAAGTCAGAGAAAAAGCTGACACGTTATTTGGGAAAGACATTGGGCGGTATGCTGGAGGATATGTACGAAGGTTATGATATGCCACAGCTTGAAAGATGTGCTAATTATCAGAGAGCTGGTGACTTTATCATTATGATGCCGGATGAAGAGTATCACAGAAGACATCCCAAGAATGCTGAAGATGCCTTTGAACATCATATGTTCAAGTCGTACATGGAATTAGCGGAAGCTGATTTGTAGGAATTTAGACGAAAGAGTAAAAAATAAACAATATACAGAGATGTACAGAACTAATACTTGTGGCGAATTGCGATTGAGCGACGCCGGCAAGACCGTTACTTTGGCGGGTTGGATACAGCGTACACGTAAGATGGGCGGAATGACATTCGCTGACTTGCGTGACAGATATGGCATTACACAGTTGGTCTTTAACGATTCGATTGATGCAGAGCTTTGTGAAAAGGCAAACCATCTCGGTCGCGAATATGTCGTTCAGATTGTTGGTGTCGTAAACGAGCGAGAGAGTAAGAACAAGAATATCCCGACAGGTGATGTCGAGATTATCGTAAGCGAACTCAACATACTCAATACAGCTCAGACTCCTCCATTTACCATTGAGGATAACACAGATGGAGGCGATGACCTGCGTATGAAGTATAGATATCTTGACCTGCGTCGCTCGTGTGTGCGTAAGAATCTGGAACTTCGTCATAAAATGGCCTTCGAAGTGCGTTCATATCTCGACTCAAAAGGATTTCTTGAGGTTGAGACACCTGTCCTCATCGGTTCGACACCTGAGGGAGCACGTGACTTCGTCGTTCCAAGTCGTATGAACCCAGGTCAGTTCTATGCTCTGCCCCAGAGTCCTCAGACACTAAAGCAACTTCTTATGGTTGCTGGGTTCGACCGCTATTTCCAAATTGTCAAGTGTTTTCGCGACGAGGACCTTCGTGCTGACCGTCAGCCAGAGTTTACTCAAATCGACTGTGAGATGTCGTTTGTTGAGCAAGAGGATATCATCACCCTCTTCGAAGGTATGGCTAAGCATCTATTCAAAACAATACGTGGTCTCGATATAGCTGAGTCTTTCCCTCGTATGACATGGCATGATGCAATGAAGTATTATGGTTCTGACAAGCCCGATACGCGTTTCGATATGAAGTTTGTCGAGCTCATGGATATCATGAAGGGGTCGGGTTTCGCTGTTTTTGATAACGCTGCATACATAGGTGGTATATGTGCTAAGGGTGCAGCCGTATATACCAGGAAACAGCTCGACCAGCTCACAGAGTTTGTCAAGCGTCCTCAAATAGGAGCCAAAGGTTTGGTTTATGCACGAGTAGAGGCTGATGGAAGCGTTAAGTCGAGCGTTGATAAATTCTATTCGCAAGAGAAACTTCAGGAGATGAAGGCTGCATTCAGCGCAGAGCCAGGGGATCTCATCCTCATCCTCTCGGGTGACGACACAATGAAAACACGCAAGCAATTGTGTGAACTGCGCCTTGAGATGGGTAATCAACTCGGTCTGCGCCCGAAAGATAAGTTCTCGTGTCTATGGGTAATAGATTTCCCGATGTACGAATGGAGCGAGGAGGAGGGACGACTGATGGCTATGCATCATCCTTTCACTTCTCCAAAGCCAGAGGATATCCCATTGTTAGACACCAATCCTGCTGAGGTTCGTGCAAATGCCTATGATATGGTTATCAATGGCGTCGAAGTAGGTGGTGGTTCAATACGTATCCACGACTCAGAGCTGCAGGCTAAGATATTCAATATTCTTGGTTTTACACCAGAGAAGGCACAGGAGCAGTTTGGATTCTTGATGAATGCTTTCAAGTTCGGAGCACCACCTCATGGCGGTCTAGCTTATGGTCTTGATCGTTGGGTGAGTCTCTTCGCAGAACTCGATTCAATCCGCGACTGTATAGCATTCCCTAAGAACAACTCAGGTCGCGATGTGATGCTCGATGCACCATCTAAGATTGATCAGAAACAACTCGATGAACTCTATCTTGATGTGCGGGAGATAAAATTGTAAATGTGTTAATGAGCGCTTCTATTTTTTAGAAGTCTCTAACAGTTAACGGGGTGTGTCAGGATTCCAGACACACCCCGTTAACTTTATTTCGACATAGACCTATAGGCCTATACTGCTCTATTTACAGAGTCTGACTAATAAGAGGTGAAAAATAAAGTGACATAAGCAAATGATAATCGAAACGATATGTTTTTGAAACTATTTAACTATTGATAGAGTAAAACAATTTATGCTTTTGTGGAATATAGAAAATATAGTTTGCAGCTTGCGTCGGGTTCTATGCATGCTGGTTGCCGTTGTGCTGTCGTTTGTAGGCGCATTAGAGCCTGTTGCAGCGCAGCAGGACGAGGCATCGTCATCCAATAAAAAGCAGTTGTCGGAACTATGTTATTCGGCGATTGATTCGGCAATAGTCTATTATATGAACAATAACCTCCGGGGCTCTGAGCGATGGAGTAATATGGCAATGAGGGCAGTGTGTGATTCTACGACATATTTCACATCTCATTCCATTAACATAGCGCTGAAGGCTCAGATGGGGATATCGTTTGAAGGAAGGGAATTACTTGAGTCTGCCCTGACTTACTTTGACCATGCTGAAGAGTTGCAAAAGAAGAGAGGAGCATATATAGCGCAGACTGTTCTGGCATATCTCGATATGCTTGAGTGTCGGCAACGGGCGGTTCAACTATTCCGAAAGGCGGGCGAGATGGCTCAGAATGCGGGAGACGAAATTATAACTCTTTATTGTTCCTATATGCAAGCAGAGAGTTTTATTCGTTCTGACATGTACTCAAATGCTGCTCAGAAGGCAAGGGAAGTCGCTATTCGTAGCGACCAGATGAATGTTAAGGATATTTACTTCTTTTCTATGGTCCAACTATTCAGAATCTACTCCCTGCTATGCTCTAATGATATGGCAGACAGTTATATGAGAGATATTGATAGAGTTGGATACTACAGGACAAAACCTCATTTAGAGGTCTTTTATCTTCAGTCGAAAGTGGACTACCTCATACAACAGAAGAGGTTTGAAGAGGCTATGGGCTTGTCGGTACAACTGCTTAATCTCAGTGAACTCATCTCAGCTCCTGCAAAGTTGTGGAAGTGTTATATACAACGAGCTAAACTGATGGCGTTGGTTGGAAATGTGCAAGAGAGTGAGTTGTACCTCAACAAGTGTAAGGAGATATCCTATGCCTCCCACGAGTTTAAGCAGAGTGATCGATATTCAGACGATTTCATTCCATTAATAAAGGCAATGAACTGCGTCACACTAAAGCATTATGAACAAGCAAAGAGCATACTTGAGAGTATGTCGGTACCTCAGGGTATGATGAGGCGTTTTGACTTTGTTGAGCTATATTACGATTGCTATGAAGGCGTCTACGTTGGATTAAAACAATATAACAAGGCCTGCGAGGTAATCAATAAACGTGTCTTGACGGCAGATACTATAGCTACGACGCATACTAAGATACGTCAGGACGACCTCTCTTCGATATTTCAGACCGACACCACAATCTTGCGTCAGAAATCATTGTTGTACGAGTCTGGTGCAAATGTCATGGTGGTGAGTAATCGATTAGTACTGTTGACCATAGTAGCAGTATTCCTGATTGTAGTCATTGTCATTATATCCTTTATGGTGGCAAGGCGAAGACATAAGGCTGACGAGCAACTCAACATAAGTATCCAAAAGCAGCTACAAGAGGAGGTGAGCCGGCATACTGAAACATTGCGAAAGCAGAATGAGCAGATAAGCCAAAAAAATACTGATATCATTCGGTCGCAGAACTACGCTAAGAGAATACAACAAGGGTTGCTGCCAACAAGGGAGAAGTTGCAAGACGATGGCTGGTTCTCGCACGCATTCATAATATACCGCCCTTATGAGATTACATCAGGAGATTTCTATTGGTATACAAAACTTGGCAATCGAATCATTATATGTTCTGCTGATGGCTCTGGTCATGGTATACCTGGCGCAATGATGTCAATGGTGGGGCTTACATTGGTTAATGAGGTGGTGCGCCGTTTCGGGGACCGCCTCACAGCTGGCGAGTTGCTCGAAAAGATGCATGAACAGCTGAAACGAATGATGCCGACTCTTCATGCAAGAGATGGTATAGATATGACAGTATGCGTGTATAATACAGATACTATGATGCTGAATGTGTCATCTGCAAGCCAAAGCCTCGTTGTCGTAAAAGGTGGTGAGGCAATCGTAATTCATGGTACAAAGAGGCATATTGGAGAGGATGTAGAGCAGTTCGCTCTGAGAGCTTTCTCCGATAGAGAGGTGCAGATGGATAAGGGAGATGTCTTATATCTTTATACTGATGGTTTGACATCCCTGATTAATGGTGAAACAATGCAGAAACTGAAACTATCAGGACTGCTTGAAATAATCAAAACGACGATGACCATGAACCCTGTTGACAGACAGAATAATATTCGACAGCAACTCAACATGTGGAAGGGTAGCAGCGTTCAGGCCGACGATATTCTTTTGATGGTTATAACGGTATAGTAAAATGAAGTATAACAGACAATTCATATTAATTTGCTTCTCTGCATTGTGTGCGGGGGGAGGGTTATTACTCTACTCCTGTACGCATGGAGGTGAATTGTCTGAACGATTCTATGGACTCATAAACAAGGCTGATACGTTCTACTATAGTTCGCAGACAGATAGTGCTCTTAAGGTGCTTAGCGATGCCTATTTCCTGGCTGATAATGATTACGACAGGGCATACGCAAAGCAGGAGATGGCATGGACATACTACTCAATTGGCAATGTCGATCAGACTCGTGCAATCCTAAGGGAGTGTATGGAGTATTACGACAGGCATAAGACACTTGACAAGCGGATTCTTAATCGTAAGATGTCGGCTCTTATGCTTTTGGCAGATATAGAAAGGGAGAAAGGAAATGTAAAAGAGGCTTTGCGTCAGTATGCAAGAGCTGCAAACATAGCAAGGGAGATAGATGACCATAAGGTCTATGTGGACGCTCAGACGTATATCTACACAAATGAGGAGTCGGTTGGTAACTATGCTACAGCAATAGAGGGCTACAAGAGCGTCTTGGAGTTCTGCGATCATGAGAATATGCAGGGATATCGATTCTCTATACTTAACAAACTGCAACGTTCCTACTTGCAATTAGGTGATATTACAGAGTGTCGTAATTATGTGTCGCAGATGGAACGGACATTGGTGCGTGGCGATAAGATGGAGGAGTGCGTCTATAACGTTGCCCTGTTCTATCTGTCCGACTCCATCAAGAATGTGGCGATGCAAAGACATTGCGTTAGAATTCTTGAAGAGATGACGAAGGATGGTGATGTAAGATACCTCCGCGAAACTGGTCTGTATGAAGTATTGGTACTCTACTATATTGAGCAAGAGGATTTCGAGAAGGCAAGAAACTACCTTGGTATTCTGAGCGAAATGGAAAATAACGAGCCCAACAATGACCTCCCAGTAGCAACGAGAATGCTCTTTGTCAGGTATTTCATATCATCAATGCAACTTGATTCAGCTCGTATTGAGTTGTCTTTAATGGACCCAGATAGGGTCAAGGAGGAGTCGATAGCGGATTATATGCGTTATATGGCATATTCATCGTGGCTATGTTTCAGAAAGGCAGATTATCAGTGCGCCTACTCCGTATTGAAGAATCGGTATTTAATACTGGATTCGTTGAAAAAAGAGAGTATCCGCCATAATGTTGCATACAAGAGTTACCAATATAGTCGCGATACAACAGTCCTCTCGCAAGACTTGCAGTTGAAACATCAGATGAACCATATCAGTGATATGAAGTTCTGGCGTCAGATTGTATTTGCAGTCCTCCTTTTAGTTGTGCTTCTTGTTGCCTTTGTTGCCTTTGTCATGAATGCACGTCGTATGCGTAAGCATGCGGACGAGATAAAGCAACGTAACCACAGGTTAGAGAGTGAAGTTGTGCGTCAGACAAATGTTTTAGAGAAGAGAGAGCAAGAACTGAAAAAAAAGAATGATGAACTACACGAGCAGATGCGTTACGCAAGTAACATTCAGCATTGTATGCTGCCAGCTAAGGAGTCGTTGGAAAATAAATATATCTCCGAGTATTTTGTACTATATAAACCATGTACTCTTATTAGTGGCGATTTCTACTGGACTTCTCAGTTAGGAAGTAAGAAGTTTATTTGTCTTGGTGATGCAACAGGACATGGAATACCAGGGGCGTTTATCGCTATGGTTAGCTCAACAATTCTTAATGATTTGGCGCTTTCTATCCCTGAACCAACTCCTTTGAAACTCCTGACAGAACTTGATGTCAGTATCAGAAATATACTGATGACTAATGACGTTTCACATGGTAATGACAGCGTCGACATTTCGATGCTATGCATAGATGAGTCGACCCAGAAAATGACAATTGCTCTTGCACGCCACACAGCGTATGTCGTGCGCGAAAGAGGTGAGATGTTGAAAATTCCTGGTGTGAAACGTTCTATTGGTGATACTGACCCAGAATTTGTGAAGCGACCCTATGCTGAGACGACCCTCGACTTGCATAAGGGAGATTGTCTCTATATGACATCAGATGGTTATGAATCACAGTTAGGCGGTCCTTTGTATAAAAAAATGAAGCGAAATCGCATGACTGAGTTGTTCTTAAAATATTATATGTTACCTTTGAACCTTCAGATGAAGTCGTTGGACGATGAACTACTTGCCTGGCAGAATGGTGGAGAACAGACTGACGATGTTCTAATGATGGGAATGCGAATATCAGAATTGTGATACAATATGATTACTATAGACGAGTTTATTGAGAAAACAGTCCCTCAAATCAAGGCTGGAACAACGTTGCATGAGTTCCTGCTCGACTTCGAGAATTATTATCTTGAAGGAGAGGGTGCCTACGTTAAGTTGGTGCCTGAGTTCATCACGTTGTCAAATGTTCATCATATGTATATACGTATAGATGATGTGCCGTTCACCCTTGACGCCCAGATGCAAGAGTTTATAATTGTGCCATCTTTCAACGTCAATGTGGAGGATTTGCTTCCACAGGCACCCGCTGGTTCTGGAAGTGTCATCGCACCTGATGGCTCGGAGGCTTTGAGTATTCCATTGCCAGTGAAATAAGTTATGTAGGCTTCAAGAGATGATTAATATAACTAAGGCATCCTTCGTTAAGAGTAGCGCTTCTTTAAGCCAGTGCCCTGTTGATTCGCGTTGGGATTATGCATTCATAGGACGAAGTAATGTCGGCAAATCATCACTCATCAATATGCTTTGCAACCGTAGCGACGTGGCAAAGGTCTCGGCAACACCTGGTAAAACACAGCTAATCAACCATTTTCTGATAAACGATTGCCTATTCATAGTGGATCTCCCTGGTTATGGTTACGCAAAGGTATCCAAAGACCAAAAGAATAAGTTCCAGAAATTAATTACTGAGTATGTTCTTGGTTCAGAACGACTCGCAGTGCTCTTCGTTCTGATTGACTCACGTCACGAACCCCAACGCATTGATATTGAGTTTATGCGTATGCTGGGAGAAAATGGCGTTCCATTTGCTATGATCTTTACTAAGGCGGATAAACTTTCTCCTGCAAAACTTGCAGAGAATATAGAGAACTATAAATTTAAGATGCTCGAGGAGTGGGAGGAGATGCCTCCTTATTTTGTCACTTCGTCTGAACGTCGGACGGGACGTGAGGAGGTGCTCTCATATATTGAGCAGGTTAATAACGATTTAAACAGCCATTAATATAGCTCTTCTTAGAAATTGTGATGGTTGACATGAGTTTGTCCAGATTAATTGGAATAATGAGATTTCTTTTTACACTTTTGCTTTCTCTTCTATGCATCTACGCAATAGCTCAGCAAGCGATATCTTCCTATACAACCCCATCTTCAGGAAATGCTGAAATGCGTGGGATATGGGTCGCCTCAATTGCAAATATTGATTGGCCTCGAGAGACAAGATATGATGTCGAGAGTCTGAAACAAGATATTGATGAAATTGTACGACATATCAAGAGTTTAAAACTAAACACTATCTTTCTGCAGGTTCGACCAGCCTCTGATGCTATCTATCGTAGTAGTATAGAGCCTTTGACTTCCTATATGTGGGAGCACGAGTCTGATACTATCAGGTTTGAATCGTTCGACGCATTGCAGTATTGGATAGAGACGGCACATCGAAATGGTTTGGAACTTCATGCATGGATGAACCCATTCAGGGCTATGCCTTCAGAGGAGTTTCGCTATGCAAAGCGCCATGTTATAAACCAGCATCCAGAACTGCTCATCTCATATGGTGGTAAGAAGATTCTTGACCCCGGTCTGCCAGAAGCCCGGAAGTATGTGCTATCCGTTGTGTCGGATGTGTTGAGACGTTATGATGTGGATGGAATACATTTTGACGACTATTTCTATCCCTATCCTGTGGCTGGTGAGAGCTTCGATGATGCAGCATCGTTCTCTAAGTATAATCCTGACAATCTGTCTCTTTCTGACTGGCGACGCTCGAATGTGACGGCTTTCATCTCTGACGTCTCGAAGGTGGTTCATTCTCTCAAGCCATGGGTTCAGTTTGGGGTCAGTCCATTCGGGGTGTGGCGAAATATTAGGGATGATGAGAATGGTTCCCAAAGTAGGGCGGGCATAACCAATTATGACGTCCTATTCGCGGATGTCAAGTTGTGGGCCGAACAGGGTCTGGTTGACTACCTAGTGCCTCAGGTCTATTGGGAGTCTGGCTATGAATTTGCGGATTTCGATGTGTTGACCAAATGGTGGTCTGAGCAAGCGTCAGCAAAGACCTTGATGTTCGTAGGTCATGCAGTCTTTAAAATTAATACACAGGGCCCCAAGCACTGGAAGAACGACAAAGAGATGCAAATGCAGATTGCAAAAGTGAGGGATGATGCTAACCTGAATGGGAGTGTATTCTTTAGCTATCGGCAGTTTCTGCGCGATTTGAATGGACTTCAGGATGATATGCAGAATATCATATACACATCATTCGCACGCACTCCATTCAAAAGTTTCGGTTCAGAGAAGTGGAACATTGGTTCGCCTATAATACGAGAACAAAAAGGAGTTCTCTCATGGTCGCTCGAATTTCCTGTCGATACTACCAATGTAAGGTTCTATTGTGTCTATCGTTACCCGAAGGGAGAAACGCCTGATATGCTCGGACCTGAACATATCTATGCCGTTACGTCCGATAGTCATATTCAACTGTCTGTTGCAACGAGACGAAGCGACAGAAGGAAGTATGTTTTCAGAGTCTCTGCTATCTCCAAGATGAGGTCGGAGAGTGCCCTCAGTAAACGCATTGTTGTGAAGATGTAGTTGGTGTTTTTCTTATTTAGTGCATCTGCGAATAATTTAATATTTTTTTGCTATATTTGCTACTACGTATCAAATCTTCTCATTAGCGTCTGAGTCTATAACCATAATCTATAGACGATCTTGAGTGGTTGAGCGTGGATAGTGCTGATTATAGTGTCGACACATCAGCATGTATGTTAGGTAAAAAAGTATTCACACAACACAAATACAGAAAAATGAAAAAAATAGCTCTTGGTATCGACATAGGTGGTACCAATACCGCAATCGGTACTGTCGCACAGGATGGTACAGTGATAAATAAGACAAGTATTCCTACTCCGACTGATGGTGATGTTGACTCTTATATCACATCCATAAAGACGGCTGTCAAGGAACTGATAAACTCTCTGAAGTCACTTGATTCAGATACGGAGGTTCTCGGAATTGGAATAGGAGCTCCTAATGCCAACTATCATAAAGGAACAATTGAGCATGCTCCAAACTTGGCATTCAAAGGAGTTGTTCCTCTTGTTGCAAAACTCAAGGAGGCTATGCCAGAGATGAAGTATATATCGTTGACCAATGATGCCAATGCGGCTGCTCTCGGAGAGTTGATATATGGCGGTGGACGAGGAATGAAGGATTTTATTATGTATACTCTTGGAACGGGCGTAGGCTCGGGCATTATAGTCAACGGTGATTTGGTTTATGGTCATGATGGCTTCGCTGGAGAGTGCGGTCATACGATGCTTGTCCCCGGAGGACGAGTATGCGGTTGCGGGGTGAACGGGCATTTGGAGTCGTATTGCTCTGCAGGAGGAATCAAAAGAACCGCTTTTGAATTGATGGCCTATTACAATGCCAATGACTCGCTTCTTGCTGATAAGTCGTTCCGTGATCTTGAGGCTAAGGATGTATCTATTGCAGCGGCTAAAGGCGATAAGATAGCTCTTGAGACATTTCGGGTGACAGGCGACTACCTCGCTCGTGGTATTGCCGATTCGATTCATCATACAGCGCCTGAAGCTGTCTTTCTTTTCGGTGGACCGACAGCAGCTGGTGACTTGCTTATGAACCCTCTCAAGGAGGCCCTAAGTAAGTATCTACTTCCTACATTCAAGAATTCCAATGGTGAGCCAAAGGCTAAGATTCTTATCTCTCAGCTGAAGGCAGGTGATGCAGCAATCGTCGGAGCCTCAGCACTCGTTTGGAAGGAGGAGGAGAAAAACTGATATAATCTGGAACCTTCGGTCGAGCTGGCTGATGTCTAAAGATGATAATTATGTATATTAACTGATAAAATTTTAATACTGTGGAACTTATTGATCAAGTTAAGGCTACCGCTCAAAAGTGGATTGAAGGAGCCGTATATGACGCTAAGACAAAGCAGGAGGTTAAGGCTCTTCTTGCTGGCGACCAAAACGCCCTCATCGATGCGTTCTACCAGACTCTTGAATTTGGAACAGGCGGTTTGCGTGGAATTATGGGTGCAGGAACAAACCGTATGAATATATATACCGTAGGTGCTGCTACTCAGGGACTGGCTAACTATCTGAAGATTAACTTCAAGGATATGAAACAAATTTCAGTTGTGGTTGGTCATGACTGTCGTAATAACTCACGTCTATTAGCTGAGACTGTGGCTGATATATTCTCTGCGAATGGCATAAAGGTTTACCTCTTTGAAGATATGCGACCTACTCCTGAGGTGTCATTTGCTATACGTCAACTCAAGTGTCAGGCTGGTGTAAATATCACAGCAAGCCATAACCCTCGTGAGTATAATGGTTATAAGGCGTATTGGGATGATGGCGCTCAAGTGTTGGCTCCTCACGATAAGGGTATCATAGATGAGGTTAATAAGGTGAGTCATGAGGATATCAAGTTCAAAGGCGATAAGTCCCTCATCGAAATCATTGGAGAGGAGATTGACAAGATTTATCTCGACCAGATACAGACTATCTCTATTGACCCTGCTGTCATCAAACGTCAGAAAGATCTTAAGATTGTCTATACACCAATACATGGAACTGGTATGACGCTGATTCCTCGCTCGCTCAAGCAGTGGGGATTTGAGAATGTTAACTGTGTTCCAGAACAGATGGTGAAGAGTGGTGACTTCCCGACTGTTATCTCTCCTAATCCAGAGAATGCCGAGGCCCTGACTCTTGCCATAAATCTTGCTAAGAGCATGGATGCTGATATCGTCATGGCAAGTGATCCAGATGCTGACCGCGTCGGAATGGCTTGCAAGGATGATAAGGGCGAGTGGGTACTCATTAATGGTAATCAGACGTGTCTGCTCTTCCTCTACTATATCATCAAGAATCGTCTTGCTCAAGGTAAGATGCAGAAGAGCGACTTTATAGTCAAGACCATCGTGACAACAGAGCTTATAAAGGCTGTTGCAGACAAGAACAATATCGAGATGCGCGACTGCTATACAGGCTTTAAGTGGATAGCACGCGAGATACGACTCTCAGAGGGTAAGCAGAAGTATATCGGAGGCGGCGAGGAGTCGTATGGCTTCCTTGCACAGGATTTTGTACGCGATAAGGATGCAGTATCGGCTTGCTCACTCCTTGCTGAGATATGCGCTTGGGCTAAGGATCAGGGTAAGACGCTTTACGAGGTGCTCATGGAAATCTATATAGAATATGGATTCTCATATAACAAGACCATAAATGTTGTCAAGCCTGGCAAGACAGGTGCTGACGAGATAAAGGCTATGATGGAGAACTTCCGTAGTAACGCTCCTAAGTCGCTCGATGGCTCTAAGGTTGTTGCCCTCAAGGATTTCAAGAAGCTTGAGTTGACTGATGCAGCGGGAAAGAAGAGTAAACTCGATATGCCTGAGACCAGCAATGTGCTCCAGTTCTACTGTGAGGATGGTACCAAGGTTAGTGTTCGTCCTTCAGGTACGGAGCCAAAGATTAAGTTCTACATCGAAGCTCCAGGTGTGATGAAGAGCGTATCTGATTACCTTGCAGCCGTTAAAGCAGCTGACAAAAAGGTTGATAACATCGCAAAGGATCTCGGAATCTGAATCGCTTGAATGAATGTGAAAATACTCCACGGCGTTGCAACGTTGTGGAGTATTTTTTTAATCTATATGATGCAAACTGCTAATCTCCTCCTCAGTGAGTCCTGTAGTCGTTGTGATAGTCTCAATGGGAATGTTGCATAGTAACATCTTCTTAGCAATGTCGAACATAGTAATTTTTTGAGATTAAAGTAGTTTAGTCTTTGATTTGTTGACTTTGTGCGTGTATAATAGTATCTTTGCGACGCTTAAACAGTAAATATAGAACCATATATACAATGGCTGATTATAATTTTAAGGATATTGAGACCCGTTGGAAACAATATTGGGTCGACAATAAGGTCTACAGAGTTGACGTCGATGAGAAACGTCCTAAGTTTTATGTATTGGATATGTTTCCGTATCCATCAGGAGCGGGTCTTCATGTAGGGCACCCGCTTGGATATATTGCAAGCGACATCTTTGCTCGTTATAAGCGACTTAAAGGTTTCAATGTCCTCCATCCAATGGGTTACGATGCCTATGGTCTGCCAGCAGAGCAATATGCAATACAGACTGGTCAGCATCCAGCGATAACAACTGAAAAGAATATTAATCGTTATCGTGAGCAGCTCGATAAAATAGGATTCTGTTTCGATTGGAGTCGTGAAGTGCGCACATGTGATCCTAAATACTATAAGTGGACTCAGTGGGCTTTCAAGAAGATGTTTGAGCACTACTACGATAATAATATTCAAAGAGCTCAGCCTATCAGTAAACTTATAGAGCATTTTGAGGTTAAGGGTACTCAAGAGTTGAATGTAGCATGTTCTGAGGAGCTGTCATTTACTTCATCAGAGTGGAAGAATAAGAGCGATAAAGAGAAGCAAGAGACGTTGATGAACTATCGTATTGCCTATCTTGGTAAAACCATGGTTAACTGGTGTCCGAAACTTGGCACTGTACTTGCAAATGATGAGGTTGTAGATGGACTATCTGTGCGCGGAGGTTATCCTGTAGAGCAGAAGATGATGCAGCAATGGTGCCTGCGTGTCTCAGCCTATGCTCAGCGTCTTCTCGATGGTCTCGAAACAGTCGATTGGACTGATTCGCTTAAGGATACTCAGCGAAACTGGATTGGTCGTTCAGAAGGAACAGAGGTTGAGTTTAAGATTAAGGATTCTAACGAGCAGTTTACAATATTCACAACACGAGTTGATACTTTGTTTGGTGTCACATTTATGGTGTTGGCACCAGAGAGTGAATATACTCTTAAGGTTACAACTTCAGATCAACGTAAAGCAGTTGAGGAGTATCTTGAGAGGACAAAAAAGAGAACAGAGCGTGAACGTATTGCAGACCGCAAGGTGACGGGTGTCTTTACAGGGGCCTATGCAGTCAATCCTTTGACAGGTGATGAGATTCCTATCTGGGTCAGTGATTATGTGCTTGCAGGATATGGAACAGGTGCGATTATGGCTGTACCAGCGCACGACTCACGCGACTACGCATTTGCAAAGACATTTGGATTGGAGATTCGCCCTGTCATCGAGGGAGCTGATGTCAGCGAACAGTCGTATGATGCTAAAGAGGGTATAGTATGTAACTCACCTATGGCTGGTAAGAGCGCATTCGGTGGACTCGTCCTTAATGGATTAACTGTAAAGGAGTCTATTGCAACGGCGAAGGCGTTTGTTAAGGAGCATGGGCTCGGTCGTGTCAAGGTTAACTATCGTCTGCGTGATGCTATATTCAGTCGTCAACGCTATTGGGGAGAACCATTCCCCGTTTACTATAAGGATGGTATGCCTCAGATGCTTGACGATGCTAAGTTGCCCCTTCTATTGCCCGAGATAGACCAATATAAGCCAACGGAGTCGGGTGAACCTCCTCTTGGACGCGCTCAGAACTGGACGACAGAAGATGGCTTTCCTCTTGAACTCTGTACTATGCCAGGTTTTGCTGGTTCTTCGGCTTACTATCTCAGATATATGGATCCTGACAATATGGATGCTATCGTCTCTAAGAGGGCTAATGAGTATTGGAAGAATGTCGATTTGTATGTGGGAGGAACAGAGCATGCCACAGGGCACCTTATCTACTCACGCTTCTGGAATAAGTTCCTTAAAGATCTTGGTATCTCTTCGACTGAAGAGCCATTCCAAAAACTGATAAACCAAGGTATGATTCAGGGGCGTTCTAATTTCGTATACAGAATCAAGGAGACAAATACTTTTGTTAGTCTTGGACTTAAGGATAAATACGATGTAACACCTATTCATGTGGATGTTAATATTGTTTCGAATGATATTCTCAATCTTGAGGCATTCAAGGCTTGGCGTCCAGAGTTCAATACGGCAGAGTTTATTCTTGAAGATGGCAAGTACGTATGTGGGTGGGCAGTCGAGAAGATGTCTAAGTCGATGTACAATGTTGTCAATCCCGACATGATTGTAGATAAGTATGGTGCTGACACGCTTCGAATGTATGAGATGTTCCTTGGTCCGATTGAGCTGTCTAAGCCATGGGATACAAATGGTATAGATGGAGTTCATCGTTTTCTGCAGAAACTTTGGCGTACATACGATGCAGGATTAACCGACGAAGCTGCTACACCGGCAGAACTTAAATCGTTGCATTCGGCTATCAAGAAGATTTCTGCAGATGTCGAGCGATTCTCTTTCAATACATGCATCAGTCAGTTTATGATATTGCTCAACGAACTGTCGGCTCTTAAGTGCCAGAAGAGGGCAATATTTGAACCAGTTATCGTATTGCTTACTCCGTTCGCTCCTCATATTGCGGAGGAGATGTGGCATGGTTTGGGCTATAAAACGACGGTCCTCGATGCCAAATGGCCTGAATATAATGACCAGTATCTTGTCGATACTTCTGTAAAGTATCCAGTATCATTCAACGGAAAGACTCGCTTCACTGTTGAGCTGCCTGCTGATATGACTCCTGCAGAGGTCGAGAAGGTAGTGATGTCAAGTGAGCAAACGGCTAAGTATCTGGATGGCAAGACCGTCAAGAAGGTTATAGTCGTTCCAAAGAAGATTGTAAATGTTGTCCTTGGATAAGGATAAATAGTTTGTTTTTCCAGGTGTGTCAATTACGTTGGCACACCTTTTTTGTACCTCATCATCCCCGCAATATATGATTATGCAACTTTTGCGTACTATGGAATTTTGTGCTATACTTGCAGAGTTTTAGTATGAACTCTATATGGCATATTTAGAATCTAAACCCCGTTATGAAATTCTCGATGGTTTGAGGGGCGTAGCAGCAATGATGGTTGTTGCGTTTCACTTGTTTGAAACCTATTCGGGAGGACCATTAAGTCAGATTATCAATCATGGTTATCTTGCAGTCGATTTCTTCTTTGTGCTATCTGGTTTTGTTGTGGGCTATGCCTATGACGACAGGTGGGGAAAAATGACAACAATTGATTTCTTTAAGCGCCGACTTGTACGTCTGCACCCTATGCTCATTGCAGGAGGATTATTTGGCGTTCTGATGTTCTATTTTGGAGATTGCCCGACATTCCCACTGATAAATCAGACGTCTGTTGGAATGCTCTTGCTGATGTTCTTGATTGCATCTCTAATGATTCCTATGCCCGAGAGTATGGATATACGAGGGTGGGGAGAGAACTATCCAATCAATGGCCCTCAGTGGTCGCTTTTCCTCGAGTATTGTGCCAATATAATCTACGCTTTTATTCTCCGACGTCTGCCAAATATCGTAATAGCTCTGCTTGTATTGGTGTCGGCTGTTTTTACTCTTGATTTGGGTCTTGGGTGGAATTTGCTTGGTGATATGCCAGAGAATATTTATAGTGCAGGGACCTTTATTGGCGGTTGGGGTGTCGTAGGTTGGCAATTGCATATTGCCATAGTGCGACTCTCATTCCCATTCCTTGTGGGGTTGCTCATATCCCGAACGAAGAGATTCGTAACACTGAAGGGAGGCTTTTGGTGGTGTGCTTTAATGATTGTTATTGTTCTTGCAATTCCTCGTATAGGAGGTGCGAACCCAGATGATTTCTGGATGAACGGCCTCTACGAGTCGTTATCTATTTTATTGCTCTTCCCTCTTCTTGTCGCAATAGGTGCAGGAAGTCGAATGACAGATGCCCGTTCGCAGCGAATCTGTAAGTTTTTCGGAGATATATCCTATCCGATATATATAACACATTATCCACTCATATATATGCAGATGTCGTGGGTAGCATCGCATGAAGGGGCTTCGCCAATGCAACATATTTTTGTAAGTGTTGCTCTCTTTTTCTTGGCAATAGGCCTCTCCTATGGCTTGTTGAAACTCTATGATGAGCCAGTCAGAGAGTGGTTGAAGAATAATTTTCTAAAGAAGAGGTAGAGAAGAAAGTATTGTGATTTAAATAAATGAGGGTGCGCATAGAATAGATGACGCACCCTCTTCGGTTAATAGTATATGTGACAGTGATTAGTCGTACAGATAAAAAATGCGTTCCATCATAGTCCACTTATCGTTAGCCGTATCTGTTGGATTGCATTTTTGGAATATCGACATATATGTCTCCCATTCCTGTTGGCGTGGTAGCTGAGCTAACTGGGCCATGGCCTTGTCCCAATCGAAATCGACAGGTGTTTCGACAATCATGAATAGGTGACTCCCCATTATGTAGATTTCCATCTCTAATATGCCAACCTCTCTGATGCCTGCACGTATCTCTGGCCATGCCTCCTCTTTGCTGTGCCGTTTGCAGTACTCTGCAATAAGTTCGGGATCTTCGCGCAAATCCATTGTGCGACAAAAGCGCTTGACTGGAAAGGGGTATGTCTTTGCAATGTATCCTTGATTTGTATTCATATAATCTGTTTGTTATTCGTATAAAACCTCCAAATCTTCATACTCTGCCATAGTACCATTGTTCAGTTTCTCTCCATCCAATCGTATCAGTTTGCTATCAACGGCTTCAATATTTATTGTCTGCCAAATAGGGTTGTTTACGATATTCGAGAACTCTCCCTCTGACAGCTTCTCCCATTCGTTTCCATTCATACTCCATAAAGAATAGTGCGTTATGATTCCTGAGGCTCCTTGCTTCTGAGGAGGCAGATAACGCAGACCCTTAACTCGCTTTGTATTCTCTAAGTCTATCATTATAGATGAGTTTGGAGTATTTATCATTGCAATATTCATCTTAGAAGAGATCTTCTCTCCTGCGTCAGGCGTCTCTGACGTGATATCTGGAGCCATAAAAACACCAAAACGTTTTATCTGTGGTGTTGCCTTGCTCTCCACTATGGTTATCCGTATTTTTGAAGCCGAAACAGAGGGGAAACAAATAATGCGCTTACGGCCTATTGTCTCCAATCCATCGCCCCAATCGGCTAACTCATCTTTCAATGATTTCCACTCACCATCAGAGAATACTTCAAGACGGAATTTTTTGATGCGTTGTCCAAGACGTATATCCTCGCACGCCATGAATCGGTTAAAGGTTACCTCCTTCTTGAAGTCGAGAATATATGTGCTGTCGTCATACATTTGGGGCTTAACGTCTGATGCCAAATCATTAGCGAATATCTCATTGACCATTTTGTTGAAGGCTGCTCCACGTGCACTGTCGATTGGAGAGATAAGGCCATTTGGCATTATTGGGAAGTTGAGAAGTAATGTGCTGTTTCGACCAACCGACTTATAGTATGTATCCAACAGTTTTGACAATGATTTTACATGTCCATCTTCATAAGTGTGATAAAACCATCCAGGACGTATGGATGTATTAGTCTCGCCAGGACACCACACATCGCCATCCTCAACACCAAAATGCAGATCACCCCAATTAGGGTCTTGGTTGCTACGCATCAGACTCCAATTACGCTGCCCGATATTACCAGCCTCTGTTCCAACCCATCGGAGGTCGCCTCGTCGGTCTGCTCCATCATTCCATATTACACAATGAGGCTGTAACTCTCTAATCATATCATACGTCTCGCTCCATTGATAATATGATAATCTGTCGATTTTTCTTGTCTCGTTGGCTCCGCCATACCATCCGTCACCACCATTGGCGCCGTCAAACCAAACCTCAAATATGTCACCATAATTAGACAATAACTCCCTCAACTGATTACGGAAATAGGAGACATACTCTGGTCTGCCATATTCGGGATGATTTCTGTCCCATGGCGAAAGATATACTGCGAATCGCAATCCCTCCTCTCTGCATGCCTCTGCCAAATCCCGTACTACGTCACCCTTGCCATCTTTCCAAGGAGATGATTTAACACTGTAGTCAGTGTATTCAGATGGCCACATGCAGAATCCACAATGATGCTTTGCCGTAAATATTATACCTTTCATTCCTGCATTCTTACACGTAGCAACCCATTGTCTGACATCAAGTTTGTCGGGGTTGAATAGTGTCGGGTCTTCATTGCCAAACCCCCATTCCTGGTCGGTGTATGTGTTGAGAGAATAATGAATAAATGCGTACATCTCCATCTCCTGTAGCTTGAGTTGTTCCTCGGTCGGGATTGGTCCATACGGCAACTCTCTGCATGCAAATATAGATAGGACAATTAGCGCCAATGCTATCTTTCTAAATATCTTCATATCAACAACTATTTGGTTATTGTTTTATATAATGCTATTGAATACCTTCTTTATAATTGCAAAAGTGAACACATATTCGGTGATAATGCAGAATAAATGTGGATAATAATGGTATTTTATCGACATTTATCGTTTTTGTTTGTATATTCGCATCATGACAATCAATGATATAAATCCCATATTACTCAATGTCGGCAAGGCATACCATAATGCAGACTGGAACTGGAAGAATGTGTGTAGTCCTTTTGCCAGAATCTATTATGTCAGCGAGGGTGAGGCTAAGGTGAGATTCAAGGATGAAAGTTTAATTGAGCTGTCACCAGGGAATATTTACCTGATTCCTCCATTTGCCAACCATAGCTATGAATGTGATGGGTTATTTGTTCACTATTACATTCATTTGTATGAAGATTTTTTGGACGACAGGGAGAGTATGTTTGAGCTCTGCAATCTTCCCAGAACCATACAATCAGCGGATGGTGATGAATCGCTCTTTGCGAGATTGGTGGAGCTTAATCCGACGATGAGTCTTGAAAAATCAAATCCGAAATCCTACGACGATAATCATACCCTTTTGCAGAATATAACCAAGAATAAGAGTCGGCATATAAGTCTGCAATTAGAGTCACAAGGCATCATATATATTCTGTTGTCGAGGCTTTTTGGACATACCACGACAAGTTTCAATATTGTCGACAAGCGAATAGTTGAATGTGCCAGGTATATACGCAAAAATATATCATCGCCATTGAACATCAAGAAATTGGCTGGCTTGGCGTGCCTGTCAAATGATCATTTCATTCGACTCTTTCATCGCTCTATGGGGTGTACACCTCTTCAGTACATTAATACAAAGCGTATTGAAAAAGCGCAACACATGCTCATATCCGACAATATGTCGGTCAAGAATATTGCCTTTGCGCTTGGCTACGATGATTCGTCATATTTCATCAGGGTCTTTAGGAACGCAACAGGGATGACTCCTACCAAATACAAGAAGAAACTATAAGGCAACTTAAAGAATTTGCAGCTCCCCTACTTTTCCTCTTTCTTGCGACGAAGCCAGCCAAAATACTTTCGGAATAATTCTCTGACGTGGTCGAACGACTCCTGGTAGGAGATGCCGATACCTTGTGTTGTAGGAGATGTCTCGTATATGACATCGTTGTTGGAATGGGTATAGGCTTTTGCTCTGAGGGTGCCGCTTTCGTTCAGTTTAACCTCGACATCGAAGTCTCCGATGAAGTTACCCTCCTTCTGTGCATCGGCTGAGGCATCTCGTCCATAGCCGACACTACCTGAGAGAATAATCTTGCCACCAAGTACGTCTGTCTGTGCATTTACTCCGTACTCTTCGTTCATGACATCATCGCCACGTCGGTAGTTGACTCCTAAATTGACATTGTATTTGTTCTGTGAGATGTAGCTACTCAACTGGTTGGAAACCAGCTCAGATAGAGTCGTGCCAATATAGTCAGAAGCATTAGTTGAGCCAGTTGCAGTATTATTAGCATTGTTATTCTCATTAGTGTAGAAACGACCAGCCATAAGAAGTGAGAATACCTGTCGGTTTATCTCCTCTTCTGTGGATAGGTACTGATTGATAGCAGTTTGGTTAAGAGCTTGCGATGATGGAATCTCAATCTCGAAGCGAATGTTTGGGTCCATGATATGTTCTGTGAGGAATAGTTTGCACAGAACTGGAACATTCTTCTTCAGGTCGGCTCCTTCTGCCATACCCGATGAGTTGCCAATCAAATCGTAGAGCGATGTGTTGACGCGGTATTTGGCACTCAAGTCAACAATTGCATCCCAGGGATCTCCATTCCACATCACCTTACTGCCTTGTTCTATCTCGAATCGTTTGTTCATGATGTGCTGGAATGAGAAGTTGTATATTCCACTATTTATGGTGTATGACCCGTCCATTAGGATATCTCCCTGTTTAGTTATATTTAGACCTATATGACCCTGTCCCTTAACATCCAGACGGTTATCTGTTGTCGGGTCGAAAATGGCTATAATGCGGGAATCTTGATGAATGTCGATGTCGAGGTTGGCTTCTACTCCCTCCAGTTGTTTCTCAAGGTTGAAGCCTTTGTCGTTTTTGTTGTCATAGGTCGACTTGTTGGTGAAATGAATGTAGTCGGTCTCACCTATATCGCTTGTCTGAGAGGGTACGATATAGAATTCAGAATTGCCACGCGATTGCGCTTTGACTTCGAGCAGACAATTGGCTGTAGTTCCTCGCACACCAAGACGACCTGTCGCAAAAACATGACCATAGTAGATGGGATTTTCTTTTTTTGTTGTCTCAAGGACAAGTAGGTCTTTGGTGTCGAAATTGATATAGTACCGCAGTCCTGAGAACATGTTATGCGTTATGTTTCCATTGAAGTCGCCATGATTACCATACGCGTCCGTAAACTGCATGTGTTTGAATTCCATGTTGTTTGGAGAGAGTATGATGCTGTCGTTTCCATCGATAGTATAGTCCACAAATGTCTGTTTGACGCGGAATGCTGAGTTATGCACGCATAGCCGCGAATGAAGTCCTATGTTGTCGAGCGGTCCGTGCAGGCGAAGCCAACCACTCGTGGTGCCTCGCATATCTTCAATGGATGTCGAGAGGTAGAAGTTGAGCCAACCGATAGACAGGGAGTCAATGTCGAACATCAAGTCCATCTTATTCTGCGAGATGTCGAGGTTTCCCTTTGCGTCAGCACATAATCTGCCTCTCGTAATTATCTTCATGCCAATGTCGAGGTTCTGTTGTTCTGGTTGCCAGTGTGTCTCTATGGAGGCATGGTCAAGACGTTCACCGTCGACGTAGAAGTTATATATGTCAGCATTGCAATTGACTATTACTTTCCCATATATATCGTTAACATATGCAAGTGCATTGACGTCACCATCCAAGGAGTATTTGTCGTCAGGAGTGGTTTTAAGGACATCAGAGATGGCAAATTTGTTGAGGGAGATGGAGAGTGTATCTTCGGGATTGGCCTTAGAGTTTTTGCCATTAAGCGATATAAAACGCTCTCTATTGCTGAGTTTGAACCCATGTATACCAATGGCGTCAGAGGCGATGTCTATACCTGATGCGCTTACGGCCCAGTTCCGTCCGCTCATAACCACATTTGAGCTGTCGATATCAACATGAGTGCGTAGCTCGCCGTCGTTTCTTTTTGAAAAGTGAGAATGCGTCGACAGTTCATTGTTTTCATCAGTATTTAATCTCCACCGTAGTGAACTATCCCATCTGTTGTTGGTCAGGGTATTGCTCCATTTTACCTCCCCTATATCCCCAAAACCAGAACCATAAGTCTCCCTCGATGCTATGTCTATGTTGCAGGAGTCATTTTCAGCCATCTGAATATCAATAATCAGGTGGCTTGCTTTCCACTTTTCATATGATATAGTATCTATGCTGAGATTCAGACTCATTGGCCCCCCATAGCTGTTCAGTACACCAGTGATATTGCCATTGCCACGGATAAGAAGGTTATCGTCGATGTATTGCGCATATGGTTGTATATCGGAATATCTGAGGTCAATGGTTGCGTAGTTGTCATACTTTGTATGCTGACGGGGAGCCTTAATGAGTGCTGGAGCGCAGTTATGCATACGCCAGCTTATATTGTCGAATAGGTGGCTTATAAGGAATCTGCCCTCAATCTTTCCATTCAAGAAGTCTGAATTTATGCTGATGTGACGTTTCTCATTATCCTCCTGGTTGCGTCCCATCATGATGTTGATTTCTTTTGTTTTTATCTCTTCTGGTTTGCCCTTAATCGTCAAGTTGTTGACAATGATGAAGCCACTAAGGTCGTCAAGGGATGTGCCGTTAATCTCGGCTCTCATCTGTCCATCGATAACAGACTCAGGTATTGTGGGAGTTATATTCATTTGCCCAATTCGAAGTGAATCAGCACCTATCGTCAGACCATATTGTGGATTATCTGAATTTTTGTCAACCGAGATGATAGCTGTCGCATTTCCGTTTCTATCGCGAAGGTCGATCAATAGGTTCTGGATTTTGTTACTTGCCATTCCATCGATTGTGATGTCATGGTAGTTATAGTCGAAAATATTAAGAGAGGGAAGTGTGCCACTGAAGTGTATGAATGTGTCGTCTTTGTCATAACCCGCATATAGACCAGTGAAGGTGGCATTAATGGATGTTTCACCCAATGGCTTTATAGTTTCATTCTGGGGAATAATTGAGGAGTTGACACTGCCATCGAAGCTGATATTGTCCCACCCTTTGATGTGTATCTGGGTCTCTGTCGAGAATGAAGCTTGTGACGACGAAAGGTTGACAGCTAAGCCCATCAGTCCATCTGTTCCTCGGAGCTTTATATGTCCACTCAACGGACCAGCAATCGAGTCGAATAGATTCGCCATATCATTGGGAACCAAAGGGGAGAGGTCGCTTGCCTTTATGGATATATCACTGATATCTAAGGAGGCTCTTGACTTCTCAACATCGCGCCAACCGCTGAGAGAACCGTTAATAGTAAAACTGCCAGGGGCTGTTATCCCTCCTATGTTGCCTGTCACATTATCAATTTGTATTTCGTCTCCATTCAAGTCGACAGCGCCTTTCAAAACGACTCTCTCCAGGGCATATTCGTCGCCAAATAGAAGAGAGTTTTGTTCTTGCATAAGTGATAGCTCATGGATTGATGTTTTTACGTGATCTTTGGAATACTCAAGGAAGTTCAGTATGAGATGCGATTGTCCATAAAAGCTCTCCATATCTTCGATGAGAATTGTATCAGATTGATAGGTGGCTTCTAATTTTATCTGAGTGTGAATGCCGTTGATATTTGCTACAAGACGGTCAACATCTAAGTGGGTGAGCATCTCATTAATGTCGAGGTCGGTTATATGGACATTGATGTTGCCGATGTATTGACTCTTTTTGCCTATGGGTTTGTACAGAACGTTGGAGTGGGTTATTCTGATATCATCAACACTAATATTCAGACTTGTCTCGACACTGTCTTGCCTTGCATCGTCCGTTTCTATCATGAATGAACAGTTGAAACGTACAGGCTTTTCGTTTGTCTGTTCGATGAGTACATTCAAGGAGTCGATGTCAATCCCGCTCAAGGAAAGTCTGTTTTGCCATAACGAAGAGAGTCCTATAGAGGCTTTCAGACGTCCGATGGAGGCAAATAATGTGCTGTCGGGTGTTAGTATGCGTATATGTCTGAGACTGACTGTTCTAAGTGGGAAAAATTGGAACTCAGCAATAGATATGGGGGCATGAAGCTGACTTGAAAGAGAGTTCTGCAATTGAAGACGAGCCTGATTTTGAAGAGGTGGGAGAGTCAGCAATAGGGCAATAGTAACCCATAGTCCAACTAATGAGAGAAAGACTACAAGCAGGATATTAAGTATTTTTTTTGCCACTCTTCGCATTATCGGCAATCATTTCCGGTACTATAAAGAAGAATTGTCGGACGGGTTCTCGCTGGACAATAGTCAGATTCTGTCCAATCTTGACATCTTTAGTTGTCATGGAGTTCCATGTCATTATATCCTCGACGGTTGTTCCATACATCATGGCTATCTTGTGGAGGTATTCGCCTGCCTTGACTATATGTTTGCGGTTGACCTCATGTTGTTCTCCGAAATAACCTGTCAAGTCGGGTGCGGCATCGGGCTTTAGGTGTGGCTCATTTCTCAGATAGCGATTTACGTTATTGCGAGGGAGCACCAAAGGGCGTGGCATATCATCGTATGGTATGAAGTCTTTGATGTATTGAGGATTGAGCATCTGCAAGTCTTCCCGAGATACACCTGAGGCACGGCTTATCTGGTCAAATCCCAAAGAGAGGTTGACATAGACGGTATCTATATCCTCGAATGTATATTTGGGTTTGCCTGGAATCAGATTGTGCAATGTATAGTTGTTCATTACGTAGTTCACAGCGATAAATGCTGGAACATACGATTTCATTTCGTTCGTCAGGTATGGGCTTAATTCCCAAAATGTCTTCTTGCCTCCACTTCTTTCAATTGCTTTCTGCACGGTGCCGATTCCTCCGTTGTATGCTGCAAGGGCGAGCTGCCAATCATTGAGGTTCTGAAACAGGTAGGCGAGATATCTGCACGCTGCGTCAGTGCTCTTGTATGGGTCGCAACGATCATCCTCGTAGCTTGTCACCTGAAGGTCGAGCATCAGACCAGCATGGTACAAGAACTGCCATAATCCCATAGCTCCTGATTTCGACTTAGCCTTTGGGTCGAGAGCCGACTCGATGATGGCGAGGTATTTGAGTTCCTGTGGAAGATTGTATTTGGCAAGATACTCTTCAAATATTGGGAAATATAGTTCTGATCGGCTTATGATATTAGAGAGGTGGTCGCGACGTCTCTCCAGATAAACATCAATGTAAGCACGCACCTGAGCATTATACTCCAGTTTGATAGGACTCTGCTTGTCAAGTTGTTCCATGCGACGCTGATAGATGTACTCGGGCACCTGCGGGTTTTGCCCGTAGTTGTTCTGTGCCATTGTACTCAGTGAGGCTACTAATGCAACAATTATGACAAGTAATCTTTTCACTTGGAAAATACTTATTTGATAAGATATCTGAATATATCGTTGCCATTAGCATAAAGGACAAGCAATATGAGCAGGGTCATGCCAATCATCTGTGCATATTCCAGCCATTTGTCGGGAACTTTTCGACCAATGATTATCTCAATGAGGAGGAAGAGTATATGTCCACCATCGAGACCTGGAATAGGCAAAATGTTCATGACGGCAAGTATTATGGCTAATAGTGCTGTTGTATCCCAGAAACTTCTCCAGTCCCATTCGTCAGGGAATAGTTTTGCAATGGTTCCAAATCCTCCAATGCTCGAAGCACCCTCCTTTGTGAAGATTAGAGGCAGTTGTTTGACATAGTTGCTGAGTCTGTCAATTCCCATTGAGATGCCCGCAGGGAAGGCCTCAAAGAATTCGTATTCACGGGTTTTGATATTGAACCAATGAGTAGGATTGACAGGGTAGAATCCTATCTTGCCATTTTCGCTGATATCTACCGATAAGGTGTCGTTCTCTCCATTTCTGACAATCACGAGCTTAGTCGTTTTGCCACTCATTTCGAAGAGTCTCTTGCTGAAATCTGCAAAGCATGGAGTTGCCAGAGTGTCGACACCTATGATGGAATCGCCTTTTAGGAGTCCAGCTTCAGCAGCAGGTGTGTGTGTGACAACAGAGTCGACAACTGTCGGGAATCGCAATGCGCATAGTTGTGCTACTTCGCGACTCAGGATGGTGCGGTAGAACTCTCTTGGCATGCCAATATCCATTCTCTCGCCATTGCGCAGAATCTGAACTGTACAAGTGTCAGCAAAGAGTATCGTATTTGCAATGTCCTTATACGTCTCTGTGACAACGCCATCAATGGAGACGATTATATCACCATCTTGGAAACCAACCTCTTTCATAACTTCATGAAACTGAAGACCCATCGGGGCGTCGCTGAAAGGAATATATCTCTCTCCATATCCGAAAAGCAAGAACCAAAAGATGAGAGGAGCTGTAATGAAGTTGACGAGTACACCACCGACCATGATGAGTAAGCGTTGCCATGCAGGTTTTGCGCGAAATTCAAAGTCCTGAACGGGATGATTGAGTTTGTCGGCTCCTTGAGTCTCATCTACCATGCCCGTTATAGCGCAATAGCCTCCGAGGGGAAGCCATCCCAGTCCGAAGTCGGTGTTGTGCCACCATGACTTGCTTGGTTCTGATAGCTTCTTGCCAGTGTAGTTAATCAGAGAGAAGCCACCAAGTGTGCGGCGACTTATCTTGACCCAGGTCTCCTTCTTGCCGTTGACCTCCTCATCGTACTCCTCTATTTTCTCTTCGAGGACTAATGGATCCTTGCCTAACTTTATGTACTTTTCAGGATTTTTGTCAAACTCTTTCTTTTTGATCGGTGTTATATCCTCATTCACACTTGTATGCTTCATGAAGTTGAAACCCTCCTTGATGGATGTCTCTTTATGCGGTCCATCAGGAATATATTTGAATATGCTGAACCATACGTCAAAGAACATGTAGAATTTCTCGACCTTGACTCCGAAGAGTTTTGAAAAAAAGAAATGCCCAAATTCGTGGGTTATAACGAGGATAGAAAGGCTCAGCAAAAGCTGAAGTGTTATTGTCAGTGTACTCATCTGAAGTTATTTGATTTCGCTTGTTTCGATTATGTTATTTGCTATTGCGTATATGGTTAAACCAGATAATGTTCTTATCCCTAATTTGTCGCATAAATTCTTTCGGTGGCTGATAACAGTTGGGAGGGATATGCATAGTTTATCGCCAATTTCTTTGTTTGTAAGTCCTCTGACAGCTTCCCTCAGAACTTCGCATTCGCGCGGTGAGAGGAGGTCATTTGTTTCAGGCACTTCAACCTCAGGAAATTGACTGAAATGCTCCCGATTGCCATGTGCATGTGAGAACATGCGGGAAAAAGTATCAATTAGTTCCTTGTGCGGTTTATTGACATCCAATGTCCTGACTCCTTGCCATACACGATTGTCATGGGTATTACAAGTCAGTACGAATGTTTTGCTCTTAAAGCTTTTGAAGAATTGTGGATGCGATATGTAAATGTCGGACGAGACGAATAGGTGAACGAAAACCTCAGGCTCACTACTCTCCAACTCTTCAAAAGAGGCAAAAAGCGACACCAGTGCCGATGGCATGATGCTTTGAAGAATCGTCTGTAATCCCAACCCCGTCAGGGCATTGGCTGTAATTATGGCTATCTGAGGAGGCATATTTTAGTGCTTAGTCAGGGAAATTTTCATGTTTGTGTTTCCATCGTCTGTGACTCCACAACCATAGCTCAGGGATGCTACGAATGTCGTCTTCAAGATAAGCTGCAAAGCGGTCGATAAGAATTGATCCATCAACGTTTGCTGGGTCATCTTCAATAAGTTTCATCTCGACTTCGTAGTGTCCTCTGCTATAACTTTTGTATGATGGGAAAACGAGAACCTGGTTCGTTCTCTTGGCTATCGTCTCAACGCCCATCAGGAATGCAGTGTCTTGTCCGAAGAAGTTGGTCCAATACTTCTTGGCTCCTCTGTGAGGGGACTGGTCTCCAAGAACTAATGTGACGTTGTTTTCGCCTCTCTTCATACACTCGACCATATGACGAAACCCTCGGTGACTCTCTACAGGTACTATTTTATTGCGGGAACGGCTCTCGACTGTTATGTCGTTCATCAGTTTGTTGCTCTGTTGCTGGTAGAAGGCCTGGACTCCACAATTAGTAAAGTTTAGAGGAAAGACAGTGAACCATTCCCAATTGCCAAAATGAGCACCGTAGACAAAAACACTGCGCCCCGAATTAGTATATTGGTTGATGAATTCTGGGTTGAGTATCACCATACGTTTCATCAACTCTTCGTCATCCATCGTCAACCCCTTTATAGTCTCTGCTATGTAGTCGGAAAAATGTCGGTAGAATCGTTGCTCAATCTTTCGCTTCTCACTTTTGTCCTTCTCTGGGAAAACAATGTTAAGGTTCTCTCTGACGACCTTTATGCGATAACGTATCACATAGTACATCAGAAAGTAGATTATGTCAGCAATGACGTAAAGAACTCCAAATGGTAGTTTGGAAACAGCGTATATCAGCTTTTTTCCTATCTTGTAGAGCATATTGTCAAATAGCTACTTTAAGCGTCTCCTTTTGGTTTTGTCAACTCAGCAGAAAAATGCCGTTGTTGAGGATTGAGTTTAATCTCTCCAAATTCAACCTCGAACTTCTGCACATTATCATGAAGAGCATGCAACAGGCGTTTTGCATTGTCGGGTGTCAATATGATACGTGATACAACGTTAGCTTTGTCACTACCAGGCATGACATTGACGAAATCTACCACAAACTCACTATGACTATGGGTCAGCACAGCAAGATTTGAGTATTTTCCATTACGAACGTCTTCCGTCAGGTTTATTGAGAGTTGTTTTGTGTTATTATCTTCCATTTTTTTGATAATTTGAAACGCAAAGATAGTTCTATTTTTTGAATATTGAAATGCTCTTTCAGCCTCTTGCCGTTGTCTAAACCGAAATGATGAGATAACTTTGATGTCTGTTTCTTCGTATCAACGTCTCATGGGAAAGAGAGATTGCTTTTTGTCAATATATATACTGTTTATCCTTGTATTGATGAGTCTTATGGGCTCTCTTTCTCTGTGTGCGCAGACTCCAAAGAGTTTCAGTAGCGACGAGAAGGAGTTTATAGAGCAGATGGAGGCCTATTTCAAGACCTCCAGTGTGCGTAATAGGGCCGATGCCTATTTCAAGACTTTGGAGCTGTTGTTTGAGAATCCATCAACATCACCAGAACTTAAAAGCCGTATCATCTCATATTGTAATCTGCTTCTGAAATACAAGTCGGCTCATCCTATTCCAGAATATCAGAATCTCATTGAAACATTGGTTATTGTATATGGTTCGCCCAATATATCTCCCTCAAACTTAGCCGTTTGGAATGAAGCGCTGACGCATAAGATGAGCAGTCGTGTGCAATTTAAGTACATTAATAAGTTTCTGGAGTCAAGTGCCCTCTATGCGAAGGAGAGAGTTTTAGGACACTCCTCCAATGCTCAATGGAGGAGCGATGCCGCTAATGTGACTTTTGAGAACGATGCTAAGGGTCAGATAATCATACATGTCCCTCAGAGTCGACTCGTATGCTTCTCGAAGTCGGATAGCATTGAGGTTAAAGATACCAGTGGCGACTATCTCTTTGATGAGATGAAATGGACGAGCCCCTCTGGCAGAATCACGTGGGAACGTGTCGGACTACCAGAGGAACAGACCTTTGCGACTTTTGGCAAGTGGAGCCATGATATGTCGAAAACTACGATTCTCATTGATAGTGTCCGATTTATGAATTCCGACTACTTCAATGAGCCTCTATACGGGAGTGTAGAGCATCGCCTTGTTAGCCCAAAGTCGTTGCATGGCAAGAACTACCCTAAGTTCATAACAACGAATGAACGTCGTGAGGTAAAACAGATATTTCAAAATATTGACTACTATGGCGGTTTTGCACAAGAGGGTGTCAGGATGCGAGGTAGTGGCTCGCCAGAAGTGCCAGCTCAGCTGCTGGTTTACCGTCAGGATACTCTCTTCATCGAGGTTTCGTCGGTTAGTTTCATCCTTTTCCCCAATCGTATTGAGTCGGCCAAAGCCGAGATAAGTATCAAGCTTGACGATGATGAAATACGGCATCCAGGACTGCATTTCACATACTTGGATAAGACTCGTGAGATTCGAATGATACGTCTCGGTGAGGGACTCGAAAGGAGCCGTTTCTTTGATACATATCACATGGTCAATATGGACGTACAGCAGATACGCTGGTTCATGGATCAGCAATATCTGCAATTGGGTATGTTGGAGGGAGCTGCTCGTGCCTATGCGACATTTGAGAGCGTCAGCTACTTCCGTGAGGAGTATTTTAGAAAACTCATGGGGATGAATCTGACGCACCCATTTCAATATCTGGCAGATTTTCATCATTATAATGGAGGAATGCCCTTCACGGTGAATGATTATGCTGAGTTCAGAGGCATGCAATCATCATCGATACGCGCCGAAATAATCAATCTCTCATATGATGGTTTTCTTGATTATGATGAAGGAACCGATATCGTCGTTGTAAAAGAGCGCCTTCTGGATTACTTGAAGTTTCAGACAGGTAAAAAGGATTATGATGTGATACGTTTTGAAAGCGATGTGGAACTTACGGCCGGCGACTCAGAGCGTGTCATGCCTCAATCGCAGAAAAACACTCCAAATGCCCTCCTTGATTTGCACAATTACGACTTGATGATTCTTGGAGTGAAAGGTGTCTCAGTGTCTGATTATCAGAATGTAGCGTTGCGACCAGATAATAATAAGATTCTGCTTAAAAGAAACAGAGATTTTCAGTTTAACGGTCAAGTTGATGCTGGAATGTTGACTCTATTCGGGGAGGGGTTCTACTTCAGTTATGATAAGTTTAATGTCGAACTGAAACATGTCGACCGTATGTGTCTGCATGTCAAAACTGATAAGTATGACCACAATGGTATTCGTATCAACGACCCAGTAAAAAATATGATTCGCGATATAACGGGTTATATAAGTATCGACAAACCAGATAATAAGTCGGGCCGGTTTATCTACGAAGGATACCCACGTCTGGTATCAAAAGAGGCATCGAAAGTCTATTACGATCACGTCTCTATTCAAGGTGGCAGGTATAAGAAGGATACTTTCTACTTCACCGTAGATCCCTTTGAATTTACCGATATCAATAATATCAACTATTCTAATACGTCATTTGAAGGCGAATTGACCTCTGGAATATTTCCTGTGATTCGTCATCCTTTGGTTATCAGAGAGGACAACTCATTAGGGTTCGTTCAGAAATCACCAGAAGAGGGATATCCTATCTATAATGGCGCAGCGACATACTATAACGATGTTGATTTAAGCTGGCAGGGTTTATTGGGAAATGGCGATCTGGAATATCTGACCTCCCGCAGTTCATCACCTCGTTTTACATTCCTGCCAGATATAGCTCATGGCAAGACAGTGAATTTCATCGTAAATAAGTCGTTGGGTGAACCCAAATATCCAGGCGTGGAACTGGGGACGAACACCGATTTTCTTATTGACGGAGCAAAGAAGAAGGGGTTAGGACAGCTCTATTTTGTGCCAGGAGATAATCGTTTGACCATTTGTTCTACACAGGGTAAGTTCAGGATGTTCCCAACCGAACTCTCCAACACAGGCTACGAGTGCGATTTGAATGGCGCATTGAATGTGACGCCTACTGGCCTGTGGGGTACTGGACGTGTTGATATCGACCATAAATTGGTTAAAATGGAGGGTAACTATATGACCTTTGATGACCATCAGATTTTTGCCGATACAGCCTTCTTCCGTACTGAAGCATGGAGCGAGACGGCGGGTCATTTTGTTCCTGACTTTGGGGAACTACGTAAGGATATTGTTGTGCGCCATCCCGATTCTGATGATAACGACACTAAGGGGCGCAGACGTAAGTACTACGAGAGTGAGTATCGTCTGGCTTATAATCATGCCAAGGGTCGTAACGAAGCCCTAAAAGAGAATATGACTTTCGAGACCATAGCAGAGGCCGCGTATAAGAGAGTCATGGAACGTCGTATGTCCAGTTGTATCGATTTCGAAAAACGTCAGGGGGAGTTCAAATTCTCTGACCATGGTAACGACATGTCGTTCAAAGAGGTTAAGTACGAGACGAATGTGAAGTTCTTTACGTGGGGTATGGAACAGAATGAGATTACTATTGGTCAGCGTGGGTCTGAGGGAAACCGTTTCTACAGTACTGCGGAGGGAGATTACGACGAAGAGGAGCGTCTCAACTTCCTGGTGCCAGTGGCTATATATACTGGGTCTGAGTTGCATTGCGAGGAGGTAAAGGAGGTTCTGACAGCCGACGCTCGCGTGAAGCTTACCGACAAAATGGGAAAACTGATTGTAAGAGCTGCCAATACAAATAAGTCGAAAATAGATCGTCTCGATAGTACAATCGTGGAGATTGCTCCTAAAGATTCTGCCGGCAGAAATATCTCATATCATGTTATCTATAATGCCAAGACTCGTATCGATGGAGCCCAGTCCTACCAGTCATGGGGCGATTTCGACTTCCTTAATGCGGATAAGAAGAAGTATACTATCTATATGGATTCGATAGGAACGGATGTCAACAGACGTACAAAACGAGGAACAACATATGCATGGGGTGGCGTCGGAGAAGATATCACCTTCGATCAATACTTCGCATATAAGGGAAAAGTCGGCATACAGGCTGGACGCCAACTTCTTGAGTTCAATGGTGGTGCACGTCCGATTCATGAATCGCCATACGTCACTAAGGGCTATGTTCGTTTCCGTTCTGTCATAGATCCTGAGAAGGTGCGAATACCAATCGGAGAGCGAATCCTCAACTGGAAATATGGTGAGATTGAGAGGGGATTCTTCAGAACGTACGACTCAACGCATGTCTATTCAGCGTTCCTTGAGACACGTAACAGTAAGGGAGATAAGCCTATAGCACAGGCTTATGGAGTTCTCTACTATAATAAGATATTCGACAGGTTCGATATCGCTCCAGAGGTGAAGATTGAAAAACCTGACACAACAGGCAATGTCTTAAGTTTCCTCTATAAAGAACATACAATCGAGGCTTCTGGCCTGCTCGACTTGCAGACAACTCTCCCTCCGTTGAGTAAACATGGGGTGGACCTCGATGTAGCTGGCATCGTACGACATGAACGCCCAACCAATAATGTTGAGATGAATGCTGTCCTTGCTGTCAAAACTGAAACATCTGTGGAGATTGCTACTCGAATGTATCAGATTATTATGGCCTCGCAGGCTAAGACGTGTGATACGACATCCTACAGATACGAAAAACGTATGAATGAATTGTATGATACAGCATATATAAATCATATAAAACGTACTCGTTGGACAGGGCTTGTCAAGAATCCTAAGACGGAAGAGCAACTATTGCCAGAAGAGGACTCTCCTACATTCACATTCAGTGATGTCCTATTCCATTGGCAAACAGCCCATCGTTCTTGGGTGTGCGATACAACGGTGAATCTTATGATGATGCACAATCGAAATGTTAATCGCCAAATCCGCTTGAAGTGTGAGATTAAGATTTTCAAGGATAATTCGGATATGAATATGTATCTTGATTTGGGTGATGACACGTGGCTTTTCCTGAGGTTTAAGAATAAGCTGTTCCTGTATTCGAGTGATGCAGATTTCAATAGGGCTATCGTGGAAGCAAAGAATAAGCGCATGAGCCAGGGTAATAAGAAATATGTCCTAAAGTGGCTCAGCGACTTTGAGAATAATTATCGTAATATGGCTGACCAAGCAGCGTTCTATGAGGAGGAGGAACTGCAAGATGAGGAGGAAGAAGAGGAAGAGAATGAGGAACAGGATGCTGAACTGAATGAAGAGGAGGAGAAGAGAGATGAATATGATGAGTAATGTTTCAATGACTCTTGTATGTATAACTAACAAAAATGGTGAGTTTTTAGAAGCCTCTTGAATAAATGCGTATACCATCGTCGATATATGCCTTGGCGTTAGGACCACTCACGCTTGGGATTTCTGAATTTGTTATGATGGGCATTCTGCCATCTGTCGCTGATGCGTTAGGGGTGACATATGCTCAGGCAGGCCATTGTATCACCGTCTATGCCCTTGGAGTCTGCTTTGGTTCTCTGCTTTTGCCATTGGCTCATCGTTTCAGACTCAAGAGTATTCTTATGACCTTGGGATGTCTGATGCTGACGGGAGCTCTTTTGTCGCTGATATCTACATCGTTTTGGATGCTTCTCGTAGCTCGTTTTATATCGGGACTGCCGCATGGGGCTTTCTTCGGTGTTGCATCCATTGTCTCGGTGCGCCTGGCTCCCGAAGGACGACAAGCATTCTGCGTCTCTCTGATGTGTGCTGGCATGTCGGTGGCGAATCTTCTATGTGTACCATTAGGAACTTTCCTCTCAGAACTCTCGTGGCGCATTCCGTTCTCTCTGTCAGCACTCTCTGCTCTGCTCGTCTTATGGTTCGTGTGGCGTCATGTCCCTGATATCGGTTCGGTTCAGGCTTCACGGTTCCGTTCTCAGTTTGCGTTTCTTAGAAAACTGTCTCCTTGGCTCGTGCTGATGATGACGATGATGGGCAACTGCGGCATATTCTGCTGGTATAGCTATGTATCACCTACTTTCGTGGAGGATGCTAATTTTGCCTCTTCGTCATTGCCGTTTGTTATGGTTCTGACTGGTTTGGGTATGGTAGGCGGAAATCTGTTGGGAGGACGGCTCTCTGATAAGTATCATCCGGCGCGCGTGGTTGTATCTTTCCAGATTCTCGCCTCTGCTCTCCTCGTCTTGATAGCCCTCGCATCTTCTCATTCTCTCTCACTCCTCATCCTCTCATTCCTCTGTGCCTTCTCCCTCTTTGCTGTCGGTGGCCCTCAGCAGTTGCTGATAATACGCCATTCTGAAGGGGGTGAATTGATGGGTGGAGCTGCCGTACAAATTGCCTTTAACTTCGGGAATGCTATAGGAGCTTTCTTAGGCGGTCTGCCAATAGAAGCGGGTCATCATATTGCCTCTTCCGCTTGGGTTGGTGTTCCAGTCGTGCTCCTCGGTGTCTTCTCTTCTCTATTATTTTTAAGAGAGGAACGCAGAATTTGATTTTTTTATATATTTGTTGTCGTTATTGTATCACTAATTTTAAAGCAATTTTGTGCTATGGCAAAGTATGTTTTGTTTAAGTCCGTGCATGGAGATATTGTCACTGACTACGAATTGTTGCAGGAGGTCGGAATGAACTCCTATATCATTATGAATGATGATGGAACTGCCGACATGGATCTCGGAATGGGACAACCGATAAAGGCTTCAGTCGAAAATGGTTCCTTTGTTGTAGGAGATGACTCTCTTTCTTTCACGCAAGATGATAAAACAATTGAGGTTAATCTTGGAGATGAGCAGATGCTCTTTGTCGAAGAGACGAAGTTGCCTGAATTTATAGCTGAATCGCAAGACGCTGATAGTGCCGCTAAGGAGCAGCGTATGGCTGAACTAAAGGCGAAACTCGATGCGGAGCGACAACTGAAACCTCGCCGATATACTCACTTAGGAACGATATCTTTGTCGAAAGCAGGTAAGCAGACTACCAAAAAGGCTAAAGCACCTTCGGTTGTCTCTTTCTATGGCGATGGAGAGGGTGAACACCCTGTTGATTGTGAAATAAATGGCTTGGGCGAGGGCGTCTGGAGGGAGTCGGATATATTCACTGGTGAGTATGAGATTGAGTTCGGGGATAAGAATTTCAGAGCAAAATTCACAGAAGATGGAATACTCTATCTGAGTGATGATGCAGATAATCATCATTGCCTCGAAGATGCTAAGGAGTGTCCTTTTGTGGAGAAGAATATGTGGAAAATAAAGTAGAACTATATCTATACCTTAATAAAAACAACCCTGCAGGTCTCTCATTGTCTCCTGCAGGGTTGTCCTATGTTTGTTGCTATCAATGGGAGTAGCCTTGAATCATTCAACTATGTCACCGTAGTGGGAACTGTTAAATATGTTACTACCCTGATAGTCGGTCTTGAATGAAACAGTCATGTTTGGACTTACTGGTAAGTCAAACTCATGCTGGACCGAAATCGCCTGGTAGTAATCGCTCGTATCATCAATTTTAATGAAGATGATAATGCCCGCTACATTCCCGGATGCTTTGTATTCGGCTTTGACGCCCTTCATCTCCATGGTCAGTGGAGATGTGAAATCGCCACTGAATTCGATTCCTGATTTTTCTTTATTAATCTTGTATTCTATGTTAGATGCCACTAAGTCACCACAGTTGTAGTCGTCAAATGCTTTGTTGCGGAAATCCCTAAGGGTGATGTTCATAGTGTTGTCATCGTTGAAGGTCACTTCAACAACCTCACCCACTGTGTCGTAGTTGAAGCTACGACCATTTACAGTTACCTCATCATGGAGTGAGCCTGTGAACTCTCCGTGAACATCTTGTGGGTCAATGTGGAGAATGTCATCATATTTCCCATCTTCGTTGTCGTCTTCGCAAGAGGTGAATGCTATTGTTGCCATTGTAAGTGTTGTAATGGCGAGGAAATTTTTGAATCTCATCTTATGCTATCTTAAAATGTATAATTGAATTTAAAGTTTATTGATCTGCCGCGATTCTTCTGCGCGAAGCGATGCTCCATACTCTCGAAGCTGAAGACGGCGCGTTCGTTATCGGTCAGGTTTGTTCCGTTGACTGTCAGACGCCAATTGCTCCATTTGATTGTCGCATGGGCTTCCAACTCTGCATCGGCTGGCTCTGAATAGCTATTGGCTTCATCCCAATAGACCCTACCAGTCAATGTTGATGATGCGCCTACGTCAATATGCTTAAATATAAAGTCGATACCTACGGAGCCTGTCATGTTTGGTCCGAATGGTATGTGGTTGCCTTTGTAATCTATCTCTGTTTTGTCTACAACTGATGTGTAACGACTGAATGTGGAGTTGGTATATGAGTAGGAGAGGTATGATGTGAAGAGCTTTGAAGGGTTGGTGTACCTTGCTTGTGCCTCACAGCCAATTGCTCGACTGCGACCAGCATTGACCATTTGTCGTCCGAGTCCTCCCTCTGCAAAACGTGCCACTTGTTGGTTCTCCACATCCATCAAATATGTGGCTATATCTGCGGTTAAACGCTTCTGAAGGAAGATGAGGTGTGCTCCCGCTTCGTAGTTATAGCATTGCTCGGGCATGTAATGGACTTGCTCTTTTATCTCGTTGTCGCTGAACTGTTTCGTGGTCTTGAACGAGGTGCTTACTATGTCTGCAAACATCTGAACATTGTACCCGCCTGAACGTTCTCCTTCTGAATAGGATATGTATAATATGTTGGAACCCAATCTCTTTGATAGTCCCAATCGTAGCTGCTTTGAGACGTCTCTCTTTTTGTGATTTCCATGGTAGTCACTCTTTATGTATCCTATCGGCAGATCATCGCTTATCTCGCTATCTCTCTCTGTTACCCTGAAGTTGACGCGGGATGTTGTGCTGTAGTCTATAGAGCGCCTGTCTATATTGATTCGTATTCCTGCAGTGATGTTCCATCCGCTCTCTCCCAATGAGATCTCTGATTGGTGGAAGATCCCTAACTGCCATGATGGTGTCTTGTATCTTCCCGGAATATCTATCTTGTTGTCCGCAAGGGCAACCTTGACTGGAGTGTCGGTACTACTCATGCCTTCTGCCATCATGTCGCCAATCCATCTGACTCCGCCTTCGTTGAAACGTACGAAACTACCTGTTGTTAACCATTGGCGAATGAAGGCTATGCCTGTCGTATTACTACAATTCTTATGTGTGTCACGCAGCACTATCTCATCACTGAATGTGCGTATGCGTTGCTCCTGACGCAGATTGAAGGTGTCGGTGGCAAGAAAATCCTGGTCGATATCCATGCAGTCGTTATGAATCTGGAAAGCGGCAACATTGGTAAGTCGCTTACGACCACTCATGATGAATTGTTGCTTGGCACTGACCGTTCCTAATGCTCTGAAGTATGTCGGCATATTGTTGATGGCAAGAGCACCGAAGTCTCTATTGGTACTCTTATCTACAAGCCAATAGGGATAACCTCCTTCGTCGGTATGCTGGTATCGAATCGCGAAATCAAGTTTGATTCTCTCTTTTAAGATGGCAAGGAGTCGTAAAGAACCGCCTATACGTTGGTGCGGGTCAATCCATTTATTGCAACTTGTTGTTGTCAGAAAAGCCTCGTTCTCGCCACGTGCCTCTCTGAAGAAGAATGATGCGGAAATGCCTGTGTGGTCATTGACTTTATGACGGATAGAACAATCGGCCGAAAACTCGGCATCGATGCTATTGAAGCCCGTTGATATGGATGTTCGTGGTTGTAGTAGGGGAGATGTGGATGATATGCAAATAATACCTGCCATAGCGTTGCGACCATAGAGGGTCGACTGTGGGCCGCGTAGAACTATCATTGATGATATGTCCTGAAGGTCAAAGGTGAAGGCTGTAGCAGAAATCTGTGGGACATCATCAACATAGAGACCAACACATGGCGTCCCAATGCGAGAGCCAAGACCTCGCATATATATGGTAGAGGAAATCGTTGAACCGTAGTCGGGAATGTGTATGTTCGGACTCTTCGATGCAATGCCGCGTAGCGACGATGAGGTGGCAAGAGGCGATTCGTCAGTTGTGATTATACTCGAAGAATGAGGTCCACTTTCAATCTGTTGCGACGACTGTTTCATGGGTGCGATGGCGGCTATCTCATCCAGATGCACTATAGTGTAGATAGTATCTTGTGCACGTATTGAGATACAGATAACAGATAACAGAATGCCTATCGGGAGTAATTTCATTTCGATGCAAAATTACTCATGAGCATCTGTTATGTCAATCATTATTTGTTATGATATTACCCATTACCACACAAAAGAGAGAGGAGTCTTTGGTACCCCTCTCTCTTGTTTATGAAAATGGATTGGCTGAAATTATTTCTTTACTGGAGTAGGCATTCCAGGAAAGCTCTGTGGCTCGCCAACCATAGGTGTGCCCATTGAAGAAGCCTCATTATCCTTTTCGTCGAGCTTGAATATCATGAAGTCGGGCGAAGCCTTAGTGCATGGTGTCCACGCTCCAGTGCCATCCTGACCGTTTGGATTGCTGTACTTAACGAAGTTAGTCCAATATGTGAGCATCTTTTCCGACAAGTCCCAGTCGCCCTTTGTCCAAGGACGCCAGCAATACTTCAATGTCTTGAATACAAACCACAGATCCGACGAGTGGAAGGCACCCTTCAGACGTGCTGTCACCTCAGGATGGCTGCCGTCGTCAGGCAGAGGACGAGCAAACTGATATGCCCATGCTGGTGAACCGATGCTGTCGCGATTATAGCAGAAGTTCGCTATTCCTTCTCCCATCTGTCCAAGGTCATCAAGTGTATAACCAATCATGTATGGAACATTTGCGAGGGTGTTGTGTATAGCTGCATCGTCGAAATTCTCAGGGATGACCTTGCCGTCAACAACTGGCGAGTAGAAGATGCCACCAAATGGTTGCTTTGTAGCTCGTCCGTAAATGTCCGAAACGGTATGAAGAACCTCTGTTGAAGCCCTGCGCATATCTTGCAACGAGCTGATTCCTGCCCAATCAAGAATCTCTTTGTTGCGTTTTGCTACATCCTCAAGAGAGAGCATTTTGTATGGGCGTGATGATTGTGTTGGTGTTGAAAGACCGCCACCGCTCATGATGACTGCCTTGTGGAAGAGCCCACTTGCAAGAGGCGAGGTGCAGATGAAACGAACACTGCCAGCGCCTGCACTCTGCCCGAAGATGGTGACGTTATCGGGATCACCTCCAAATTGTGCAATGTTCTTCTTTATCCATTTGAGCGATTCTATCTGGTCAAGAATACCGTAGTTGCCTGAAACATTGTCAGGATTCTCCGCCATGAGCTCTGGATGGTTGAGGAAACCAAATACACCGAGACGATAGTTGATGGTGACGAGGACAACATCTTTATTTGCCCATTCCTGCCCCTCAAACTCAGGTTCTGTACCCCATCCTTCGCGGAAACCTCCGCCATGAATCCAAAGAGCTACAGGAAGTTTCTTGTTGATGTCGCCAGGAGCCTTTGTCCATACGTTAAGGTAGAGACAGTCCTCGCTGTAGGGCGACTCAGCACCATATCCCCATTCTGTTGTGTATCCACCAGGATAGTGTACCGACTGATAGCTTGGATGACCATATTGGTCGGCTATGCGTGTGCCCTCCCATGGCGTTACAGGTTGTGGAGCTTTCCAACGTAAGTCTCCTAATGGAGCAGCTGCGTATGGAATTCCTTTGTAGGCATAGACGCCTGGAGTCTCTGTGATGACGCCTTGGATGTCACCACCTTCAATTGTGAGAACAGGATTGTTTACCTGTGTCGTTTGCTGGCACCCGACCATTGTCATCGCTAATAGAGCCAGACTAATAAAAACCTTTTGCATAAGTTAAAATATGTTGATGTGTTATAGCGGCGAATATATAAAAAAATATTAATCGCTGTTATGTATCTTCTAAAAAAGAGTGAAAGCGGGTTGTTTATTGTTTTTTTTGTTTTTTATTTTTCGATATTACGATATTACGCCCAAAACGATAACAACGACAACAACGCCCAAAACGCCCAAAACAACACCCGCAAAAGCATTTTTTGTTTTTTCCCTTATATATCGTAACTTGCAAACCAAAACAGATGTGTGAGTTTTGTTTTTGCATAATATAAATTACACAAAATATGAAACAGTTTTTTCTATCACTTATTACACTCATGATGGTGTATTCGTGCTCGTGTGACAAGATTAACATGACAAGACACTCGAAAAATGATGTCAAGCGCTTTTTTGACGCTCGTCAGCTACTCGGCTTCGGCGAAGAGGTGGATAAGTATCTGAATGAACAGAAGTTTGAGTGCGACACCTTTATTGTCGACTCTCTCAACAAGCATGATATTAGTATGACCATATCTGGCAAAAAGTATGAACGGAGTTTCTATCCCTTCTTGAATGTGTTTGCTATTAAACACGGAACGTTGATGTTCAATTTTTCTGATATGTTCATTATTCATGTCGACCCTGTCGGGATGTTTGGTGTTGATTATACCAAAATGCCTAAGGCAGATATGATTCTTATTACCCATGAGCACCACGATCATCTGGATTCGGCTGCTATTGCTGCAGTGGCGACCGACGAGACTCTCATATATAGCAACAAGAGAGTGGCGGAACTCTCATCGAAGTGCAATGGTTTGGAAGTCGGCGATACTATAACAGGCAATTGGGTAAATATTATTGCTGTCCCTTCATATAATACGACGGAGGGACATACGGCCTTTCATCCAAAGGGTCGCGACCTTGGCTTTATCATCGAGGTGTTCAACCGCGAAGAGTTGTCTGAGAATGGCGAGAAGTCCACGCAGTCTACCCGCATATATGTCGCAGGCGATACTGAACCTATCGAGGAGATGAAGAGTTTTGGCAAGATCGATATTGCCTTCATACCTGTCAACCAGCCATATACCATGACTCCAGAGCAGGCGATAGAGGCCATTGAGATGATAAAACCAGCTATTGTATACCCTTATCACTATGGTGAGACAGACCTCTCTTCAATCGTTGAACACTTTAAGGATAGCCCCGACACAGAGGTCAGAATACGCCAACTACAATAACGCTACAGAGTCAAACTCTATAAAATCACTTGAAGTGTGTCATTGTTTTCGATAATGGCACACTTCTTGTAATATGGTTGGTAAAGTTAATGCGTTTTTTTTTTTTTGATTTTCCGAAAATGTGTTAACTTTGCGATACATAGTACGGCAAGAAATGAGAATTATATCTACTATTTATAATAATTTAAGTGAAATGAGAAAACTATTCTTGATTCTTTTCGCTCTTGTGGGTGTAGCGGCATCGGCGCAGTCCGATATTGTTCCAGCAGGAGGAATGGCTACGAGCGAAGATGGCAGCCTCAGTTTTACATTGGGTCAGGTTTTCTACTCTATCATTGATGGAACGGATAATTCTATCGTTGCAGGAGTTCAACAACCCTATGTCATAACCGAGGAAGATCCTACGGGCATTGAGAACATCGATGTCAAAATGCAGCTTACAGCTGAAGTATATCCGAATCCTGCAACGGATAAAATCGTTCTGAACATTGGAGATGCAGATGCTCAGTTGTACTCCTATACGCTCATTGATGGTAGCGGTAGTGTGTTGGCAAATGGTAAGACGGAGGGCCAGTATACCTCTATAAGCATGAGCCAGTATCCTTCGGGCTACTATTTCTTGCGTGTCAGCAATGGCGTCGTAGACGTGAAGGTATTCAAGATTCTAAAGAAGTAATTAACAATTAAACAAAAGATAGAAATGAAAAATCTATTATCATTATTTGCTGCACTCTTAGTAGCAGTATCAGGTCTCGCGCAGGGCTTTACATTCCAAGCAGTTGTTCGCGATTCAGAGAATAAGTTGGTGGCTAATGAGACCATCAGCAGTATTGATGTTGTCATCAGCAAGGGAAGTGAACAAATTTACACTGAGAACTTCTCAAATGTGGAGACAAATATGAATGGTCTCTTTCAGATTGAGATTGGTAGCGGGAATCCAACGGCTTTTGCTGCTATCGATTGGGATAATAGCGATGGCAATAAGCAGTTTTTCATCGAGATTACCACTCCTTATGGTACATCCACACAGCAACTCATGAGCGTGCCTTTCGCTAAGTACGCTGAGGTAGCAAAGGCAGCTGTCAATAGTACGAAAGTGGGTGATATGCCTATGGCTAAGGTGACAATTAAGGTTGTTGATGCCACAGGAAAGGGATCAGTTAAATTCCTCGGCAAGTCACTTACTGCAGGGTCTTATTCATATACAATTCCAGCTTACTCTCCAACTTTCCTGTCGGTGGCGCTATCTGCTCCTTATGTGACGGAAACTACCTCGAATATTACAAAGTATTCATACACTGTAAAGATTAATGGTAAAAATTTCGACAATTACATTGGCGAGTCGGAGAAGGTGCTGCGAATCGATAGGGGTGATGCTCCAAAACTTGAAATTAATAATCGTACTCATTATCAGTACGATTATTATGCTGTGATGGATAATGCAAAAGATACAGAATACGGAACGCTTGGTCGTGGATATAATACATATGGAATCGAGAATGCGCAACCTGATATGTTTGTAAATTACACCCAATACGAATGGAATTATTACGACTTGATAACTCTGAGTGATAAAAATAAATATACGTTAAATTTTGGCAGTCAGAACCATCATGAATATGAGAATCCGGTTTACATAAGAATTAATTCATCTGACAAGAAAGGATCCTATGAAAATGCATGGACTCCAGTGTTTATGCACAACCCATTTGCTGCAGGTGGTTCGCCAACTAATTTGAACGATGTCGCATACCCTCTTTTCGTAAAGATTCCTAATTATAAGTATACACCAGTTAAAGAGGTGAAAAAACTCTGTAAGGTCGGAACTGAGGAGATAAATATCAATGCGGATATGGTTAATCAGGTAGTAGGTCCTTTCGAACTGGAGGAGAATGTAATAGAGATTACTATCACTAAGGAGGTTACAAACAAAGTTAACTAATCTTCCTAAGGTATAAAAGTAGGGGTTGCATCAATGGCTACGATGCAACCCTTTATTTTTGTGCTCTAATAGACCTTTGGTTAATATACACATATCATAATACAACGAGAGGATGCCCCCTTAAGGAGCATCCTCTGCATTATAAAACAATTATTACTCTTTACTTCTTTATCGATTCAATCCACTTGCGGGCGTTAACGAAAGCCTCCATCCATGGCGTCACCTCGTCCTGGCGGCGTGCTTCGGGATAGTAAGCACACTGCCATGGGAACATAGCACGTTCTGGATGTGGCATCATTGCCAAGTGACGTCCGTCATTAGAATAGATACCCACAATGTTATGGTCCGAACCATTAGGATTGGCTGGATAGCCCTCGTACCCATAGTATCCCACTACGTTATAGTGACCAATCTCCATTGGCAGAGAGAATTTACCCTCGCCGTGTGCCACCCAGACACCGAGACGCTGACCAGCCAACGACTGCATCATAATACTCTTGTTCTCTTTTGCAATCTCGACTGAGACGAAGTTCGATTCGAACTTATGCGAGTCGTTATGTAGCATGCGAGGTTTCTTCTCGTCGTTAGGCGTGATGAGTCCAAGTTCAATCATGAGCTGACATCCGTTGCAGATGCCGAGCGACATGGTGTCCTTACGTGCGTAAAAGCGGTCGAGAGCCTCTTTTGCCTTCGGGTTATACAAGAAGGCACCAGCCCAGCCTTTGGCAGAGCCAAGTACGTCGGAATTGGAGAAGCCACCGCAATAAACAATCAGGTTGACGTCGTCGAGTGTCTCGCGACCAGTGATGAGGTCGGTCATGTGGACATCCTTAACATCGAAGCCTGCAGCAAACATTGAGTATGCCATCTCACGGTCGCCGTTGACACCCTTCTCGCGTATGATGGCTGCCTTGATGCCAGTCTTGTTCGTGCGACTCAACTTGCAGCCGATGTCGGCAAGCTTGCCAGTGAAGCTATCTGCAATGCGCAGGTTGAGAGGCTGATTCTTATAGTTGGCATATCTCTCTGCAGCCTTCTTCTCTGTGCTCTGTAACTTATCGAGCAAGTATGATGGCTTATACCATACATCGCGCAGTGCGTCAATATCGAAACTGAATGTCTCACCATTCACGGATATTGACAATTCACGCTTCTCCTGAGGACAGCCCAGATATGAGTATTTAATCTTAGCTGTGTCAAGAACCTTGACAACACGCTCTACATTCTTCTTCGCTATCTGGAATACCACACCTGGGTTTTCAGCGAAGAGAGCCTTGACGATATCAGCGTCGGCTGCAACATCGCTTAGGTCGAGCTGCATACCGTGTGTTGCATTAGCAAAGTTCATCTCGAGGAGTGTCGTGATGATACCTCCAGCAGATATGTCGTGACCCGCAAGAATCAATCCCTCTGAGACGAGATACTGGATGTTCTTATATATATAGTTGAACTTCTCTACGTCAGCTATTGTTGGCACATCATCGCCGAGGCGGTTGACCACCTGTGCAAAAGTAGAGCCACCGAGCGAGAGCGGTACGCCAGACATATCGACATACATCAGTACGCTGCCAGCCTCCTTCTGCATGACTGGCTCAACAATCTTGCGAATGTCTGATACCTCCGACATAGCGGATATGATGACCGTTCCTGGAGCAAGAACAACCTGTCCGTCCTTATATTTCTGAGTCATCGAGAGCGAGTCCTTACCAGTCGGTATGTTGATGCCCATCTTACATACGAAGTCCGACATTGTCTTGACAGCCTTATACAGACGTGCATCTTCGCCTTTCTGACGGCATGGCCACATCCAGTTGGCTGAGAGCGATACTCCCTGAAGACCGTGTGCTAATGGTGCCCAGATGAGGTTTGTGAGTGCCTCAGCAACCGATATGACTGAGCCTGCTGCGGGGTCAACAAGTGCCACTGCTGGAGCATGGCCGATTGATGTCGCAATACCATTCTTGCCGTTGTAGTCAAGAGCCACGGCGCCAAGGTCGTTCAATGGCAACTGTAATTCACCAGCGCACTGCTGCTTGGCCACCTTGCCTGTGACTGAACGGTCAACCTTGTTGGTCAGCCAGTCCTTACATCCGACAGCCTCTGTCTGGAGAACACGATTGAGATACTCATTAATCTGAGCCTCGTCGTAATCGACCTTCTTATATTTAGCCTGCGCGCTCTCATCCTTCATAATGGTCTTTGGAGGATTTCCAAACATGTCGGAGAGCTGCCAGTTGATAGGCGTTGTGCCATCTTTCTGCTCGAAGCAGAACTGCATATCGCCTGTTGTCTCACCAACGACATACATCGGAGCACGCTCGCGGTCGGCTACCTTACGCAGCTCGTCGACATCCTTCTGGCGGATAACAAGTCCCATACGCTCCTGACTCTCATTGCCGACAATTTCGCGGGCAGAGAGGGTAGGGTCGCCCACCGGTAGCTGACTCATATCGATTTTGCCACCAGTCTCCTCGACGAGCTCAGAGAGACAGTTGAGGTGACCGCCAGCGCCATGGTCGTGAATAGAGACGATAGGATTGTGGTCGGTCTCAATCATACCACGTATGGCATTCATAACGCGTTTTTGCATTTCAGGGTTAGAGCGCTGAACGGCGTTGAGCTCTATCGCACCCGCATATTCACCAGTGTTGACAGATGAGACAGCACCACCGCCCATACCGATGCGGTAGTTGTCACCACCCAGCACCACAACCTTCTGGTTCTTTTTAGGTGTCTGCTTGAGAGCGTCGTTCTTCTTGGCGAAACCAACACCACCAGCCATCATGATGACTTTGTCGTAGGCGTATTTACGGTCGTTCTCCTCATGCTCGAATGTGAGAAGAGAACCACATATCATTGGCTGACCAAATTTGTTGCCGAAGTCTGAAGCTCCATTTGAAGCCTTGATAAGAATCTGAGCAGGCGTCTGGTAGAGCCATTTTCTTGCCTCCATCTCCTTCTCCCAAATGCGGTCGTCGTCGACACGTGAATAAGATGTCATGTAGACAGCAGTACCTGCCATCGGAAGAGAGCCTGTACCACCAGCAAGGCGGTCGCGTATCTCTCCTCCCGAACCTGTGGCAGCACCATTGAACGGCTCAACAGTTGTCGGGAAGTTATGTGTCTCTGCCTTGAGCGAGAGAACAGTCGGTATATCTTTTGTTTCAAATTCTGAAGGGACGTCAGGACGCTCAGGAGCGAACTGCATAGCTGTTGGTCCTTCAATGAAGGCTACATTATCCTTATATGCCGAAACGAGTAACCCAGGATTGGTCTCTGAGGTCTTCTTGATGAGCTTGAAGAGGCTCAACTCTTTCTCTTCACCATCGATGATGAATGTTCCTCCGAAAATCTTATGACGGCAATGTTCCGAGTTGACCTGTGAGAAACCAAACACCTCCGAGTCGGTCAGCGGACGGCCGAGACGTTTTGAGAGACCCTCAAGGTATGCAATCTCAGGCTCAGAGAGAGCAAGACCCTCTTTCTTGTTATACTCCTTGAAGTCGGTAATGTAGACTATCGGGTCGGGCTGTTTGTCGGTCTTGAAGACATCCTGGTCAAGTCCTTTGTAGAGCACTTGAAGCATAGGGTCGTACGAAGCCTTCTCGTCTTTTACAGGGAAATACTCCTCAATGCGCTTGATGCCAGAGACAGCCATATTCTGTGTAATTTCGACAGCGTTGGTTGACCAAGGCGTAATCATCTCGCGACGCGGGCCTACATAGTAACCATCAATCTTTGGAGCGTTGACATATGTGGCACCAGAGAAAAGCCACTCAAGTTTCTTAAGGTTATCCTGGCTGATTGCCTCGTTCGATTCAACAGCCAAAATGTGGGCGTCTAAGCCCTTGAAGAATTGGATCATATATCTTTATTGCCTGATTTTTTTTCAGTTCTGTAACAAGTCGCAAATTTCGCAAAAAAAAAGCAAACCGAGAAACTTTTTTGTAATCTCTATCGCTTATTCGTAACTTTGTGCCTCGTAATAGATAATAGCTTAAGTTCTAAACGTCATTCGTTGTATGTGGTTTGTTTTGGCTCTTCTCTCAGCTCTCTGTCTGGGATTTTATGATGTCTTGCGTAAGTATTCTCTAAAGGACAATGCGGTACTTCCAGTGCTTTTAGGTTCGACTCTGACATCCTCTCTGATGTTGCTCCCAGTTCTTGTCCTCTCGCAGATGGGACTGGTTCCCGATGATGCTTTCTTCTACATTCCGGCAATATCATTTCATCAGCACATGCTACTCGTCGCAAAGGCTGCTATTGTCCTTGGCTCATGGGTTTTCGTCTATTACGGATTGCGTGATTTGCCCTTGTCTATTGTATCGCCAATACGTGCGACAGCTCCTATATGGACACTCATCGGTGCTCTCATAATCTTTGCAGAGCGTCCGAATATCATCCAGTGGATAGGTCTCGTTGTGACGATGGCTTTTTTCTTCCTCTTCAGCACAGCAGGGAAACGAGAGGGAATCAACTTCAAGAGCAACAGGGCTGTTTGGTTTGTGGTGATAGGGACCATAATAGGTTCGTGCTCTGCTCTCTTCGACAAGTATGTCGTAGTCAATGCCAACATTCCTCGTATGGCGATTCTCTGCTACTACTCGTTCTATCAGGTTCTCTTCGTCATCCCGTTGCTATTCATTATATGGTGGCCACAGCGTGAGAAACAGCCATTCGTATGGAAACCAACAATTCCAGCAATTGGTGTCATTATTATTTTGGCTGATTTCATCTATTACGGGGCAATAGCTTGTCCTGGCGCTCTTATCTCTCTCATCTCACCTCTCAGACGCTCAAATGCAATCGTCGCTTTCCTTATGGCCTATTTCATATTCAAAGAGCGTAATATGTTGCGAAAGGGTCTTTGCCTGATTGGTATAATGGCGGGTATTACGATTATTGTTCTTGGTAGTTTGTAACTCTAATTCGTATTTTATTATTGTTCTAAAAATGACTAACTTTGAGGCTCTCTAACTCTTACTTAGTATTATGAATGCGCCGAAATTTTTGGTATTTCTTGCATTAGGGCTTTGTTCGCTATCTGTCGTTTATGGTCAGGTCAATTTAACTCCTGTCGACTCGATAAGGGAGACAAATGTAGCATCATCCAATTATGGCTGGGGGATTGATTATGCCAACGGACAATTTGCTGTCGCTGCATGTGGAAATGCCAAAAATGGAGTGGATGATGGTGTCTCTACCGTATACATATACAATGACTCAGGCGATTTCCTCCAGAAAGTGACTCCTCCAGATGGTTATCCTCATCAGTTCGGGTCGAGCGGTGGTGTTAAGATCTCAGAAAAATACCTCGCCGTCATCGCTAAATCAAGCACTGAGAATGTTCTTGTTATATATGAAAAAAAGGCAGATGGGAAGTGGAAGTCGGGGAATGACTATCTGATAAGATATGTGGAGACAGGAACAACAAATTACTACTTTGACGTCGATGGAAACAATATGCTTGTGACATATAGCAATAACACTGGTGGTGGTACAAAACTTTTAGAGATTTCAGATGCAGGGTGGCGTGAGGTTGACATTCCTGAGCAATTTCTGGCTAAGGTGTGCACTGCTGTGGCTATCCGTGGCAATCTGATAGGAATGGCAGTCAAGAACGATGGTTATTATGTTCTTGAGAAGGTCGGCGAGTCATGGGAGAAGAGACTCCATATTGAGGGAGCGCCAGCAGCAGCTAAGGATGCTATTGCAATAGGTGATGGTATTGTTGCATTTGGGAATCGAACGACTACGCTGCTCCTTGCAAAGGAGGGTGATGATGGCGTGTGGAGCTCATCGTCTATGCTGGTTGGAGTGAAGGTTAATGCAGTTGATATTGTTGGCGATGTGTTGATTGTCTCTTCCAACTCTTCAAATATGACGGAGGTATATAAAAATGGTGAGACCGGTTGGGATCTGACAGCAACATTAAGTGACCCAGAATGCTCCAATGTTTGGTGTATGGCTTTCGATGGTAAGCATCTGTTCACCTCCTATCTGCAATATAAGTATGAGGGCAAAAATTCAGTCGGGAAAGTCTTCATCTATGACTTGTCGCAGACACTGACATCAATTCATGCACCGAAGGTTAATTGCATGAAGGACGATGATGCAACAATCTTCGACCTGCAGGGACGAAAACTTACGCGGAAACCCTCAACAGGTCTCTACATCCATCGAGGCAAGCTGAAATTCGCAAAATAATTTTTCACCTGATACTCTTTTGATGCGTAGTCAAATTAATTGTAGTTCTAAACTACGGAATTTTAATCTATATTCATAGGGACAAATTGTCTGTATTTGACGGAAAAATAATCCACAAATGACGGAAAATAAATCCACAAATGACGGAAAAATCAAAATTTCCTTTGTGGTTAAAGGTTTTATTAGTTCTTTTGCACCAAACAAATGAGTTGGTTAAATGGCTGAGTTCAAATACAAATCACGTATAGCTGATGCTATTCTGGAGAAAAAACTCAAATCTTCAGGGTGCGTTTTGGTAGAAGGACCTAAGTGGTGCGGAAAGACAACTACATCTGAACAACGGGCAAAGAGCGTAAATTATGTTTCTGACCCGATGAATCTCAACAGGAATCAGATTCTTGCGGAGATGGACATCAATGCCCTACTTGAAGGCGACAAACCAAAACTGCTTGACGAATGGCAAGTCATCCCCCAACTTTGGGATGCTGTTCGTTTTGCAGTTGACCATAGTAAGGGTATTGGACAGTTCATAATGACAGGCTCGGCAGTTCCTCTTGACGACGAAGAGCAAAAAAAGATACACCATACAGGAACAGGACGCATCACAACTCTTAGAATGCGTCCAATGTCACTATGGGAATCTGGAGATAGTAATGGCGAGATAAGTTTGGGTGATCTATTCAATAATCCCAGTAAACCTATATTCAGCGAATCCACACTAAACATGGAGGAGATAGCCTTCCTTCTGTGCCGAGGTGGATGGCCAATCGCAACAACTTTGGAAAAAGAATATGCACTCGAAACGGCATTTTCTTATTACAATGCTGTAACAGAAATTGATGTTTCTCGTGTTGACGGTGTTAAGCGTAATGCAACTCGCACAAAACGATTAATGCGTTCGTTGGCGCGTCATCAGGGAACACAAGTCACTCTGGCTGGAATAAAAGCTGATATGGCTGTGAATGATACAGAATCTCTGGATGTTGACACCATATCATCATACATTGAGGTTCTGAAAAAGATATTTGTCATAGAGGACATGGAGGCATGGAATCCGAATCTTCGTTCCAAAGCAGCCATCAGAACTGCTGATACAAGATATTTTGTTGACCCCTCCATTGCCGCAGTTGCCTTAGGTGTCGGCCCCGCCGACTTGGTTAAAGACCTCAACACCATGGGTTTGATTTTTGAAGCAATGGCTGTTCGTGATCTAAGAGTTTATGCCGAAGCTCTTGATGGTAACGTTTACCACTACCGTGATAGTAATGGGTTGGAATGTGATTCTGTAATTCATTTGAGGAATGGTAGATATGGTTTGGTCGAGATAAAACTTGGAGGACAATCGCTCATTGATGATGGCGCTGCCACACTTAATAGGTTCGAGGCAACAATTGATACAGATAAGATGAAAGCACCATCCTTTAAGATGATTCTTACAGCCGTAGGAAGACTTGCTTACAGACGAGATGATGGTGTCTATGTGGTTCCTGTCAGTTGCTTAAAAAACTAAATACTGATATTCCGCATATTCTAAAAGCGTTGGGATTACACCTCAACGCTTTTTTTTGTATGGTTTAGTAACAATATGACTTTGCTTTCGTAATGAGGCTTTGACTTGCGTATGGTTGCAATTCCCAATAGAATCAATATATACTATATGAATAAACTGTCGCTATTTTTAGCAATTCTTTTCTACTGGTCTGTGGTGATACAGGCACAGACCATTACACCCGAAGTCACCGCAACAGGTGCTACGGACAATTCTTTAACATTCTCATGGACTGATCTTGGTTCGATTGTTGACAATTACACCGTGACGATAAACAGTCAGTCGTATACCGTTGGAGGAACAACGTACACGGCAACAGGATTGCAACGTGCAACGGAGTATAGTGTCACCGTCTTGCCAAATAAGAAAGCCACGGCAACGGAGACAGTTGTTGCAGGAACGGCTACGGCAACGACAAAATTCGGAAAACCTTCAGGTTTCTCGATTACTAATGTCAGCACAAGTAATCCAAAGAATAATAGTTTCACAGTATCATGGAACTGGAATATTGATTATAATCAACAAGAACTGAATAGACGCGTCAAGGGCTTCTATATTGAGGCATATTCAGGGGATGCTGCAAATGACCTTAATCCGGATAAACTGGTAAGTATAGCGAAAGTTACGAAAGGAGAGTATGACTCATATTTCTCCTATTCATTATCTGCGCTCTCATCTAATACCACCTATTACGTTAGAATATCTCCGTACGTCTCTATGCTCGAGGACGATGGTATCGAAGCAATCACTCAGGCTACAACTTTGCCTGTCGACTGTAGTAATCTTCATGCCGACCCTCTTAGTGTCAGAGCAACTGGAATAAATTCATGTATATTAGACTGGTTGAAGATATCAGAGGATTGTGTCGTGGGCTATCGTCTCTATAAGCGCGAAGACCAATCATCGTATACTCCTGATGCCCAGGGGTGGGTTGAAAAGATGAGGAATGAGAGCAGTCAGTGGACTCAGATCGCTCAGTTTGATGCCAATACAACGACATATACTCTCTCTAACTTGCATTCGAGCTACAGAACGACATTCGCCTTGGTTGTATTGTACAACGATAATGGCGAAATAAAGGAGAGCGCTCACAAGGCAGCATATCGTGAGTTCGATCCAGGGAAGATAACACCGACTATCGAATATCTCCATAGCGGTTCAAGTAATGTGGAGGGTGAAAACCATAATCAGACTGGTAACTATATCACTATAGTCATTAACAAACCGCTCCTAAACCAAACCGGTCAGACTATAACAAGTTATGAAATTCACTTGGCCGACGAGAACTCTGCCATTGATAATGCTTGGGATTCACAGGAATCTAATGCAAAGAATACTCTGGCTTCGTATGGCTCTAATGCAGATACTCTGCACCTATTCTACGACGGAAAGATTAAGTCAGAGATGATTTATTATGTTAAGATTAGACCTCGTATTTCAGGGCTCGGTAATGAGTCTGTCGCTTGGTCTAATATCCTCTGTTGTGCAGGACCAATGGGTGATAAGCAGTGTAGTAACCTGCGTGTCACCAGCAAGACATACTCAAGTGTTAATCTCGCTTGGGATTGTCAGGAGTCGAATGGTGTGAAGTTTGATGTGTATGTTGATGGTGAATATGTTGCCACGACAGCAACTAAACAATATTCACTCACAGGATTGGATTGCTCATCGTCGCACACAGCCTTCGTGAAACCAGTTCTCTACAATTCTGAGGGCAATAGGGTAGATGTGGCAGCTGGTAAGTCGAATGAAGTGGCTGCTGATCCTCTCAATATTCATGATTATTCGACCACATTGACGGGTGCAGCCTCTAATCTGAATGCAACAGAGGCCAATCTATCATGGAATGCTGCTTCAGAAGATGTGGTAGATAACTTAGGCGGTTACAAAATAAAGGTTTTCGATGCCACTGGTAATGAAATCTCTGCTAAGAGCGTTACAATAAATGACCCCGACGAGACGCAGACTACCATAACAGGTCTCTCCTCTGCAACGGAGTATAAGTTTCAGATAACACCTGTCGATTCGAAAAATCACGATTGTACTTCAAGTAATATCGTATCGGTCAAGACAAAAGTTACCCCAGTATCGAACCTTACTATAAGCAATATTGAATTCTCGAAAGCTACAGTGACATGGAGCGCCCATACAAGTAGCAATGTCACGGGCTACAATGTCGAGATATATGACGAGGATGACGCTCTGATTAAGACCGAGACTGTTAATGGTAAGAGTCAGACAAGCTACAACGTGACGGGACTTACACCTGGAGGAACATACTACGTTAAGGTGACTCCTATCGCAACGGCTGGTTTTGAAGCTATCTCGGCTAAGTCGTCGAATTTCACTACAAATCTCTTCAATGCTCAGGTCTCAAATCTCAGAGTGACCGAAGAGAACGCTAATTCTATTAAGGTCGAGTGGAACAAGCCAACCTCGACAACGGGTGTCGTAGGTTATGAATACTCAATTGATGGCGGTACAACATGGAAAAGCGCATCTACAAATGTTAATACTACATCAGTGACAATCGGTAGTCTGCAGATGGTTACCGACTATACTGTGCAGGTGCGTCCTGTCGGTTCTTCTTCTTTGGAGAAGGGCGTCGCTCAGTCGACAACAGCTACGACAGATGCCGATTTCTCAGCTTCAGCATCAGCTAAGAGCGAAACAGAAATCACTATATCAGTGCAGAACACTAACAGTGGTATAGATAACATCGATGGTTATGAGATAGATATCAAAAATGCTGTTGGTAATTATGTCTATAAAGGAGAAGTAAGCGGCAAGAATGGAGGTTCATATACCGTCACAGGGCTGACCCCTTGTCAGTTGTACTATTTCAAAGTCTATGCAATAGGAACTAACGGCAGTAAGTCGCTGGTTTCGAAAGATGTGACGGCTACAACGAAGGTTAAGTCGGGTGCCAACGGAACTAAGGTGACGCTGAACAGCGTGACAGCAACAACAGCTAAGCAGATCGATGTCGCATGGACTCCAATCAATGTCTCGTCTGTCAAAGGATACGATGTATACTATTGTACAACAAGTGCTTGTAACTGTACCGACAAAATCTGGGTGGCTGGTGCCGATGCATCGACCAAATCGATTTCGGTGAATGCTGGTACAACATATTATGTCAAGGTGGTTGTTGTCGGTACTGATGACGAAAGAGGTGCCGATTCGAATATTAAAAGCGCTACGACACCATTCAACAATGATATATTTGTTACCAATATCAATGTAACAAATATTCAGGAGACAACAGCAACAGTAGGCTGGACAGCTCCTGCTAAATGCGATGGTCTGACTGGATATACCATAGTTGCTAAGGATAAGTCGGGCAATACTAAGACGTTCACAGCCTCTGCCACAGCAACATCATATAACCTGACAGGCTTGAAAGAGGGAACAATTTATACTATATCCATCACTCCTAAGCAGGGCTCTTCGTCGGGCAAGGAGTCGACATCATCTGAGTTTAGTACTCAAATGTCAACCTCGACAATCGACCTGCTTACCATTGCCCCAACAGCATTCAGCGATGCCGCAACCACAATTAAGGTTCAATGGGTAATAAAACTCAATGGTTCAGTGGTCAATTACGATGGTATTGATAACTATACAGTTCAATATACTAAGAATGCTGATAAGTCGGGCGTAGCAACTCTGAATACAACAACGAAGTCGGCTGTCCTGACAAATCTGGATGAGACAACGACCTATTATATAAAGGTAATAGCAAAGAATGGTTCAAGCGTTGTTAAGGAGTCGGATTGGATTAATACAACTACTCTGCTGAACGACGGATTTAAGGTGGATATTACTGTCGACCCACAGGCTAAGACTGTGGAAATATGTATGACTAATAAGTCGGGCGATACTAATAGATATAGCAACTACAAGGTGGTCCTGAAGGTAAAGTCGACAGGAGAAGTTGTGGGTGAGGATTGTGTCAGCGAATGCGCTCAGTTCTCAGGTATAGCTCCAGGATCTTCATACCTCGTTGAAGTGGTTCCTTATGGCGATTCGTCAGGATGTTCATCTATTAACCATGGTGGTACAACAACGGAGGAGTTCCATACCGATCTGGAGTTCGATGATAAGATAACTCTTTCGGTCGGAACAGTGACAGCTACCACTGCCGACCTCTCATGGACTGTCTCTGTTGCTGAGAAGAATGCTACAGCCATCGCCAAATATCAGGTATACCTAAGTACTGAGTCGGACTTTAGCGATGTCGACAAATCAAATAATATAGCATATTCGGGAAGTACCTCTTACTCAAAGACAATCAGCTCTCTCAGCCCATTGACAAAATACTATGTCAAGGTCGGCTCTGTGGCAGCTGATAACCAGGAGGGCTCTACATCAGACCCTGTCAACTTCACAACGAACATCAGTAGTGAAGTGAAGACAGGCAATAATGCAGATATCACAGCAACAGGTGGTGATAAATCTGTTAAGGTCGATTGGACTAAGTGCGATAATGATTTGATCGATGGCTATTACATCTATTATAGCACCACATCTGGCAATTTCCCTGAAGGTCAGAAGATAACTGCTGCTAAGAATGCAACAACTGCAACCATTACGGGTCTCACCGTCGGAACAAAATATTATGTGAAGGTTGCTCCTTATAAGGGTACCACACCTGGTGGTATGTCTAACGAGAAGAGCGCAGTGACAAATATCGATAAGTCATCGACATTCAAGGTTAATCTTAAGTCGGCTACAGCAACGGGCGTCTCAAAGATTTCTGTCGAATGGGATAAGATTACCAAAGAGGCTGTCACCGGTTATAAGCTCTATTATGCTACGTCTGAAGCGGCTCTTGCAACGGCAACTCCAATTGATGTCAAGAATGTCGCATCATACATAGTCGAAAACTTAAGTGTATTCACAAAATATTACTTCAAGGTTGTCCCTTATGATGTGCGTGGTAACCTCGGACCTGACTCAAATGTCAAGTCGGCTACAACTCAGATTAATAATACTGTAGGTGTGACAAATATCCAGGTTACACCAGCTTCTACATCTGCTGTCATATCATGGGATGCCCCATCGCCTGCTGATGCTATTGCTAAGTATAAGGTGACAGTAAATGGTGTGACTAAGGAGGTGACAACGCTCACCGCTACATTCGATAACCTCAAGGAGGGTACCAACTACACTGTTAAGATTGTCCCTGTCGATGCCTATGGAAAAGAGGGTAAGGAAGAGTCGAAAGCATTCTCTACGACTCTCGGTTCTCTTAAGGTGAAGAATGTGTCAGCAACAACTGACTATACAACGGCTGACCTGTCGTTCGATAAACTGACAACAAGCACTGCGGTCGATAGCTATCTGATATCGTACTGGTCGAAGAGCGATAAGTCGGATATCAAGACCGTCACCATCGGAAAGGATGAGTCGCTGCCTAAGGAGCTGACAGGCCTCTCTTATGGTACGACATATAGCATCACAGTGGCGCCTAAGTCGGGAACAACAGTCGGCACAGCCACAACTCCTATCACAGCAACCACTAAGTCGCTCTCTAACCTGAAGGTCACAGGCCTCGATGTCACAGCGACAGGTACAAGCACAATATCTGCATCGTGGACAGGTGTTAATGATAACACTGTAAGCGGTGTGACATATAAGGTAGAGATAACAGATAAGGATGGTGCGACCATAAGCGGTGCGACAATCACAATGGGTGCTGATGGTAAGTCGGCCACGATAAGCGGTCTCACCGAGGGTAAGGAGTATAAGGTTAAGGTAACTCCTAAGATATCTATCGGTGATGGCTCTGCGTCATCAGCTGATGTGACAACAAAACTCAATGCCACAACAGTGACTGGTACAGCTGTCTATGGTCAGACGCTCGCCGATATAGTTAAGACCGGTTGGGTCTCTGGTTGCGCATGGAAAGATGCCTCAACAACGAAGGTCGGAAATGTCGGCACTCAGAGCATCAAATACATCTATACCGCTGCCGGAGGTGTGACTGAGGAGCGTACAGCAACAATCCAAGTGACTAAGGCTACTCCAAGCTATGTTCTTCCATCATCTCTGACCGGTGTCTTCGGTAAGACTCTTGCCGATATAACGCTACCAACAGCTGCTAATGGTAAATTCGAATGGATTAACGGTACTCAGAAACTGACAGATGTGGGTTCTGTTCAGGCTGCTGTCAAATTCATACCAAATGATTTGAATAACTATGTCTCAATCGATAATATCCCTGTGACGGTTAATGTGCCAGTCGATGCAGCTAAGGTCGATGTGACAGCTACAGCAAATGCTGATGGCATCCTTGTCTCATGGACCAAACTCAATACAACAACAATCGATGGCTATAATGTCTATATCTCGAAATCTGCTACTGTGGCTGATATCATAGCAACAACAGCTAAAGATGCTGGCAATGCTAATCAGTTGCAGATAAGTGGTCTCGATCCATCGACTACCTATTATATCATCGTTCGACCTTACGATGCTGATGGTAACCTTGGTGCTAACTCCGATAAGAAGGCGGCAGTGACATTCATTGATAAGACTATCGGTGTCTCAAATATTCAGGTAACACCAACAGCTACAACGGCGGAAGTCACTTGGGATGCTCCAGCGAATGCCGATGGCATCACAGGTTACGAGGTGACTGTAGGCTCTGAGACTATAACAGTAACTGACCTCTCTGATCTTAAGGCTGAATTCGCCGGCTTGACTCCTGGTACTAACTACACTGCTAAGGTAACTCCTGTAAGTAGCGATGGCACTGGCAAGGATGAGTCAAAGAGTTTCGCAACAAAACTGACAGGACTGACAACCGACTTCACTCCTTCAACATCATTCTACACCGCAACAGTGGAATTTACTCCTGTCACGAATGATGCTGTCACCGACTATAAAGTGACTATTAAGGAGAAGGGTAGCGCTACTGTCAAGGAGACTCAGACGGTGACGAACGGGCCAGTTGTATTTAATAACCTGGATTCAGATACCGAATATGAGATTGCTCTGACTCCAATCGATAGTGATAACAACACTTCTGGTCAGACAACAACGAAGGACGTGACAACAAAGGATGCTTCTCAGGTTGCTGTGGAGGGCCTCACAAGTCAGACTGTTTCAACAACTGAGGTGAGTGTCTCATGGACGGGTTTCACCGAAGGTGCTGTAGCTGCCGATATTGAAGGTTATATTATCGTGGTTAAGGATGAGTCGAATGTCGTTATATCGCCTACTCCAACAGTAACCGTCAACGAGGCAGGAAAAACAGCCACAATAAGTGGTCTTGTGTCTGGTAAACAATATATCGTTGAGGTTACACCAAAGCTGGCTAATGACAATGGTAAAGTTTCGAGTACAACAGCTCATACTTCATTCGGAGATGTAAGCGTGAGCAATATAACAGTGACTGAGATACATTCTAATGATGCTAAGGTCAGCTGGGATCTGCCAGATAACAGAAGCCAAATCGATAAGTACGAGGTGAGGGTTATCGACGCTGATAATACTGAAGTCTTTAAGAGCTTGACCGCCAACAAGGAGACAGAAACAATGACCGTGACGAACCTCAAACCGGGTAAGAAGTATAAGGTCTTTGTTACTCCTCAAGATGCTGCAGGTCTGAAGGCTAATGCTAAGGATAAGGATTTTGAGACCCCTATAAAGGATGTGGTTGTCGACCTAACTAAGGTGGAGACAACGCCTACATACAACTCTGTATATGTCGATTTTGAAATGCCTGACGCAGATGCTGTTGAATCATATCTTGTCGAGATTCTCGATGAGAATGGCTCGACTCTCGTGCCACCTGTCTCTACAACGGTCGATGCTGCGACGGGTGTTACTCCAGTCGAACTGACTGGTCTCACTCCTAATACTCAATACAAGGTCAGATTGACTCCGCAGGCTGGTGCTCAGGATAATACATCCGTAACCAAGAGCTTCTCAACAAAGAATCTCTCTGATCTGGAGGTTGAGAACCTTAAGGTTGAAGCAACAGATGTCGATAAGATTCATGTTGAGTGGGATGGCATCTCTGATGAGGATCCTCTCATAGGTGCAGTCTCTTATAAGGTCGAGATTATCGATCCTAAAGATAATTCTGTAGTTGACACTAAGACTATCTCCGACAAGAGCGCAGACTTCACTGGTCTCGTCGAAGGTAAGAAGTACGATGTCAAGGTGACACCACAGATTACAGCAGGCGATGGTAGCTCTTCTGAAGAGACTGTTGCAACATTGCTTAAGCCTAATACTCTCCCTGCGTTCGAAGTGACTTATGGTCAGAAGATATCCGACATACAGCCGGCTCTGCCAGCACGTTGTGAGTGGGAGAATAAGGACGATCTCGTAGGTGATGCTGCCGAAGAGAAGGTATTCACTTATATCTATACTGCCGAAGGTGGTGAAAGCCAGGTGCGCAACGCTAACGTTAAGGTCAATAAGGCTGTTCCGACATTTACTGTTCCAACAACCCTGACTGGTACTCTTGGCGATGCTCTAAGCACTGTTGTGTTCGACGATACTCACTTCTCATGGGTCGACGGTTCTTTGTCGCTCAATAAGACTGGTGAGATGACATTCAAGGCAACATATACGCCTGACGCTGCCGACATCAAGAACTACGAGGCTGTTGAGGTCGATGTCAAGGTGACTGTTCTCCTCGCTGGTGCTCAGGTCGTAATATCTGCTGCGGCTAACAATGCGGGTATCAATGTGACATGGGATAAACTCAGCTCTGAGTCAGTTAAGGGCTATAACGTATACTACAATGTTGTCGGTTCTGCAACAGTTGAGAAGATTGATGTTAACGATGCTGACTTCTGTCAGATAACATCTCTCTCTCCATCTACAACCTATGAGATTATCGTACGTCCTTATGATGAGAATGGTGCCGAGGGCTCAAACTCAAATATGGAGACTGTTACGACATTCATCACAGAGGATGTGGTGGTTCTCGTAACCGATATCAATGTCGATGCAACTGAGAACTCAGCAGTCGTTACTTGGAAGGCTCCTGAACACTCTGATGGTATCACGGAGTATATCGTCTCTGTCGATGGTGTAGGAGAAGTCTCTGTAAAAGACCTCTCAGACCTGAAGACTACATTCACAGGTCTGCAGAAGGGTACTGACTATATAGTAAGAATCACTCCTGTCAGCGGTACTGACAAGGGCGGAACAACATCGAAAGCCTTCCTGACAAAACTCGGCGATATAAGTGTCTCTAACGTGGTTGTTACTCCAGGTTACACAAGCACTGAAGTACGATTCGATAGACCAGATGACGCTCCGACGGTTGATAGCTACGATGTCGAGATTCTCGATGAGGATGGAAATGTGGTGGCATCGACGAATGTCAAGACAACCGATAAGTTGCCTGTGACTATATCTCCTCTCGAGGATGGTGAGAAGTACACAGCTAAGGTGACACCTGTCGACCGCGATGGAAATCCTGGTACTCCAACGACAAGCGATGAATTCGAAACGAAGTCGTTCGACAATCTTAAGGTCGTTGACCTGGATGTAACACCAACCAAAACAGATGAGGTTATCGTTGAATGGAACGGTGTGACCGACCTCGAGTTGCCTGATGCTAATATCACATACGACATCAAGATAACTGATGAGGATGGAAATGTTATCGCCGATGCTGTAATCACTCCTATAGACGATAATAGGGCTTCTATAAGTGGCCTCGTCGAGGGTAAGACTTACAATGTCGAAGTGACTCCTACTATCCCAGAAGGTTCTGGTTCGGCCGAGACAGATCAAGTAACTACTCTCACAGATGTGCCAGATGTAACAGGCTTGAAGGCTGTATATGGAGATAAGCTTAAGGATGTCCTCCCTACTCTGCCTGCAGGTTGCCAATGGGTCGATGAGGATGAGTTGGTTGGTGAGGTCGGTTCTCATGAATTCGATTTCATATACACCGCTCCTGGTGGTGCTACTGTTCCTTGCAAGGCTGTAGTCGTAGTGGAGAAGGCAACACCTAATCCAACTATACCTACTGATATCACAGCTACTGAGGGCGACCGACTCGGCGACATAGAGCTGCCTGATGGATTCGAATGGAAGAATCCTGAGATTATTGTCGAGGGCGAGGGTGTCAAGAATTATGATGTCATCTACACTCAGGACCCCGACAACTACGAGGTTCTCGAAACAACCATCCCAGTCGATGTCAAGAAGAAAGTCGATGACTCAACGAAGAAGGATCCAACATACGAAATCCCAACAGATATCAAGGCTCAGGTAGGCGACCGTCTCGGCGATATCGAACTGCCTGATGGATTCGAATGGAAGAACCCTGAAACAATCATCGATAAGGCTGGAAAGAACGACTACGAGGTTGTCTTCACTCCTGAGGATACAGATACCTACAAAGTCGTTGAGACAACAATCCCTGTCGCTGTCGAGAAGGGCATTCCGACCTTTACAGCTCCTGAAACGCTTAATGGCGCAATCGGGCAGAAGATTGGCGATATCCTATTGCCTGACGGATTCTCGTGGGCTAACCCAGATGTCGTTATAAGCGAGGCCGGCTCTACCGTTCATGAGGTGATTTACACACCAAAGGATACTGATAACTATCAGGTAGTTCCAGGTATTAACGTGACTGTTGTTGCCTCTAAGGAGTATCCTAAATTCGAGAAACCAACAGATATCACAGCTGAACCTGGTGATCGTCTTGGCGATATCGAACTCCCTGATGGCTTCGAATGGAAGAATCCAGATACAATCGTTGATGGCGATGGAGTCAAGGAGTATGAGGTCATATATACTCCTGAGGATACCGATAAATACGCTATAGTGGAGACTGTTGTCGATGTCACAATAAAGAATACCGAAGGTGAAGATGGCAAGCAAGAGCCGGAATTCGAGACCCCAACGGATGTTAAGGGACAGGTCGGTGACCGCCTCGGTGATATCGAACTGCCGGATGGTTTCAAATGGAAGAATCCAGATACAATCATTGATGAGGCTGGTAAGCATGACTACGAGGTTATCTATACTCCTGAGGATACAGACAAATACAAAGTCGTTGAGACTGTCGTGACAGTGGATGTCGCTAAGGGCATCCCAACAGTGGTTCCTCCTGTAGATATTGTGGTTAACGAGGGTGACCGTCTTGGCGATATCGAATTGCCTGATGGCTTCGAATGGAAAAATCCTAATACAATAGTTAGTGGCGATGATAATTCTTACCCTGTCATCTTCGTTCCAGAAGATACGGATAATTACGAGTCGGTCGAGGTAGATGTAACAGTTGTTGTTAACAATGTTCATTACGACTTAAAATACATTGTTCTCCTCTGGGAAGATGTCCTCGTGGTTGACAACTCTGATAATCTCTTCGTAGGATACCAATGGTATAAGAATGGTGAGAAGATTGAAGGTGCTAACGATCAGTTCCTCAATCAGGTAGGTGGCGTCTTCGGAACATACGAAGTTCATGTGAAGTTGGCTGATGGTAGAGATGCTATTATTGGACCTAAGACTTATGGCAATATCAATTCAAGATTGAAGGCTACAGTCAATCCAAGTCCTGTTAGGGCTGGCGTGAACTTCACGGTCAACGTGGATGGTCTAACTGACGAGGAGCTTAGAAATGCAGAAATCGTTATCTTCGACATGAATGGCGCAATAGTCAATAGCTTGACGACGGTTTCTATGTCTAACACAATGGTTCTGCCTCGTCAAGGTATATACATTGTCGTAGTGACCAGTGGCGATCAGAAGGATGTCGTAAAATTATTGGTTGATTAACAATAAGTATCCATGAATCGATTTGGAAAAATATTAATAACTACTCTCTGTCTCACTTCGCTCTTCGGAGCGAAGGCGCAGACAGTAGTCGACA
>JABUTU010000012.1 GCA_021443545.1 Marinilabiliaceae bacterium | reverse complement strand
GTTGATGGTACATACGTAGTAGAGGCGAAGGATGCAGCGGGTAATACAACTAAGGTTACTATAGCTGTAAAACTGCCAGTTGTACCTGATACTGAAGCACCAGTAATAATGGTGGCAGGAACAAAACTGAATAATGGTTCAACGACTAATTTCCTTGCCGCTGTACTAATGGATATAACAGATAATGTTGGACTCTCAAGTGTGACAATCAATGGAACAGAGAAGCTATATCCCTATTCGATTGCTGCAGTAAGTGGCACATACACAGTAGTGGCTAAAGATGCGGAAGGTAATACAACCACTGTGACCATCGTGATAAATATAGTATCGACAGATCCAGAACCATATGTGCCTACAGATCCAAAGACAACGGTATTCCGCAAGGTAAAGAGTGCCTCTTTTGTCGGCATAGAGGTTTTATCGCAGGACGACGATTTGAAAGTGGTCGTGGATGGACGTCCAGTTCAGCCTGTACCAGTGGAAGCGACAACATGGAAACGTATTCCTCTGAGTTATGGTAGCCATACTCTCAACATAGGAGCATTCAAGAATGTAGTCGTTGATATTGAAAGATAATAACAACACATCACAAAGAACAATGGTAGAGATAACAGAAGAAAACTTCCAGTCGGAGGTCATCGATGCCAAGGGCATCGTTATGGTTGATTTTTGGGCAGTGTGGTGTGGCCCTTGTCGCGCCCTTGCTCCCTACGTAGAGCAAATAGCAAAGGAGTATGAGGGCAAGGCCAAAGTATGTAAGTGCGATACAGAGGTAGCATCAGATTTATCGGCATCTCTTGGTATAATGGCAATTCCAACACTACTCTTCTTTAAAGACGGGGAGTTGAAGGAGAGATTGACAGGTCTTGTACAAAAGAGTAAGATTGCTCAGGTTTTGGATAGTTTATAGTATTTTCAATACATAAGGGATTTAAGCAAAGGAGGTTAAATTTTATAGTTTAACCCCCTTTGTTTTGTTAAATATTCATATTTTGAGCCAAATATCATGTAATTTGTAACAATTAATAGGTCATAAAACGAACAACGTACGAAAAGTTTTATATAAATTTGCACTTTCCAAGTTTTGTATTTTGCATGGCGGTGTGAAGTATAATGTTGGGAAATTAGTAGAGATACTAACTTATAAATAACTTAAACCTCTATTTTATGCGTAAACTAATGCTTCTTATGTCGCTGTTGGTCTTCGCATTCAGCGCAATGGCGCAGAACTCGAAGACTATCACAGGTAATGTGGTAGGCGATGACGGGATGCCAATCCCAGGAGTAAACGTCCTTGTGAAGGGTACCACGACAGGTACTGTCACGGACTTCGATGGTAATTATTCTATTAATGTAATGCAGGATGCAGAGGCTCTTGTCTTCCGTTTTATCGGATTGAAAGAGCAGGAGCAGCCTATAGCAGGTCGCACTAAGATTGATGTGACTATGTCTGCAGATACAGAAGAGATGGAGGAGGTCCTCGTTGTTGCCTATGGTACAGCGAAGAAGTCTTCTTTTACAGGTTCAGCTGGTCAGGTAAGCGCTGACAAGCTCTCTGAACGTTCTGTATCGGATGCGACTAAGGCTCTTGCAGGACAGGTTGCTGGTGTTCAGATTGTATCAGCTTCGGGTCAGCCTGGTTCTGCTACAACGGTTCGTATCCGTGGTGTGGGATCAATGAATGCAAGCAAGAATCCTCTTTATGTGGTTGATGGTGTCCCTTATGAGGGTTCTATCTCTGCTATCAATCCAAGTGATATTGAGACGATGACTGTCCTCAAGGATGCATCGGCTTCTGCAATCTACGGTGCGCGTGGTGCAAATGGTGTCGTTCTTATCACAACCAAGAAGGGTAAGGCTGGCGAAGCTCGCGTGACTGTAGATGCTAAGTGGGGTAATAACCAGCGTGGCGTTCCTAACTACGATGTAATGGATGATCCTCGCATGTATTACGAGACTCAGTATCGTGCTCTCTATAATGCTGCAACTCTTAACCAGGGTATGAGCGAAGCGGCAGCTCACAACTACGCAAATTCAAAACTCGTATCTTCTCTCGGTTATCCTATCTTTACAGTTCCTGAGGGTGAGCGTCTTGTTGGTACTAACTTCAAGGTTAACCCTAATGCTACTCTCGGATACTACAATCCAACAACTGGTAATTATTATACACCAGATGATTGGTATGATGAGACATTTCTTAAGCAGAATATCCGTCAGGAGTATAACATATCGACAGGTGGTAATGTAGATAAGATTAACTATTATCTCTCTTTCGGCTATCTCGATGATACGGGTATTATCAATAATACTGGTTTCACTCGTTATACTGCACGCGTTCATGCCGACTATCAGGCTAAGAAATTCCTCAAGCTTGGTACAAACATGTCGTATACCAACTATAATATGAAAGAGGACGACGATACCCTTACCGACTGGGGTTCATCTGGTAATGCATTCTACGTAGCAAACATGATTGCTCCTATCTATCCTATGTACTATCGTAATCAGGATGGTTCAATCAAGAAGGATGAAGCTGGACGTACACGCTATGACTTTGGTAATAACACAGATGCAACACGTAAGTTCATGAACAACTCGAACCCTAAGCAGGCGTACGACCTTGACGACCGCGACAATGAAGTGGACAACTTCAATGGTAAGTGGTTCATCACGGCAACACCTATCGAGGGCCTTGATATCACAGCAACGGTTGCTGCAACATCTATCAACCAACGCGCAAAACTCTACTCTAACCCTCTTTATGGTAATGCAGCTGGTCTGCAGGGTTATGTTGATGTTCAGCATCAGCGTCTGATGGCTGTTAACCAGCAGTACCTCATCAACTATAAGAAGAGCATCAACGATATTCACAATATTGATATTCTTGCAGGTTATGAATCATTCCAATACAAGATTCAGAACCTCGAAGTCGCAAGAACAAAGATGTACAATCCGTTCTTGGCCGAGATTAACAATGCCGTTGACGACAAACCATCTGTAGCCTCTTCTACTGATTACTACTCAACAATCGGTATCCTCGGTCGTGTACAATATGATTACGATGGCAAGTATTTCCTCTCTGGTTCGTTCCGTCGAGATGGTTCAAGCCGTTTCCATCCAGATAACCGTTGGGGTACATTCGGATCTGCAGGTGCTGCTTGGCTCATGAGCGAAGAGGATTTCATCAAGGATATCGAATGGATCGATATGTTGAAGGTGAAGGCAAGTTATGGTGTTCAGGGTAATGACCACCTCCTCACCTCTGCTGGTTACGAGACATATAAGCCTTATGAAGATATCTACTCTGTATCGTATTCTGGTGATTCGACCGACCCATTTAGCGTCTCATTCTCAACAAAGGGAAATAAAGATATCACATGGGAGACATCTCATTCTTTCAATGCAGGTGCTGAGTTCGAATTCCTCGATGGCAAGATTTCAGGGTCGGCTGAGTACTTCTTCAAGCGTACATCTGACCTTCTCTACTATCAGCCAGTTCCAAAGGTTCTCGGTTACTCTTCTTTCCCAACAAACGTAGGCGAGATGGAGAATAAGGGCTTTGAGTTTGAGCTGACTGGTACTATATTCAAGACTAACGACATAGAGTGGTCAGTAACTCTCAATGGTACTCACTTCGTAAATGAGGTAACTGACCTCGCTGAGACGGTGAAGGCAAATGGTGGTATCAAGGGTAGCTCGTCAATCATCAAGATTGGCGGTACTGTTTACCAATCGTATATGCCTAAGTCAGCTGGCGTAAATAAGGAAAATGGTAAAGAGCAGTACTATGTGGATCCTGATAATGGAGACTTCTCTATCACAGAGAGTTATGACGAGGCTCAGCAGGCTGATTGCGGTACAGCAATTCCTAAGCTCTATGGTGGTTTTGCAACCGACCTCACGGCTTTTGGTTTCGACTTCTCAATGCAGTTCTCTTACCAGCTCGGTGGTCAGATTTATGATGGTACTTATGAGGATTTGATGCATACTGGTCAATCTGACTGCGCAGGTACAAACTGGCATAAGGATATCCTTAAGGCATGGACTCCAGAGAATCCAAACTCAAATATCCCTCGTATCTCAACAGACGATAACCGTCGTCAGAACAATAGCGACCGTTATCTTGTAAGTTCAAACTATTTGAGCTTCAATAGTATTGTTCTTGGCTATACATTGCCAAAGAACTTAACTAAGAAGATTTTTGTTGAGAAGTTGCGTGTATTCGGAACATGTGATAATGTCGCATTGTTCGCATATCGTAAGGGCCTTGACCCGCGACAGAATTTTGCTGCTGGTTCAACAACAACCTCTGGTAACTTCTCGTACTCTGCACTTCGCACAATCTCTGGTGGTGTTCAGATAGAGTTCTAACAGTAAAATGTATAAGAGATGAAAATTACAAGATATATAACAGTTTTCCTTGTTGCTGCACCCTTTTTCACATCGTGTGTCGACATGGATCAGGAGTTTGAGCGTGGCACTTTCTCCGAATCAACTAAGTTGAATATTCTCGAACAGATGCCTTCGCGTGCTTCTGGCGAGCTTTATGGTCTCTACAATACCATTGCAAGTCCTTATCCAATGGGATACAGCGATGCAGCTGATGATGGTGGTTATCCTCTTATTTGCGCCTTCTTCGATATGAACGGTCCTGACTGTTCTGCCGGAGATGATGGCTATAACTGGCTCTCTACTTCAAGTCAGTGGGCTGACCGTCATGATAACTATCGTAACCCTTATCTGCGTTGGGCTCTTTTCTATAAGCAGATAAAGGCTGCAAATGATATCATCAACTCCAACGACCCAGCGACAGCTAAGAGTCTTATTGGTCAGGCTCTATGCGTACGTGCATTCGACTATCTCTGCTTGGCTCCTTACTATCAGTATGGTCCTGCAGAGGCTCCAAATGAATTGTGTGTTCCATTTGTTGATGGCACCACAAACGAACTTGCCTATGCCCGTAATACAACAAAAGAGGTATATGATCATATCATAGCTGACTTGACAACAGCCATTGAGTATCTCGAGGGTTATGAGCGCCCTTCACAAGTCAATGCTGACCAGTCGGTTGCCTATGGCTTGCGTGCAAGAGCCTATCTCGTACTGGAGAAGTGGGCTGAGGCAGCTGCAGATGCTACTAAGGCTATTGAGGTAAGCGGTGCTGAACCTTATTCAATGGAGGATGTTAAGAACCCTACCAAGTCGTTCTATCAACTTGATCCAAATTGGCTGTGGGGTCTCAAGATGACTGAGTCGATGGTAGATGGTGCGTACCAGAGCTGGCCCTCATGGATTGGTTCTTTCTCGGCTAACGCTTATTCAACAGGTGTTCAGGAGTACGATAGAATCAATGTTCTCCTCTGGAGTCTTATTCCTGAAACGGATGTACGTAAAGGCTGGTGGGTCGACGAAGAGTTGAAGTCCGACCATCTTGATGGAGTTACATGGTCTGTTGCAGGTGTGAGTCTTCAAGGTAATAAAATCGCTACAGAGAATGTACCTGACGTAAAAATGCCTTACGTACCTTATACTAATGTCAAGTTTGGTTTCAACCCAAGTGGTGACTTGGCTAAGAATGGTGGTGACTGGCCAATCATGCGCGTCGAGGAGATGATTCTGATTCAGGCTGAGGCCTATGCTATGGCAGGTGACGAGGCTAAGGGTAAGCAGATTCTTACGGACTTTGTGACAAAATATCGTAATCCTAAGTATGAGCAGTATTGCAGTAACTTCCAAGATGAGGTTTGGATGCAACGCCGAATCGAGTTGTGGGGCGAAGGGTTCTCTATGTTTGATATCATGCGACTCCGTAAGCCTGTCGTTCGTTTCAACAATCGCATCGAGAGCAATCTCCCTGATGCCTTCCAGTTCAACCTTGCTCATGAAGATCCTATCATGCTTGCTATCATCCCTCAGGGTGAGATGAACTCTAACTCTCTGATGGTTCAGAACCCTATCGGCAAGGAGCCAACACCAGGCGATGGTGCAGGTCTTCTCGATGGTGTTACTGATTAATATTTCAATCTCAAACAAACGAATTGAATTATGAAAAATATTTTTAAATATCTCTCACTTGTTGTCATCAGTTCATTGGTGATGACGGCATGTAACGAGGAAGGCCCTGACTATGAGGCAGGAGAGCTTTCTGGTCAGACAGGAGTGTCTTTCCCCTCTTCAGCAAAAAGTTCGTACGTATTGCTTCCTACTGAGAGCTCTTTCGAAATACCTGTAATACGTTCAAAAGCTCAATCATCAAGCGCTGGTTCATATACACTGCAGGTAATTACAAACGAAGACGACCGATTTGTTCTGCCTTCTTCTGTTGAGTTCGCTGCTGGTTCATGGCAGTCATCTGTAGCAATCTCTATCCAAACAGATGGTTTCGATATCGGTGCTACCAAGCAATTGGAGTTGTCTTTCGACGAAGGTCAGAAGGACCCTTATTCTGATGGAGTAATCAAGCTCTCAACAAAGGTTACTCGCGATTATATTTGGAATGATCTTGGAGAAACTGTCTTTACTGATTCTTGGTTAGGTGCTGAGATGAAGACGCATCTCTATCAGAGAGATGATGATGGTAAATATTTCCGTTTCGATTTCCCATACGACGATGATGCTTATGAAGCTGGAGGAGCATCCGATATGGTAGGAGGTCTTACTCAAAGTCATATTACGTTCACCGTTGATGAAAATGGTATAGTTAATTGGGATTATTGGTATACAGGTCTTACATACGATGGCAGTGAAGACTATTCAATTGTAGCTTTCCAGCCTTCTTACCTGAGCGAGTCGCTAAGCGATGGCAATACTGTTGTGTACTACAACGAAGATGGTTCAATAGCCTATGTCGCTTTCAGCCCTTATTACTATGTTCCTGGACTTGGTGGCTGGGGTGAAAAAGAAGCTGTTCTATATTGGCCTGACTATGAAGCTCCTGCTGAAGAGGAGGAGGAAGAAGAGGCTGGTAAGGATTTTGCCGCAGGTATGACAATCGAAGATTACTGTGGCGAATATGAAATGACCTATAAATATAATTTAGGAAAACAAGTAACTGAGGATGTTACTATCACAGATAATGGTGATGGCACAGTAACTATTGCTTCTTTCGACGAAGGTGTAAGTTTCGTAGCTCAGTATTTCGGTGGCCTCTTGTATATCGAGTCACAGCCGGTAGTGATTGCAGGCTATGAAGATTATAATTTTGGTCTCTACATGACAGCTACTGGCGATGAGTTGTACGACGATGTGTACCTCTATGCTGGCTTTGATGCACAGGGAGTACTCAAGATTAAGGACTATCCATACAACATAACACTCAATGAAGAGGGTAAGATGGAAGCCGCTCCTAAGATGATTGGTTTCTATGTATATGATTTCTCAGCTGGCGCTTGGGGTATGTATTCCGACTTCTCTCTTGTCAAGAAATCGGCTAATAAGTCGGCTCGCAACGCAAAGCCCGCAAATGTGCGTCGCTTCATCACCGATGCAAAGATTGTAGGTGAGGTCAATGGACGTTATATACGTAAGTAACATCTGATTATCTCAATAATGAATCCCCTTTTGGCAATAGCTAAAAGGGGATTTTATATGTAAAGTATATTCTTAAAGCTAAAAAGTTTAGCTTTTCTCAAGAATTGTCTTATCTTTGCTCTTCAGAAAAAACGTTAGTAACTATGAATGCGTAATGTTTTGTCTGCCTTCACTATTAAGAACTAATTATTTTATGTTGGGGATAAGGGTAACTCTATTTTTATCTCTCTTGTCGCTCTTACCCATATCGTCTGGAGCGCAAGAACTTTTTCATACTTCAGCGCTCCAGATAGGAACAGGACATATTGGCTCAACATCTCCATTTGCTGAGTCGGTCGACCCCTTCAACCCCTCATTAATGTCGGAGATTACGCAGTTCGGAGCTGAGGTATCTTATATGATGCCCTATTCATTAAAGGACCTGCAACAGGTTGATGCTAAAGTGGCAGTGGCCACAAGGGTCTGTCATCTCCAGGCGGAGGTATTGCGTTCTGGCAACGAATACAGTGCTTTCACATTACTCGGGGGAGGTCTCTCTCGCCGCTTCTATAAATTCGGTATAGGTCTCGAGTATCGTGCAGTGATTCATACGATGAGCAATAACGAAAAGTATGTATCATCTTTTTCCCGTTTTGGAATTCACATCAATCCGACTGAAAAGTGGACATTCTCTGCCGCAGTTCAGAACATCGAGAATCGTCAGATGAGCTATGAATATACATCTGTAGACCTGCAGCCAATCGCTATGATAGGATTGAAATGGAAGGCCAACGATATGTTTGCTCTGCAGGCAGAAGTGGAGAAACGATGGGACCGTGATGCAGTGGGAAAATTAGCTGTGACTATCATACCCATACCTCAGCTTTTTGCAACCGTTGGTTTTATGAGACGTGGTTCAACGCTCTCAGCTGGTGTCGGCTACATTCATAAATTTCTTACTGTCAACGCTGCAATGAGTTATCACGCTCAGTTAGGAGTCTCTTCTGGTGCAACCATATCAATCGTTAATCCCTGGGGTAATAATTAATGCTTATCCGATGAGTTGCAGAGTGGTAAGATATTGTCTATATGTTGTTTTATTTTTTCTGTCGTCGGTTATAATCGAAGCACAAAACGAAAACAATATAGAACAGCTTATTTCTGAGATGCTTGAAGAGATGGCTGCTGATGGTCTTCTCTCTGCAGATGGTGACGAAGCGCAGGAGTTGTATGAGTTCTCTCAAAACAAACTGGACCTCAATAGTGCTTCTGCTGATGAGTTGCGACGTCTCCACATCTTGACGGATGAGCAAATCGAGGCGTTGGTGAAGCGCCGCTATCTGATGGGAAAGTTCGAGACGCCACAGGAGCTATGCACCATACCAGGCTTTGAAGAGTGGTTTGTCCTTAGGTTACTCAATTTTGTTACCATAGAGGACAGAGATGTGCAACTTAAAGGACATAAGTTTAAGGGGGATATATATCTACGAATAGGACGGCTCTTCCCAGATGTCGCTGGCTTGAAACCCAAGAACAATTCTGTTGGAGCACCTTACCTTGGAGATCCATACAAGGGACTCCTTCGTCTGAGAATGTCACTTGACGAGAACTGGTCGGTCGGCGCAGTTGCTGAGAAGGACGCAGGTGAACCTCTCTTTAGTCATGGTATTTCGACCGCCGACTTCACCTCTGCCTATATTGCGTATGAGAATAAACGCAAACCTATTGCACGGGCTGTCATAGGTCATTACTCGGCACGCTTCGGGCAAGGTCTTGGTTTATGGACTGGTTTTTCGACTGACGCATCCTCTGTTCAGACATCAATTGACCGTAATGGCGTAGGTATACGCCCATCAATGTCCGCCAGTGAATATGGATATCTTCGAGGTGCTGCCATCATGCTTGTAAAGAATCGTTGGCAAGCAACCCTGTTCGGTTCGCACACTGATAATGATGCAACAATTTTTGAGGATGATGATACGACCGTGGTTCGTATTCAGAGCATTCAGCAAGATGGATATCACAGAACAAAAAACGAATTGGCAGGACGTAATAACGTTGAGATTCTAACATACGGTGGGTACCTGGCCAAAGGATTCAATAAATCGAATATCGGCATAGGTGCTAACTATTGGCATACATCGAAAGAACTCTGTAGTAGTGATGAGCTATATAAAATTAATTATCCAGCAGGAAAGTATATCACTACTATTCATGGTGACTATCATTCTCAGTTGCGAAAGGTTCGTCTCTATGGTGAAATGGCTTTCCAGAAATCAAATGTGACAGCTTTAGCCTTTATGCAGGCTATTGACATAACTCTCGGTGGAGGAAATTACCTTACGTTAGCATACCGAAACTTTGGCAAACATTACTATGCAGCTCAGCAGAATCCATTCAGCAAGGCAGGCAAGCCAGGTGGTGAGAGTGGTGTTTATATAGGTTTGCAGATATCTCCATTCAGTAGTCTCTCAGTACTGGCAAATGCTAATGTCTACCGCAACTCATGGCTGACCTATCAGAAACTTTTTCCAAGCGATGGGTATAAATTGCGTCTTAAAGCTTCCTACATGATTACCTCCAAGACGACAATTGAGTTCAGAGCGCGTCTCGACCGTAACGATGTGGCTTCTTCTGCCGATAGATATCAGATGGAACGTGAACATAGAACATCATATAAGATTCTGCTATCATCGACTCCATTGCCCATCCTGCGATTCAGAACACAAGCTGAGCATGTTCATCACAAGGAGGAGGGACAGCCTGGAGCTGATGGTTTCTGGATAGCAGAGGATATAAAGCTATCTCTCAACAAACCAGACTTAACAGTGATAGCAATGATGGCTCATTTCGATACTGACAATTATGACTCAAGAATATATACCTATCTGCCCGATTTGCTCTATTCAATGTCGATACCATCCTATAGTGGCAGAGGTGTGTTGGCTGTTATGCAAGTGAAATACGGATTCCTGAGAAATTTCGAGATAGCAGCGCGAGCACACCTGACACATTATTATGATAGAACAGAGATTGGTTCAGGCAACCAGATGACGGATGGCCGCAATCGGTTGGATGTGCGTGTACAGCTGAGAGCCAAGCTATATAAATATTTCAAACGTAAGAGGATTGCAAATGTTGATTTTGTCCAAAAGGAGTAAATGTTGCTTGCCTCTTGTTTCTCTTGCTCTATATGACGATATTTGCAAATATAACACAAGTCATAGGGAGACTCCTCCCTTTTACCAAAAACAGATATGAAGACAGATATAGAAATTGCTCGTGAATGCTCCTTAAAAGATATTTCTGAGGTGGCGGCAAGTGTGGGTGTCGTTGCCCGCAGTATAGAACCTTACGGTCACTATATAGCCAAATTGCCTCTCTCTCTTATTGATAACAAAAGAGTTCAAAAGAGTAAGCTTATTCTCGTAACAGCTATAACGCCAACCAAGGCTGGTATTGGTAAAACGACAGTCTCAATAGGGCTTACTTTAGGACTTAATAGAATAGGCAAGAGAGCTATAGTTGCATTGCGAGAACCATCCCTCGGCCCATGTTTTGGAATGAAAGGTGGAGCAGCTGGTGGTGGCTATGCTCAGGTGTTGCCTATGGAGAAGATAAATCTTCACTTTACTGGTGATTTCCACGCAGTCACATCTGCTCATAATATGATTAGCGCTCTGTTGGATAATTATATCTATCAGCACCGCAATGAAGGCTTTGCCTTGCGCGAGATTCTGTGGAAACGTGTCTTGGATGTTAACGACAGAAACTTGCGCAACATAGTGACAGGGCTTGGCGCCAAGACCGATGGTGTCGTCGGTGAGAGTGGATTCGACATAACTCCAGCAAGCGAGATAATGGCAATCCTATGTCTCTCCACAAGTCTCGATGATTTACAACGACGCATCGAAAATATCTTGCTCGGAATCACAATAGATGGCAGACCATTCAGGGTGAAGGATATGGGTGTTGCAGGGGCTATCGCAGTACTTCTTAAAGATGCCATACAGCCGAACCTCGTTCAGACGACGGAACAGACACCCGCAATAATACATGGAGGGCCATTTGCAAATATAGCCCATGGATGCAATTCGGTTTTGGCTACTAAAATGGCAATGTCTCTTGGTGATTATGTTGTGACGGAGGCAGGATTCGGTGCCGATTTAGGTGCTGAAAAATTCTTCGATATCAAGTGCCGTAAGGCTGGATTGTCGCCAGCTCTGACGGTTATCGTTGCAACAACGCAGGGACTTAAAATGCATGGGGGTATTGCTATCGAGGATATCAAGAAGCCCAACGAGGATGGCGTCAGAGAGGGGTTAAAGAATCTCGGCCGTCACATCGACAATATGCAGAAGTTCGGTCAGTCGGTTGTCGTCGCTCTTAATCGTTATGCATCTGACACAGATAATGAGTTAGATATCATTAGAACCTATTGTGCAGAGAAATCTGTCGGTTTCGCTGTCAATAATGCTTTCAACGAAGGCGGAAATGGAGCCGTTGAACTGGCTAATGTCGTTGTCGATACGATAGAGAATAACCCATCAAAACCGCTGCAATTTATCTATAGCGACGACGAGAGCATAATGGGTAAAATAGAGAGTGTGGCAAAGAATATCTATGGAGCCGCATCTGTTATTTTTTCTCCCGCTGCGACGAGAATGATTGAGAGGGCTCAGGAGTTGGGTTATTCTAAATTCCCTGTTTGCATAGCAAAAACGCAATATTCATTCTCTGCCGATGCTAAGGCGTATGGTGTCCCAAAAGGTTTTGAGTTCACTATCCGCGACTTGGTTATAAACGCAGGTTCCGAGATGCTTGTCGCAATTGCAGGCGAAATGCTCCGAATGCCAGGGTTGCCAAAGTCGCCTCAGGCAGAGAGGATTTTCTTAAATGAAGATGGTCAGATTGATGGTTTGTCTTAAAAAACAAATATAATTTCTACCTTTGTGCCGTGAATGGCATAGTTTCCACAAACTTGGCATTGTATTCATAAACGTATTTATAGCATTTGATGATAAGAACTGCAGATTGCATAAGAGTTGGAGAGGTTGCCAAGACCCATGGATACAATGGCGAATTGCTGTTACGTGCTATCTCAGGAAGAGAGGCCGAGGATATGATGTGGGATACTCTTCACATCATGATTGATGGGGGTCTTGTCCCCTTTGGTGTGACGGATGTGCGGGAGCGAAATGACTCCGAGGTTCTTGTCAGCTTTGACCTTGTCACAACCCATCAGGAGGCTTCTGATTTAGTTGGTAAAGAGGTGTGGATTGAACGGAAATGGATGGAGCGAGAGCAAAACGAAGAGAGTGACGATGAGACTCTTGTCAATGCTTACGACCTGGTTGGTTTCCAGCTTTCAGATACCACGGGAGATGTAGTAGGAATAATCAGAGATGCCGATTATACTACTCCCGAGAATCCTCTTTTTATAGTGGAACGTAAAGATAAGTCGGAGGTATATATCCCGATTGTTGACGATTGGATAACTGATATCAATAAGGAAAAGCATAGTTTGTGCATGGATTTACCTATGGGCTTGTACTAATTTTTTGTATATGACGACACAAGATCAGATAAAGGATATAGTAACACGAACAGAGGCGTTGTATGGCTATTTAGATATAGAACGTCGAAGGATAGAACTTGAGGAGGATGAGATGCGTGCAGCGGCTCCTGAATTCTGGAGCGATGCAAAACGTGCTGAGACTCACATGAAGAAGGTCAAGGAGAACAAGCGTTGGGTTCAGGGGTACGACCAAATAAAAAGTGCTGTTGATGAGCTTCAGCTGGCAGCGGAGTATTTGAAAGAGGGAATTGCAAGTGAGGAGGAACTGGATCAGGCATATATCGCAGCATCAAAACTGATTGAACAAATCGAACTCTCTAATATGTTGCGCCGCGAGGAGGATCAGCTCGGAGCTGTGCTCAAGATTGTGGCTGGAGCTGGCGGAACAGAGGCACAGGATTGGGCGCAGATGCTGATGCGTCAGTATATGCGCTACTGTGAGCGTCATGGCTATAAGGTGGCTATCTCTAACCTTCAGGACGGTGATGATGCAGGTATCAAAACATGTACCTTGACAATAGAGGGTGATACTGTTTATGGCTATCTGAAGAGTGAAAATGGCGTGCACCGTCTGGTGCGCGTATCGCCATATAACGCACAGGGAAAACGTATGACATCATTCACATCTGTCTTTGTAACACCTCTTGTGGACGACTCGATTGAGATTAATATAGAACCAGCTCGCCTCTCCTGGGATACTTTCCGAAGTGGTGGTGCCGGAGGTCAGAATGTCAATAAGGTTGAGTCGGGTGTCCGCCTGCGATATATGTTCAAGGACCCCGATACAGGTGTCGAGGAGGAGATTCTCATCGAAAATACCGAGACACGTGACCAGCCAAAGAATAAGGAGAACGCTTTGCGTCTTCTCCGTTCGCAGTTGTACGACCGTGAGTTGAAGCGCCGTATGGCTGAGCAGGCTAAGATCGAAGCTGGCAAAAAGAAAATCGAGTGGGGCTCTCAGATACGTTCCTATGTAATGGATGACAGACGTGTCAAGGATCATCGTACCAACTACCAGACAAGTAACGTTCAGGCTGTTCTCGACGGCGAGATTGACGACTTCATCAAGGCCTATCTCATGGAGTTCGGTGATGAAGCATAAGAAATGACAACTCATTGAATTAATATGATAGAAGATTCACTGCAGGCAATAGAGGGACAGATGATTCTGCGAACGGAGTCATTGGTCAAGATATATGGTAGCCGAAAAGTTGTGGATGGGCCAAGTATCCAGGTACAGCAAGGTGAGATTGTGGGCTTGCTCGGACCGAATGGGGCGGGTAAGACAACAACTTTCTATATGACTGTAGGAATGGTTCAACCTAATTCAGGAAAAATTTTTCTTGACGATACTGAGATAACTAAATATCCTATGTATAAACGAGCTCAGATGGGTGTAGGTTATCTTGCTCAAGAGGCTTCTGTTTTCCGTACAATGAGTGTCGAGGATAATATTATGGGTGTCATGGAGATGGCTCATTTCACTAAAGAGTATCGGAAACAACGTCTCGAAGAACTAATATCTGAGTTTGGCCTTGAGAAGATTCGTAAGTCAAAGGGTATTCAGCTCTCTGGTGGAGAACGACGTCGAACTGAAATAGCACGTGCATTGGCTATAAACCCAAAATTTATAATGCTGGATGAGCCATTCGCTGGTGTCGACCCTATAGCTGTATATGATATACAAAAGATTGTTTTCCACTTAAAGGATAAGAATATCGGTGTGTTGATATCTGACCATAATGTCGGTGAGACTCTCGCTATATGCGACCGAGCCTATATACAAGTTGAGGGAAAGATGTTCAGAGCAGGTTCGGCTGAGAATCTGGCTAACGATTCAGAGGTGCGACGCGTATATCTTGGCAACGATTTTGTACTACGAAGAAGAACATTCGACCATTAGTATTGACTTAAAAACAGAAGAAAGATATGTTGTATGTAATTTTCGGCATCTTTGCCTTAGCCAGTTGGTTGGTGAGCCGCCGTCTGAAAAGTAAATTTCAAGAGTATTCGCAAGTGCCTGTCGGAATGACAGGTGCCGAGGTGGCTCAACGTATGCTACGTGATAATGGTATTACAGATGTTACTATTCGTCCTACATCTGGTTCGCTGACTGACTTTTACAATCCAACGGATAAGACAATCAATCTGAGTGAATCGGTATATTCATCCCGAAGCGTTGCAGCAGCAGCAGTAGCAGCCCATGAAACAGGTCATGCCATTCAGCATGCTCAGGCTTATTCTTTCCTTGAATTGAGAACAGCTCTCGTGCCTTTACAGAATATTAGCAGTAAAGTCCTGAATGTAATCTTTATAGCAATGTTTGTAGGTGCTATATTCATGCCTGAGCTTCTCCCTTATGATGTGGCACTCTTGATAATCATAGCAGCATATTCTCTTTTGACTCTATTCTCGATTGTGACACTGCCTGTTGAGGTTAACGCAAGCCAAAGAGCTGTTAATTGGTTGACGAATACTGGAATCATCGGTGGTACCACCAGAGATCAGGCTGTCGATGCTCTTAAATGGGCGGCTTATACCTACTTCATTGCAGCCCTCTCATCAATTGTAACTCTGTTGTATTATATATTGCGCTATTCTAACAGCCGTGACTGATAAAAGAGAGTGGAACGGACGTTCGCGTGGTGGTGCTACTGGCTATAGCATCTTCGTTTGGGTGCTTCGTCACATCGGACTGAGAGCTGCGTATGCACTACTATGGATTGTTGTTCCCTATTTTGTATTGTTCGCACCATCTGGGACCCGCTCCTCATGGTTGTACCAGCGAAATATTCTGAAACGCAACCGTATACAATCATCTCTTGGTCTCTTTAAACATTTCTACCTCTTCGGACAGGTCTTGATAGATCGTATTGCCATCAAAAACGGCTTCAAAGACCAGTACGAATATGAATACGATGGTAAGGAAAAATGTGTCGAAGTCATCAAAGGTGGTCGTGGTACATTTATAGTAGGTGCACATTTCGGTGCATGGGAGATAGGGCAACAGTTCTTTGATGAGGTCGAGATACCATTCAATATTGTAATGCTCGATGCTGAGTGGGAAAAGATTAAACATGCGATTGAAAAACACGCCAAATCAAAGTTGTTTAAGGCTATAACACTAACCGCTGATAATGGCTTGGAGGTGGTTCTGCAGATGAAGCAGGCTTTTGACGGTGGAGAGATAGTTGGAATGCTTGGCGACAGATTTCTAAATGACGAGCAGTCGGAGCCTATCGATTTCATGGGCCATAACGCTCATTTCCCATTGGGTATGTATAAAATAGCTGCAAAACTGGAGGTCCCAGCAGTTTTCTATCATGCTACTAAGTTGCCACGCAAGAATGGTAAAGAGCGCTATAAATTCTCGTTCTATGTAAAAGAGCCAACAAAGAATGCCGATGAGATTCGTAAGACATATGTCTCGGTTTTGGAGCAGAAGCTAAAAGAGGCTCCGTTCCAATGGTTCAATTTCTATAATTTTTGGCAAATCTGAAATAACTGATATAGATGATAGAAGGAAAGGAAATACTTAACTACATCCCTCAACGTATGCCAATCGTTATGATTGACAGGTTTCACGGATTGCAGGATTCAGAAACATCTGCCTCCGGGCTTCTTGTAACAGACGAGAACCTATTCGTACAAAATGGAAAATTTCAGGATTCTGGAATCATAGAGCATATAGCCCAATCGTGTGCTATGCATCTCGGTTACGAGAGTGTCAGCCGCGGTGAACCCGTGCCACTGGGCTTTATAGGGTCTGTTAATAAATTGGAAATAAAGCGTTTGCCTTTGGTAGGAGAGGAACTCTACACAGACGTGCATTTCGAATTACGTATGGGTGCTGTCACGCAGGCAATCGTTGTTGTTAACAGTGGTAGCGAGGTCATCGCTCAATGCAAAATAAAGGTGGCTATAGTATGAAACTGAAACTTCATGAGCCCACGCTCTCTTTTCGTCACGAGTTTATAGTTCGCTTTTCGGAAGTCGATATGATGAAGGTCGTATGGCATGGTTCTTATGTAATATATCTGGAAGATGGTCGCGAGAAGTTTGGAGCGAACTATGCTGGAATAGGGTATGATGACTATCTGCGTATGGGTTATGTAGCACCGGTTGTCAATATGCAGATTGAATACAAACAAAGTCTCAAGGCAGGTGAAAAGGGTATCGTAGAGACTCGCTATATCTATCAGCCAGGGGCAAAACTAACATTCGAATATGTTATCTACAGATCCTCTGATATGGAGGTGATGGCGATAGCAACAACAACACAGGTCTTCGTAAGCCCGCAGGGTGAAATGCAGTATACCTGTCCGGAATTTTTCGAAGAATGGAAGAAAAGATGGCTTCCTTCAACACTATCACTATAAATGTATATAGCATCAACAAATATACTTACAGCCTCAGGTCAAGGAACTGTGGAGGTCTTCTCTCTTATGACTGAGGCGAAGTCTTTAGCCTCACCTTGTAGTGTTCCTGGAATAACAGATGAGGTTCCAGCTTATCGCATAAGATATGCAATAGAGGATACTCCCGTGGGTATGACGCGCCTCGAAGCTCTCGTCAAGGAGGCTCTTAATGGTGTCTCATTGGATATCCCTGGCCGCTGGGGGATTGTATTATCTACTACAAAGGGAAATGTTGATGCAGATGTAGCACAGCCTTTGTCGCAGTTTGCTCAAAATATTGCAAAATTCGTTGATGTTCAGATGAACGATGTCTGGATTGTATCAACAGCATGTATTTCGGGTGTAACAGCAACAGTTATGGCAGATCGCCTGATCTCAAGCGGTAAGTATGACAATGTTGTGGTTATAGGTGCTGATGAAGTCAGCAGTTTTGTCAGCTCAGGTTTTGAGAGTTTCAAAACAGTAAGCCGTCAGCTATGTCGCCCTTTTGATAAGGATAGAGATGGCTTAACTCTCGGAGAGGCTGTGGGAATCATTGTATTGACAAACAATAAAACGTATTCTTCTGGTATATCGATATATGGAGGTGCGATGTCGAATGATGCAAATCATATTAGTGCACCATCACGAACCGGTGCACCACTCGCATGGACTATGAATGAGTCGCTTCGTCAGGCTCAGTTATCTATTGAAGATATTGATATGCTGAATGTCCATGGGACTGCAACTCTATATAACGACGAGATGGAGTCGAAGGCTATGGGATTGTGTAATGCTCAGAACATCCCCCTTAATAGTTTCAAACCATTTCTTGGTCATACGTTAGGTGCATGCGGCGTAGTAGAAATATCTCTATGTTGTGAACAACTACGGAAGGGTCTCGTCTTAGGTGTTGTCACGCTTTCGGAATTGGGCACTCCCGTCAGAGTTAATATATCAAAGGAAAACAGAAGTATTGAGAGGTCTAATTTCCTTCTGAAAGTGGCATCTGGCTTTGGAGGGTCAAACGCTTCGTTAGTTTTGGGGAAAGGTGATAATGCCCATATCGTATGTGCAGATATCACAACTAAAACTCTGCGAACTATTTCGGTCAGGAATAATACCATTCGAAGAGATGATGAAATCATAATGACAGCTGATGACACTCCCTTATTGCTGAGAAATGCTTATAATGCCCTTGCAATTGACCATCCTCGATTCCTCAAGATGGATAGACTATGTAAAATGGGGTTCATAGCATCTGAGTACCTCCTAAGTGAGTTTGATCATCTTATAGCGGCTAATCCTACTGACTATTGCATGGTTCTGATGAGCTATAATGGCTGCGTTACCTCTGATTTAAAACACCAAAAGTCATTCGAGCAAAATGGTGCAGGAAGCCCAGCAATTTTCGTTTATACCTTACCCAATATTGTACTCGGTGAAATATGTATACGCAGGCATATACAAGGTGAAACAACCATGCTTATGTCGGCTGATAAGTATCATTCTGATATCTCAAAGGCAGAAGAGTATGCCAAGATGATTATGCGTACAACAGGATGCAGACGTGCAATAGTTGGTTTTATCGAGGACTATGAGTGTTGTATCTCATTGATAGAGAGTGTAGAAACGTAATATTTCTCACATTTGTCCAGGTCAATGTGAGAAAATCCTCTTTTTTTTTCTTTGAATAAAAAAAAAGACTACCTTTGCAGATAGACATTAAAAACTAAGGGGTCCTGGAAGCCAATTTTCAGGATTCTTCTTTTTTTTCGTTATTACAATTATATTACCATGGCAGGAATTAACTACGTTACAGCAGAGGGTCTCAAGGCCCTTAAAGATGAAATAGCACGTTTGGAGGGAGTAGAACGTCCTAAGGTGATTCAGCAGATAGCAGAAGCTCGCGACAAAGGTGACCTATCAGAGAACGCTGAGTATGATGCTGCAAAGGAGGCTCAGAGTCACCTTGAATCAAAGATTGCTCAACTTAAATTGACATTGGCGAATACTCGTATTCTCGATGAATCAAAGATTGATACAACACAAGTTCAGATTCTTACTAAAGTCACTATACGCAATACCAAGACTAAGGCACAGATGACTTACTCTATTGTGCCCGAGTCGGAAGCTAACCTTAAGTTGGGTAAGATTTCTGTTAATACTCCTATTGCCCAGGGCTTACTTGGCAAAAAGGTGGGAGATACAGCAGATGTTAAGGTTCCATCGGGTATCATGACTTTTGAAATAGTAGATATAACTCTCTCATAATATCATTATGGCATCGATTTTTAGTAAGATTATTGCTGGTGAGATTCCTTCATATAAGGTCGCTGAAGATGATAAGCACTATGCATTCTTAGATATTAATCCACTTGCCGAGGGTCATACTCTCGTTGTCCCCAAAAAAGAGGTCGATTATGCCTTTGATATGCCTCAGGAGGATTTCAAGGAGTGGACTGACTTCGCCCGTAGGGTAGCTATAGCTCAAAAAATGGCCATACCTTGTCAGAGAGTTGGTAGCGCTATCCTCGGATTCGACGTGCCTCATGCTCATATACATCTTGTCCCTCTCCAAAATGAGGGTCAGATGAATTTTAAAAACGAAAGAGCTAAATTCTCCCCCGAACAAATGACTGAGATTGCTAAGAGAATTGCTACAGCATTTAATCAAGAGTAAAAAGTATATCTTTTTGATAAAATAGTATTAGTTGGCTATCGCCTACAATATTTAAATTTGCCTTGTTTAGTTATTCAAACAAACAAGGCTTTTTTATGGATAATACAATCTTCTCGCAGAGAAGGAAACAAATTGAACAGCAACACAGAGAGTTGTTGCAAAAGAATAATGAGATGCTCTTCTCTGTGAATGGTATCTACAACAAATGGGAAAATCCTGTTATCACTCGTGAACATATCCCATTGACATGGCGCTATGATTTCAATCCAGTGACGAACCCGTTCTTTATGGAACGTATATCATTCAATGCTACGTTGAACTCGGGCGCAATGAAACTTGGAGATAAGTATATTCTTGTAGTTCGTACAGAGGGGGTCGATAGAAAGTCGTTTTTTGCCGTTGCGGAAAGTCCGAATGGAGTCGATAATTTTCGTTTTTGGGAACGTCCAATCGAAATGCCTCAGGTGCCAGGAAATCCCGATACAAATGTCTATGATATGCGTCTGACTAAGCATGACGACGGCTGGATATATGGTGTATTCTGTTCAGAACGAAAAGACCCCAATGCTCCCAAAGGGGATACCAGCATGGCTGTGGCTGCAGCAGGAATTGCAAGAACAAAAGACCTCAAGACATGGGAACGCTTGCCAGACCTCATCTCTCATGCAGGTCAACAACGCAACGTGGTTCTCTTTCCTCATTTTATTGATGGGAAATATGCATTCTACACCAGACCCCAGGACGGCTTCATCGATACTGGCTCTGGAGGAGGGATAGGCTGGGGATTATGCGATGATATATGCCATGCCGAGGTTATGGATGAGTTGATAATAGATGCTAAGACTTATCACACGGTATATGAGGTTAAGAACGGACAAGGTCCTGCACCAATAAGGACCAGTCATGGATGGCTCAACCTCGCTCATGGTGTCCGAAACACTGCAGCTGGCCTAAGGTATGTTCTCTATATGTTTATGTCTGACCTTGAAAAGCCATGGATAGTTACCCATAAACCAGCGGGTCATTTTATTGCGCCTTATGGTGCCGAACGTGTGGGTGATGTCTCAAATGTAGTATTTTCAAATGGCTGGATAGCTGATGAGGATGGTAGAGTGTTTATTTACTATGCCTCAAGCGATACACGTATGCACGTAGCAACATCTACAATCAATCAACTTGTTGACTATTGTATGAATACTCCTCAGGATGGCCTCTATTCATTCGAGAGTGTCAGCAGAATAAATAAATTGATAGATAATAACCTTTCAGTTAATTAAGGGATATGAAGATTATATTTTCAACAATTATTGCCTTTGCAGTCTCATCACTCTCTATGGCGCAATTCTTACCGATGAACCCGAATGCTACGCTTGAAGCGAAAGCTCTACTTGCTAAGCTTTATGAGCTAAGGGGTAAGTGCTGTCTGACAGGTCAACACTCCTATCCTCTCTATTCTGATATATATATGGAACGTGTCGAGAACCTGACCGAAGGAAGCCATCCTGTGGTCTTCGGACAAGATTTCGGATACTCAAAACCCAACTCTCTTGATGGTATTAATTTCCGGCAGCGTGTCATTGATAATGCAATCAAGTGGCATAAGAAGGGTGCTATCATTACTCTGATGTGGCATGCTGTGCCTCCAACGGTCGATGGAAATTTCACAACATGGAAGGGCGATTATGGCATTCAGAGTAAGCTGACAGATCAACAATGGAAGGAGCTAATAACAGATGGAACGGAGCTGAATAGAAGATGGAAATCTCAAGTCGATGTCATAGCTTTCTTTCTTCGTCAACTTCAAGATGAGAATATCCCAGTTATCTGGCGACCCTATCACGAGATGAACGGCAATTGGTTTTGGTGGGGCGAACGACCTGGAAAAGATGGTTATCAAGCTCTATACAGAATGCTCTATGACCGCCTTACTAAATACCATGGTCTCAACAATCTCCTGTGGGTCTTTAATGCTAACGAGGTAAACAGCCAAAATGTAAAGTGCTATGATGAGTATTTCCCTGGATACGACATAGTTGATATTCTTGCAACTGACGTCTATAACCAGAATTATCAGGATAAGGACTACGAACTATTGTCGGATCTTGCTAAAGGAAAAATTATAGCAATAGGAGAGTGTGGAAAATTGCCAACCGAAGAGTTGCTCAAAAAACAGAAGAACTGGAGCTGGTTTATGTGTTGGAGCGAATTTATTGAGACTGCTAACGACTGGTCAGCACGTAAAGCACTATACGACTCGGAATGGACCATTACATTGGAAGAATTTATAACAAACAAAGAATAATGAATAGCATCATATCGGAGCTGGAGCAGGAGCATTCCAGCATTCTCCATTATTGGATTGACTATATGCATGATGATGAAAATGGTGGGTTCTACGGAGAACGCGATTCTCATAACAATATAGTCCGGAATGCACCCAAAGGAGCTATCCTCAATGGCCGAATGCTATGGTCGTTCTCGTCAGGTTACTTAGCATTTCATAAACCTGTTTATAGAGAAGCTGCTGACAGGGTTTTCAATTTCATAATTAATTATCTGTATGATAATAAAAATGGTGGCTTCTATTGGTCGGTGAACCCTGATGGAACCCCTCTTGATACCAAAAAACAAGCTTATGCAGAGGGTTTTATAATCTACGGATTATCAGAGTATTATCGTGCAACGGGAAGTCAGAAGGCTCTCAGTCTGGCTGTTGAGACTTATGAACTCCTTGAGAAACATTTCCTCGATACCAAGGAGGGAGGCTATATAGAGGCAAGAGCTGCCGATTGGACTGATATTGCTGATCTGCGCCTCTCCGAAAAGGAGGAGAATACGCCAAAAACGATGAATACTCATCTTCATATCATTGAGCCATACGTCAATCTATACAAAGTTCAACCATCTGAGAAGCTGAAGATGTCAATCAATCATTTGCTTGACATCTTCGCTTCAAAGATAATCGACCCCAAAACGGGTCATTTTAATCTGTTCTTTGAGATGGACTGGAAAGTAAAGTCGGAAATCGATTCGTATGGTCACGACATTGAGGGAGCATGGCTCTTGTATGAGGCTGCTGAGGTGATTGAAGATGAGCAGTGGATGAACAGATTAAAGCCTCTCTGTAAACGACTCGTAGATGTTACACTCGAGGAGGGGTTAGATGGCGGAAACGCAATTTTTTATGAAAAGGTAAACGGCCATCTCGACACGGATAAACATTGGTGGCCACAGGCAGAGGCGATGTGCGGATTGGCTGATACGTGGCGTTTGACAGGCGACGCTAAGTACTATGGCATAATGCTGAAAGTATGGAATTTCATTAAGGCTCATATATCTGCTCCAAGGGCTAAAGGTGAGTGGATATGGCGAGTAGATAAAGATGGTGTGGACAAGTATGATGATTGCCTTGCTGGATTCTGGAAGTGCCCATACCACAACTCAAGGGCAATGCTTGAGGTGATACATAGAATTAAAATGATGCAATGAAAATATTCTTTTTATCATTCCTCACGGTTCTCATCATAGTAGCATGTAGTAAACCAGCAAAATTGCAATCTTATTCAGGTGGCGATTGCAATATAGAATATGTCGGACGTGGAGAGTATACATCTGATTCGCTTGGCGTGAGACAATGGGCGTCAGGTGCCTATTTTTCTTTTGCCTTCGAGGGAAATGAGTGTACTCTGATGATTATAAATGAAATTCTGTACTCAGGTAGTTTTAACTATCTTGAATTGGTTCTGGATGATAAAGAATCAAGGATTAAAGTCGATTCAGCCATAAATACGATTTCTTTGGATTCATTGATTGACACGTCTCGTAATCGCCATACTCTACTTGTGTGCCGCGACACCGAGTCGTCTCATGGATACACGCAGCTGGCAGAGGTTACGACACGCAACCTTCAGGCCTGGTCTCCGACAGATATTGAAGCACCACTTATAGAGTTTATCGGAAACTCAATCACTTGTGGCGCCGAGGCCTATTGTGATGAGGTTCCCTACGGAACAGGAAACTGGGGCGACCGCCATAGAGCATACTTCGCCTATGGCCCTCGCGCTGCTCGAATGATGAATGCTAAATGGATGCTGACATCAGTCTCTGGTATTGGACTGATTCGCTCTTGCTGTGATATGGATATATGTATGCCGATGGTTTATGATAAAATAGATTTGCGAGATAACGATATAGATTATAACTTCGCAATCAAGCCACAGACAATATGTATATGTCTCGGTCAGAACGATGGTATTCAGGATTCAACAGCTTTCTGTAGTGCCTATGTCGATTTCATAGGAATGGTTAGAGAGAAAAACCCTGAGTCGCGCATTGTGATGTTGACATCCCCTATGGCGGACGATACTTTGCGTAGCTGGTTGATGAAGATGATACTATCGGTGGAGTCTGCAACAGAGGGAACCGAACACTATTTTTTCACCCGTCAGTGGAAAAATGGAGGGGGCGACCATCCAGATTGTCAGGAACATGAGCAGATAGCATTGGAATTAGTGGCTTATTTAAACAGGAACCAATAACCAATATTATCATGGCAAAATTATCAGAAAAGATAGGCTATGCACTTGGTGATGCTGCCTCAGGCGGTATCACATGGAAATTGATGTCTATCGCATTTCCTCTTTATTTTACTAACGTATTCGGATTATCATTTGCCGATGCAGCGGCTCTTATGCTCATAGCGCGAATGTTCGATGTTGTCACCGACCCGCTGATGGGTAGCTTGGCAGACCGCACACAGTCGCGATGGGGAACCTATCGTCCATGGCTTATATTCGGAGCAGTCCCATTCGGACTAATTTTCGCCTTGCTCTTCTATACACCCGATATAGCACCTGAGTTTAAGAGGGTATATGCCTATACATTCTATCTGTTGATGATGTTAATATACACTATGGTAAATGTGCCTTATGGTTCACTGTTGGGTGTGATGACAGAGGATGACAATGAGAAGAATGAGTTCTCATCCTTCCGTATGGTAGGTGCCTATGCTATGGGATTCATCACACTGCTGGCCTTCCCTTATATCCAGAAAGCTATTGGTGACCATACAGCAGCAGGCCTGTCTGCAGAAGAGGTGCAGTTGATACAACAGAAACAATACGCTATCATAGGCGCAATTTTCGGACTTATTGCTACCATAATGACACTTGCTTGCGGTCTGATGACAAAGGAGCGTGTCAAGATGAAAAGAGCTGAGTCGTTCTCATTTAAACAATTTGCAGACCTCTTCAAGAATAAACCATGGATATACCTCACAATCATAGGTATTTGCACTAATTTCTTCAATGGATTCCGTTATGCCGTTGCTGGTTATATGTTTGAATACTGTCTGCATGGTGATGTGACACTTGGCGGTTTCATTATAAACTATACTGTTTTCATGGCATTGGGAGAGGTTACTTGTATGATATTCGGAGCTGTATCTCCAATATTCACGGCTAAGGTAGGCTCAAAGCGCAAAGCCTTCATGTATGCATCGTTGATTTGTGCTATACTTTCTGTCCTGTTCTTCTTCATTCCAATGAATCCTGATTATATGTGGGCAATGGTGGCTCTCGTAATTCTTACATCTGTTGGTATCGGCCTATACTCACCTCTCCTGTGGTCTATGTACGCTGATGTTGCAGACTTTGCTACCGCGAAGTTTGGCGCTTCATCGACAGGTCTGATCTTCTCGTCAGGTACGATGTCGCAGAAATTCGGAGGTGCAATATCAGGTTCCCTCATAGCTCTCCTGCTTGGTTTGGCAGGTGCTACGATGATGACCGATGAATTTGGAAATCAGATTATTGACCCAGCATCCATTACCGACTCAGTTAGGACTATGGTGTGGTGTCTATTCTCACTCATCCCAGCAGCCATAGCCTTAATTATGGCATGGCTGTCATGGATATTCCCACTGAAAAAGTAGAATCCATAATCGAGCCTCTTCATCTATGAAAGAAGAGCGACATTTTTAATAAAAATAATAACGGAGATGCGTAAGTGAGTAATGCATCTCCGTTATTATTCATATCTTTGCATAGCGTAAAGGTCTGTTTTGGCAACGGCACAACAGACAATTGTGATTAATAATATATTTAAATGAAAAGTATCAAGAATTCTATCCCAAATTCTATAACATCAATGAATTTACTCTGCGGTGTAGCTTCCGTAGTATTATCTCTTTCAGCTGTATCAGGACAGCCTCTTTTCCCTGAAATAGGTAGCTCGTATCTGTTGCCTTGTATTTTGATTTTCTGTGGGGCCATATTCGATTTTTTTGATGGTTTCGTAGCTCGATTACTTCATGTCAGCAGTGAAATAGGAAAAGAACTCGACTCATTGGCTGATCTTTTGTCTTTCGGGTTTGCTCCAGCTGGCCTTTATGCTCTCTATCTCAAAAACAATTACTTTTCTGAACTCGGACTGTTGATTTACCTGCCATTGCTTCTTGTCCTCTTCTCAGCATTGCGACTTGCTAAGTTCAACGTTGACAAACGCCAAACTGAGAATTTTATTGGCTTGACAACAACAGCAACAGCTATGTTCACAGCCTCTCTTATGCTTTGGCTCGATACCAGTGTTGGTATGCAAATTCCTCTTTGGCTCGTTTCGGCCATGGTGGCTATCTTCTGTTATCTTCTGGTAAGCGAAATTCCAATGTTCTCTCTCAAAATCAAGCATTGGACATGGAAAGGAAATGAACTACGCTTCATTCTTATCGCAGTAGCTTTAATCTCTATTATTCTTTGCGGATGGGGTGGAATAGCTATTACAATAGCTCTTTATGTCCTTTTCTCAATATTCAGAATGTTTGTAACGAGGAAAAACTAATTCATGAACAAGAGGTCTGTTGTTATATTTATTGGAGTTATTGTCGTAGTCGGAATCGTTGCGGCGATAACATATTGGCTGAACGATACAAAGCCATATACGGATAATTATCCAATTAATTGTTTGCGAGCAGACTGCAAAAGAATAGTTCGTTTCAATAAGTCTAACGACTATCGTAAAGCTGTAAAAGGCGATTCGCAATGGCGAAATCTCGAGTTATATCTGGCTTCGAAATTTTCCGACTCGTTCAAACTCGACTACAAACTCGCAGATGGGTACAATCACTTCTTGTTATTTCTGAACGACTCGACAGAAGATAGAGAACTCGATATAGCAATGGTCGAAATGGAAAGTGCTGAGTATCAAGTTCTTTCATTTCCATTTAAATGTCATAAAGAACAAAGATCTTATATGCGGGAGATTGCAGGTGTCTCCTCATCCGATACGGTTTGTTCCGGAACTACCATATACAAAGTCTCATTACCCGATTCGGTAAATATCCATTTCATGGCATACGAGAAATGTCTTTTCGCATCGTCTCAGATGTCATCATTACTCTCTATTCTCGGAGTGCACGCAGAACAACCAAAATTGTCGGATGCCACATCGTTCAGCACACTGTTTCATACCGCATCAGTCGCAACTCCATATTCTCTCTTCTTTCGGCACAATTCAACTGAAGGAGCACCAGTCTGGGTTGAATTGGATATATCTACATCCTCTTCATTAATCACTGGTAGTGGGATGATGACTTCTGAACGCGTAATGTCAGAATCGGCTATAGTATCCGTAAACGCTGAGAGTATTTCAATAGATAAGTATGTTCCCTCTATATCTTCTGAGGTTAAAACATTCGCTTCAGGTTCGCGAGGATTAGGTAACGAACAATATCTGTTATTCCTTAGAAATAATGGAAAGGAGGATTCTTATCGTGAACGACAGACTGAATGTTTCAAAACGTATAATCAGGACGTTGAGGCGGCCTTGGAAGAGATTTTTTCAAATCAGATGGCATTAGTACAATTTGATAATTCGGAAGCGTTTTTCATAAAGGGTGAGAACGGAACACTTCTGCAAGGAAAAATTAATACACTCCTGATGACGTTGAATAAAGGCGTTGAACCAAAAGAGGTGGATGTTCTCTCACCATTATCTTCAGTAAAAGTTCCCGTATACGAAGCATTCAAATCTGATGCCGAACTGTTCTTCTTACCCGATATTTTAGGGACTCAGAAGGTTCCTTGTCGTTATTACCTTCGCTATGACAACTGTCTCATAATGGCAGATAATATAACGACATTGGGTAATGTGCTGTATGAGAATCTCCTAAATCGGACATTGTTTAATGATGCACACTTTCGGAATTTCCGAAATAACTTCCCAGGTCGATGCGCTTCATTCGTCTATACAAAAAGGATTCTCTCAGATGAGTCTGTTATGACTGAAGGGTGGCAGATGTCGCAGATTAATAACCTGCCCTATATATGTTTCTGCGTGGAGCGTAGTAATGTGAACGTGGCAATTGATAGACCAACAAAGTGGCAGGCTCGTCTTGGAGCACCGATTATTGGTCGTCCATATGCAGTAAAAAATCACAATACAGGGTCGATGGAGGTCTTCGTTCAGGATGCTGATAACTTTGTCTATCTAATTAATAGCGAGGGTCTCACTCTTTGGAAATGCCAGGTCGATGCACCAATAGTGGGCGATGTTCTCCAGATTGATTACTATAAGAACGGTAAGTTGCAATACCTTTTCGCTACTGAAAAAGCAATACAACTAATCGACAGGAATGGTAATAATACAGCTGAATTCCCTGTAAAACTAAATGCAAAGGCAACGAGTGGGGTCTCATTTGTTAAGTATGACAATTCGTCTGATTTCAGAATATTCGTCTCTTGTGATAATAAAGCGACATACGTTTACGGACCAGATACACGTCTCGTGGAAGGGTGGACAATACCACATACAGAGGCAGTAGTCAGACGTCCAGTGATTCATTATGTCGCTGATAATAAAGACTATATACTCATACAAGATGAGTTGCGTTCGTACATCGTCGACAGAAAAGGCAATGAACGAATTAAACCAGCAACATTGTTCGCTCCTAACCCCGCAAGTACGGAGTGCCTTGTCCTGCCTACCAAAAACTTTAATGCATCTCGTTTTGTCACAACTACTATTGATGGAAGATTCGCCTCCGTCAAAATACCAACAGGTGAGGTACTCTTTAGTGACATTGATGTATTGCGCGATTTGTCGTCAAATACTATTAAGCATCATCTAATACAGTTGGGACAAGGCTCACCTGATTTTGCCGCTTTAACGGATAGTCTATTTATGAGAATTTCTGTTGATGAGGGGTTGTTATCGAAAGAACGAATATGCATATCATCTGCCGATCAAGTGGCTTACTCGACAGGTGGTAATATAATGTTATATGACGAACATGACCACTTGGCATATATCTATACCAAAGAGGGGAAGTTATTGCCCGGTTATCCAGTGCCGGCTCACTCCCTCGTGGCTATTGTGGATGGTTGTATAGTCGTTGCTGGGAACGATGGTATTCTGAATTGTTATTTGCCAGATTGATAGATTATATCTAACTTTGCACTTGTCGTTTAAGTGCTAAGCATCGCTATTGTAGGGCGCTGCAGATATGCAGTGTTTTATAATGGAATTTGTGCAGCAAACTTAGCGTGAACATTTGCGCAGGAGTTCTCGCAACATTCATGCAGACGATCGTAATAGATTCTGAAAAGCGACTGAGAGTGGCATTGCCGCAAGAGGATATTGCCAATGTAGTAGGAATGGCAACGGAGACTATCATTTGGCTCCGTTCAGAGCTCAGGTAGAACAAAGTATCAGAACTCCAAGGGCGTTACATTCGTATCATAGATATGAACCGCTTGAAAAGAAACGCTGGAGGATGCAAGATACAAATTTATTGAAATACAATTCTTCCTTTACAACAACTATATCTATATCCAACACATTACAACAAGGGGCGTCATAACAAAAACGTTATGACGCCCTCTATGTCTGATTGTGAATATTATTGGTTGTTCTCTTTTGTATCACAACAAAAAAAACTACTTTTACGTACCAAAGGAACGAATCAAAACATACGCTATTACAATGAAGAATATTTACACACTGCTGGCTACGCTTTTAGTGGCAGTCTGCAGCAATGCTCAAATTGACAATCCTATTACACGAGTTCGTCAGATGACTCCTGTGGCACAGACTTTTCAACAGTTGGACGGATTCTCAACATTGCAACTCGATGCTAAATTCTGCAAAGTCAGCATTCAGCAAGCTCCCGACTCAATGCAGTGCAATTCGGTGAGCGGCCTGATAGAGGCAATGGACCCTGTCGAAGGCTTTGATATAGTTGTTGAGAAACAAAATCAGGCAGTCGTGATGTCTATTATTATTCCACAGGACTGCAAAGTGGCATTCAATGGTGAATTTGTGATATATCTCAAGTCAGCACTCTCCGTAGATGTAACAACAGCTGCAGGTACGGTCGTGATGGAGGGTGTCTCAGGTTGTAATGTCAAGTGTAAGTCGGAATTTGGAAAGATTCGCATTGATAAGTCATCGGGTAAGTTTGATGCCTACACACGTGGCGGAACAATTACTGCCGACCGTTCGAAAGGCGACTTTAACTTAGTGTGTGGAGCAAGCTCTGTCTCTGCCAATGATTGTGAGGGAACTCTCTACCTCGAATCAGGTGAAGGAACACTGACAGCTAAGCATATAAAGGGTGATGTTCGTACGACGACAATCTCTGGAAAGCAGTCAATCGAGAATGTGGAGGGCAATTTAGATTTGAATTCGAAAAGTGGGGCTATCCGGATGCAATACATAACTGCCGGGCTGATAAAGGCTGAAACAGTCAGAGGAGATATCTCATTCCTTAATAGTATCAAAGGTCAGTTGAATATAAAGACTGTTTCGGGGACCATAACATCAGCACAAGGTATTATCCTGACGGATTCGTCAAATTTCGAGAGCGAAACGGGTCGCATAAAGATGAAATTTGCCAATAAGAAGGACGAACTCTCATTTGATGTCTCATCCGAGTCACGCGATTGCGTATTGACAGTAAAAGGTACATCCAAGAAAAAGAAACTTCAGGTTGGAAGTGGCAAGATTGTTGTAACTTCTCACTCTAAGAGCGGTGACCAGATTTTCTCTTAATAGATAGTCGATAAGTATCAATAACAAAAATAGAATTAAATGAATAAGAGATTTACAGAACTTTGTTGGGAGGTTTTCAATCGTGCTATCTCCGATTATCACATTCTCGATAACGTAGATCAGCCGATAGAGAATCCCTATGCTAAGTCGGAACTTGAACACCTCCTTTATCATAAGAACTGGATTGATACAGTTCAATGGCATTTTGAGGATATTATCAGAGACCCAAACATCGACCCTTCAGCAGCACTTGTCTTGAAACGTCGCATAGATAAAAGTAATCAGGACCGCACGGATATGGTTGAATATATAGACTCGTATTTCCTGCAGAAATATGCGGGAGTCGAGGTGTGTAAAGATGCCAAAATCAATACGGAGAGTCCAGCATGGGCTATTGACCGTCTGAGTATTCTTGCACTTAAGATATATCATATGACACAAGAGACAACACGAAAAAACGTGGATAAGAGTCATGTAGAGAGATGCCAGGCTAAACTAAATGTGCTCCTTGAGCAGCATAAGGACCTCTCGACAGCCATTGAGGAGTTGATAGAGGATATAGCTTCTGGTCGCAAGTATATGAAAGTATACAAGCAGATGAAGATGTATAATGATGAGACTCTTAACCCTGTTCTTTATAAAAAATAAAATACAGATGTAACATTTAAATGAGAATCTCGTTTAAGTACATGTTAAGTAGATAATAAATTAAGTACATACTCTAATCTAAGAAGATGAAAATTACAAAACTATTTCTTGCAATGGGTCTTTGTGCATCCATTGTATTCAGCGGATGCTCATCAATGAGCTCAACAGCAAAGGGAACAGCCATCGGTGCAGGTGCAGGTGCAGCAGTAGGTGCAGGTGCAGGCGTTGGTATTGCAGCTCTCACTGGTAAGAATAAGAAGAAGGGCGCAATCATTGGTGCTGCTTCAGGTGCAGTGGTAGGTGCAGGTGCAGGTGCTCTCATCGGTCGCAAGATGGATAAGAAGAAGAAGGAACTCGAGGCTCTCCAGAATGCTCAGGTTGAGACAGTAGAGGATCAGAATGGTCTTGAGGCAATCAAGGTAACATTCGGTGAGGATGGCATCAAGTTTGCTACAAACAGTAGCACTCTTAATGCAGGCGCTAAGACAGCTCTCAAGGATTTTGCTACAAAGATGGCTGATATGACAGATACAAACATTCAGGTTTATGGTCATACTGACAACACAGGCTCTCTTGAGGCTAACCAGAAGGTTTCTACAAGCCGAGCTAAGTCGGTAGCTGATTACCTACAGTCATGTGGTATTGCAGCAAGCCGTATCACAAGTGCAGGTCTTGACTATCAGGATCCAGTAGCTGATAACTCAACAGCAGCTGGTCGCGCTCAGAATCGTCGTGTAGAGGTCTTCATCTCAGCTAACCAAGCTATGATTGAGGCTGCTAACAATGGTAACCTTTAGTAAATAATTAGCTGAATAAACTATAATCCTCTGTCCCCTATGGTGGACAGAGGATTTTTTATATCTTTGCAAAAAATAATTGCGAAAGGACTACTCTTTTTAAATGGCAGCAGAATCAATACTACTAATCAGATTGTCGGCTATGGGTGATGTGGCAATGTCAGCACCCGTTATCATAGATTTATGTAATCAACACAGGGATAAGCATTTCTATTTGTTGACAACTCCTTTTTTTGCTCCCTTTTTCCCCGAAATAGAGAACCTCACTATTCTCGATATCAATGTCAAAAAGCAGTGTAAAAACCTCTTCTCACTGCTATCACTTGCATATTCTCTTCAGAAAACATATTCGTTTTCCAAGATTATAGACTTGCATGACGTGCTACGCACCAAAGTCATACGATGGACAATAGGCCTTCTGTCGTTATATAAGGTGAAAATCTCTCATATAGACAAAGGAAGAAAAGAGAAGAAGCGTCTGCTGAATCCGAAGACTCAAGCAGACCATAGTCAGTTGATGTTGATGACGGACCGTTATGCATCGACACTAACTAAAGCAGGATTTCCCGTGGAGTTATCTCACTCGTTTCAGAGTAAAAGGCAAGTTCCGCAGAATGATGTTGTCCCGTCAGAAAAAAATGGAGATGTATGGATTGGAATATCTCCTTTTGCGCAGCATCAGGGAAAGATTTATCCTATCTCTAATATGCTTGATATTGCCATGAAACTGGTGGCTCAAGGAAATGTTCATATCTTTGTTTTTGGGGGTGGCGATGAGGAGCGAAGAATCGCAGAAACAATATCAGATGGGCATAAAAAAATAAGCAGTGTCATCGGTGTCATGCCTCTGAAAGATGAGTTGGCATTGATATCAAATCTTGATATAATGATCTCTATGGACTCGTCTGCTATGCATATGGCTTCTCTTTACGGCGTTCGTGTCGTCAGTATTTGGGGTGCCACCCATCCATACGCGGGATTCCTTGGGTATGGACAATCCATAGAGGATGTTGTCCAAAAAGAGTCGCTGAAATGCAGACCATGCTCTATCTATGGCGATAAGCCGTGTCGCTTGGGCAACTATGCCTGTATGGATATAAATCCCGACGAGGTGCTTAAGGTTGTAATGCGAGATGCCTAATTAATTGCCCCAAGTATCGCGGTCAAGTGAACGATACTGGATTGCTTCTGCAATGTGACAAGGCTTGATATTGTCACTCCCCTCTAAGTCAGCTATCGTACGAGATACCTTTAAGATACGATCGTATGCCCTTGCTGACAAGCCCAATTTTTCCATGGCTGTCTTGAGCATGAGTCGTCCTGACTCTTCAGGGACAGCATACTTATTCAAAAGCTTGGATGTCATCTGAGCGTTACAATGGATACCTTCTATCGATGAGTATCGTTGGTTCTGGATCTCACGAGCTGCTATAACACGTTTCCTTATCTCACGACTACTTTCTCCTGTAGGTTGCTCCGCCAATTTAGCAAATGGAACGGGAACAACCTCGATGTGCAGGTCTATACGGTCGAGGAGCGGACCCGATATTCGTCCGAGGTATTTCTGAACCATGCCAGGCCCACAAGTACATTGTCGTTCAGGATGATTGAAGTAGCCACAAGGACAGGGGTTCATGCTCGCTACCAGCATGAAACTTGCAGGATAGTCAACAGAGAATTTTGATCGTGATATAGATATAGTGCGGTCTTCCAATGGTTGTCTCATGACTTCCAGGACACTTCTCTTAAATTCGGGGAGCTCATCAAGAAAAAGAACTCCGTTATGTGACAGAGAAATCTCACCAGGTTGAGGGTATGCACCACCTCCTACAAGAGCTACGTCTGAAATGGTATGATGAGGTGAGCGGAAAGGACGGCGTGTTATGAGGGAGGTCCCAGAGCTAACCTTGCCAGCCACAGAGTGAATCTTTGTCGTCTCAAGTGCTTCGTCCAGCGTTAATGGAGGAAGAATACTTGGAAGACGTTTGGCCATCATGCTCTTGCCAGAACCAGGAGCTCCAATCAAAAGAATGTTGTGTCCTCCGGCAGCGGCAATCTCAAGAGCTCTCTTGACCTTCTCCTGTCCCTTCACCTCTGCAAAATCAAAATCGATAACATCTATATTCCTGCGGAACTCTTCATCCGTATCGACCATCTCCTGTTCAAGTCCTTCGCCAGTAACAAGAAATTGTGCAACTTGTCGTATCGTCTCCGCGCCATATACTTTTAATCCGTCAACGATTGCTGCCTCTCGTGAATTTTGCTTAGGGACGATAATTCCTTCGTATCCCTCTTGCTTTGCCTTTATGGCAATAGGCAAGACACCTTTGATGGGCATAAGACTACCATCAAGCGACAACTCTCCCATAATTATGTACTTACCCAGTTTATCACTGACGATTTGTTCAGAAGCAGCGAGAATACCAATGGCTAACGGCAGGTCGTAGGCAGAGCCCTCCTTACGAATATCAGCGGGTGCCATATTTATGACAATTTTCTGCCCTGGCCAATGCCATCCATTGACCTTTAGTGCTGATTCCATACGCTGTTGACTCTCTTTGACAGCATTGTCGGGAAGTCCAACGATGTAGAACTTGATACCCGTTGTTACATTAACTTCAAGTGTTATCGTATAGGCTTCAATGCCACTTACAGCTGACCCGTATGTCTTGACAAGCATTTCTTATATCGTTCTTTAGTTATTAAAAATCACGCATACCGAAAGCAAATGTAGCAAAGAATTTTTATATGTAAAACAACATTTTCTGTTTATTGATATTAATCAGCCTAATAGGTCGTTTTACCCAAAATGAAAAAATATAACTATCTTTGCGTCCGATTGTTTTGAAATATAAGATTACATCAATATATGGAATTGACAGAACAGGAGATTGGTCGCAGAAATAGTCTGCAGGAACTCTACAAATTGGGAATAAACCCATATCCAGCTGCTCTCTTCCCTGTGGATGCCCACAGTCAGGAGATTAGAGACAACTTTAATGCTGATGAGCAACGTAAGGTTGTTATTGCAGGTCGTATCATGACTCGCCGTATCATGGGGTCGGCATCTTTCTTTGAACTGAAAGATGGTCAAGGCCGTATTCAAGTATATATAAAACGTGACGATGTTTGTCCAGGAGAGGATAAGACATTATATAACACGGTCTTCAAGAAACTTCTGGATATTGGTGACTTTGTGGGTGTAAAGGGCTTTGTGTTCCAAACACAGACAGGTGAGATCAGTGTTCATTGTGAGGAGTTGACAGTTCTCAGCAAGTCACTACGTCCACTTCCAATCGTCAAAGAGAAGGACGGACAGGTTTTCGATGCTTTCTCTGATGCAGAACAGCGTTATCGTATGCGTTATGTCGATCTTGTCGTTAACGAAGGTGTGCGCGATATCTTTATGAAACGTGCTAAGATTATGCAGACTATGCGACGCTTCTTTGATGACCATGGATATCTGGAGGTTGAGACACCAATACTTCAGGCTATTCCAGGAGGTGCCTCTGCACGACCTTTCATAACTCATCATAACTCTCTCGATATCGACCAGTATATGCGTATCGCAACGGAGCTATACCTGAAGCGTCTTATAGTAGGTGGTTATGATGGTGTCTATGAGATAGGTAAGAACTTCCGTAACGAGGGTATGGACCGCACCCATAATCCTGAGTTTACATGCATGGAGATATATGTAGCTTATAAGGATTATAAGTGGATGATGGACTTTACTGAGGAGATGCTCGAAACAATAGCTCTCAAGGTTAATGGAACAACAGATGTTCAGTTCGGCGACCACACAATATCATTCAAACGACCTTTCAAAAGAGTCACTATGATTGATGCCATTAAAGAGTTTACTGGCATCGACATCACTGGCATGAATGAAAATCAGCTGCGTGAAGTGTGCAAGCAGATTGGTGTGGAACAGGATGAAACAATGGGTAAGGGTAAGCTCATTGATGAAATATTCGGTGCTAAGTGCGAGGGGAACTACATACAGCCTACATTTATCACTGACTATCCTGTCGAGATGTCTCCTCTTTGCAAGAAACATCGTGAGAATCCAGAGTTGACAGAACGTTTTGAGCTGATGGTTAACGGCAAGGAGCTTTGTAATGCCTATTCGGAGCTGAATGACCCGATTGACCAGTATGAGCGATTCCAGGAGCAACTCCGACTCTCTGAGAAGGGCGATGACGAGGCTATGTTTATTGATATGGACTTTGTTCGAGCTCTTGAATATGGTATGCCTCCTACTTCGGGAATGGGTATCGGTATAGACCGCTTATGTATGCTCATGACCGGACAGCAGTCAATACAAGAGGTGCTGTTCTTCCCTCAGATGAAACCCGAGAAGAAACCGCAGAAGGATATGCCGGAGATGTTCCAGGCTATAGGTGTTCCGTCTGAATGGGTCGATGTTATTTACAAGTTGGGTTATATGAAAGTGTCGGATCTCAAAGGAGTCAATCCAGGAAAACTATTCCAGGATATGTGTGGTCAGAACAAGAAACTGAAACTCGGACTCACCAATCCATCACAAGAGGCTGTCAAGGCTTGGGTGGCAGAATAATCAGGAAAAATCTTATATGTTTTAAAGGCTGTTGTCATTCGTGGCGACAGCCTTTACCATTGTCTCTTAGAGCGGAATATGCTGACTATGGCAATTATTGCCATCAAAAAAGGATATATTAGGGCAAAATAAATAATCTCATACTCTCTGAATGAAATGCCGAACAATGCTTTTCCTTTGATTAGTAGCTTTCTTTCATAGTATGTTTTCAGAATAAACAGACATAGTGGAATCCACTGCCAAAATGGCGACCACGGCAAGAGTATGAAAAGGATAGGCCACGATATATTTGATATGAATACGCTAAGTGCAAGCTTCTTTGTCTCGGTGTCGGTATACCCAGTTCCTTTTCTAAGCCATCGTGAGTGCTGTCGTATGAATGCTCTGAATGAGGGTGGCATTGTAGTACTGACCATTACATCAGGAGAGTATAGATACTCAATCGGCCTTGCCATCTTTTTCGCCTCTGAGAGTAAAAACATGTCATCGCCAGATATGTAATCAGAGTGTGGGTCATGAGAGAGATATAATTCGCGTGAGAATAGAATATTGGCGCCGTTAGCCATTGATGGGCTTCCAGATAATGCACATCCCGCTGTGGATAGTTGCAGAGAAATGAAATCAATAGTAAAAAGGCGCTCTCTGATGTGAGCAACTCCATTGTTATGTGCCGAAGCAACACCAACCGGCATAAGCAGTAGGTCGGGTTTTACACTTTTAGAGTTCAGGTATGAGCCGATGTAGTGTGTCCATTTTGCAGGGATAGAGCAGTCAGCATCAGTGCAAAGAATATAAGGAGTATCCACAATCTCAATGGCAGTTCGAAGGGCATTTTTTTTGCCGTGTTCATAAGAATTATTGATTATACGTATCTTAGACTCTTCACAGGATAGTTCCTGGCACTTCTCCTCCGTACAATCGCTACAATGGTCTAACACCAATATAGCTTTGGTATCCTGTTGTTTTAGTTGCTTCAGTAGTTTAGGGATATTATTCTCCTCATTGTGGAGGGGAATAACTATTGTCAATAGGTCTGAAGTGTAATCATTTATAAACAACGCTTCGTGTGAAACCTCATCAGGTAGCACACGAAGCCATTGTTGAATGTATTTCAAATAACTAATCACTCGCCAGAGTTTGTCATCCAGCTTTCGATATGATAGTTATCAACAATCTCCTCTTGTCTTCTCTCAGCTTCAACAAGACTGTTTGAACTATCAATGACGGCAAGGTATTTCTGAACACCTTTAATCTGCATAGGGAGAACAAAGGCATCATTGAACCCCTTTTCTTTTAGACGGGCAACTCGTGCCTGTGCAGAAGATTCGTCATTGTAGCTACCAACTATAATGTTGTAACGCTTCTCTGGTGAAGTACTCTCAACGACAGGTTCTGGCTCAGGTTCTGTAACAACTGGTTCTGGTTCTGGTTCTGGCTCTGGTACTATTTCAACCTGCTCTGTCTCGGCTCCAAAGAATAGTCTGTACACGCAATTGTCCTTGTTGATTACAAATAGGCAAACCCATGCAAGAATGAGGAACAGGAGTACGACAAGCAAAACATATATTATAGTGCGCTTACGTTTCTCTTCTTCTTCATCATAGTAATATGATGAAGTGGATGTAGTGTTATCTGCTGTATTCGCATTGTCGTCTGTGGCTCTTGGCTCAATGACTTCAATAGGGGCACGCTCCCCATCTTGATTAACCGCATTAGAGTCTGCAATGAACTCTATCACATCACCATCCTTGCGGAATGTTCCAATTCCATTTATTGACACTTCACTCTTTGAAGCAAGCACCCCTTTAAGGTTCTCAACATATTGCGAGACTCTGTTCTTTGCCTCCTCTTCAGAGATTCCCTCAGCACTCGCAATAGCTCCTGAAATGAGTCCATCGTCAAAGTTGAGATATTGGTTGAACATCAAACCGCCACCCTCTCCGGCTGTCATTAAAGCACCAAAACCAGGGATATTAACTCTCGAGTTGTTCTGTATGAGCTGCTGAATATACTTGTCCATATTGATATCCTAATATTTGTATCTTAGTAAATTCTACGTTGATGATATGTATCATCACGATAATCATATGAGTGCAAAGTTAGTGAATTTTATATATTTACCAACTTGTTTTTCAATCTCTTTCTATATCTTTGCTAAATGAAGATGCAAAGTTACTTTCATTCAGAAATCAGGATGGCTTGATTTCTCTTTTATTGTGGCTTGCTAAGTGTTCATTTAAAAGTTTTCGCTATGTCTGTAGGAACTGTTTTTACTATTTTAACCTTCGTTATCGCAATTATTGCCAAGGTCAGTCAGGCAAGTAAGAGCGCTAAGAAACCCAATGTTCAGAGGCCAGCGCCATCCAAACCAGTGGTAAGAGAATGGGAGGTGACAGAAGATTATGCGAATGATGAGATTTCCAGAGACGAAGAGGAAGAACTTCTATCTGATGAACAGGAGGTGGTTTCTCCATACGGATATAATGGACATAAGTATATAGAGCAACCCGCAGAGGCTCCTAATAAGTCGTGGGGGCAATCACGTTCGATGGACTATACGCCTATGTCGAATGGGTTGCCTGAGGAGGGAATGTGTGCTCTTGATGAAGATGAACCCGGAACTCTGCAAAATACAAAGTCAGAGGATGTGACATTTTCTTGTAACAACGACAAACAAATACAGCTCAACGCCGAAGAGATGCGTCGAGCTGTTATATATCAGACTTTGCTTCAAAGACCGCAGATATAAGGTGTAGTTCTATCTCAGTATGTTCCTCTGCAGAAGTAGTAACCACAAACCGATGACAATGGCGTCATCATAAGGTTCTCTCCAACAAGTTCGATTCCAATCTGATTCCTGACATCCAGAATTTCAAACAGGGTCTTTCTCTGTTGATGATCTGGTGCTATCGGATAGCCAATGGCAGGACGAATGCCTTTGTAACGACCTGTCATCTGCGCATGAATATCTCCCTCTTCCACTTCTTTAACGTATCCCCAATAGTTTGTTCTCACCTTATGGTGTAACCATTCAGAGAGTGCTTCAACAAGACGGTCTGTAACAAACTGCATCATCAGGGCTTCATAATCGTTACCCTCCGATTTTAACTTTTCGATGTGCTTTTGTATCCCAATACCAGCTGTTGCGGCGAAGAAGCCTATATAGTCAGTTTTACCTTGGTCCTTCGGTGCGATATAATCGGCAAGCGAGTTACCATTAGATGTTGTATGCGGGAATTTAAGAGTGACGAGAGCTGTGTTGCTGCTACCATCAGATGACCGTAGGGATCTGTATTGTGTGCATTCGGCGCATGTACAAGGATTTGGAGTTTTGTGTTGTGCATATATCTCAACACTCTCGGAGCCAGAAAGAGAATTGCATGGTAGTATATGGAATGTAGCTCGTGCTTCTGTTAGCCTCTCCTTAATGATGCGGTCAACCATCTTCTTGCCCTCTTCAATAAGCTTCTCAGACTCAGGTCCCTTTACTGTCCTCCAAGCTGCAAGGAACATCTTCCAGTTAATATATGGTGTAAGCTGTGTCAAATCAATATTACACAAGGTTACACGATTCATTTGTTTTGGAGTAAAAATCTCATAGTTAATAACTAAAGATGTTTTATCTGATTGACTCGCTTGCTTTGCTTCATTCTTGCAAGAATTCTTCTCTCTGTCCTCCTGACGAAGTTTCTCTTGTCTCTTTTTCAAGTCGGACAGGAAAACCTCATCTCTATTTATCAGGTGTTGTGTGACATATGCACTTTGGCTTGCATCCTTTACCCATACGACAGGGGCTGAATAGATAGGAGCAATGCGTAGTGCCGTGTGAACCTCGCTTGTGGTGGCACCGCCTATCATGACTGGTATTTTCAGACCTTCAGCTTCAAGAGAACGGCATACATTTATCATTTCGTCCAGACTTGGTGTTATAAGGCCACTAAGGCCAATAGCATCGACTTGGTGCTCCTTGGCAGCATCTACAATCATCTTTGTCTCGACCATTACGCCCAAATCAATAACCTCATAATTATTGCAACCAAGAACGACGCATACGATATTTTTTCCTATGTCGTGAACATCCCCTTTAACCGTGGCCATCAGAACCTTGCCAGCTGAAGTCGATGCTTTGCCTGATTCTCTCTTTTGCTGTTCTATGGTAGGTTGCAGAATCTCAACAGCGCGCTTCATGACACGGGCTGTTTTGACAACTTGTGGAAGAAACATCTTACCTTCGCCGAATAACTCACCGACACGGTTCATGCCATCCATAAGAGGACCCTCTATGATATTTATAGCTAACGGATAGTTTTGCAATGCCTCTGTCAGGTCGCTTTCAAGATGCTCTGTAATACCTTTTTGTAGTGAGTATTGAAGCCGTTCTTCTACAGATTTTTTTCTCCACTCAGATTCTGTAACTTGTGGCTGTGACGATTTGTCGGATGTTTTTGCTTTAATCTCTTCAGCAAGTGCGATTAGAGCCTCTGTTGCCTCCGTTGAGCGATTGAGCACTACGTCCTCAATACGATTATGCAATTCTGTCTCTATTTCTTCATATCTAACCATAGATGCCGGGTTCACAATTCCCATATCCAAACCCTGTTCAACGGCATAGTGCAGAAAGACGGAGTGCATTGATTCGCGTACTATCGAGTTGCCACGGAATGAGAATGAGAGGTTACTCACACCACCCGAGATTTTTGCATATGGTAGGTTTTGTTTAATCCACGTGCAGGTTTTAATAAAGTCAACAGCGTAGTTGCTATGTGCTTCAATACCCGTTGCAATGGCTAATACATTGGGGTCGAAGATGATATCCTCAGGAGGAAAACCAACTTTATCGACAAGCAGGTGGTAGGCTCTTTCGCATATCTCAATGCGTCGCTGGAATGTATCGGCCTGGCCCTTTTCGTCGAAAGCCATCACGACGGTAGCAGCTCCATATTTGAGGATGGTGCGTGCATGTTCCAAAAAGATATCTTCACCCTCCTTGAGAGATATACTATTGACAATGCATTTGCCCTGAAGGCATTTAAGACCTGTTTCGATTACTGCCCACTTTGATGAATCTATCATGACAGGCAGACAAGCTACATCTGGTTCTGACATCAATAGATTTAGGAATGTCCTCATCTCCAATTCAGCATCAAGCATAGCGTCATCCATATTGACATCAATGATGTCGGCGCCCGCCTCAACCTCGCTACGCGCAATGTCTAATGCCTCATCGTACTTCTTTTCATTTATGAGCCGCAGGAACTTTCGGCTTCCAGCTACGTTGCAACGTTCACCCACATTGAAAAAGGGCTTGACGGATTTGTCAACAAGAAGAGAGTCAAGTCCTGATAGTTTCATTTGTTTGGGCAGAATCAAAGGAATATGACGTTTTGCCAATTTGTCGCTATTTACAACCTGAGCTATGGCTGCTATATGCTCGGGAGTTGTGCCGCAACATCCGCCAATGATATTAACAAGCCCTTGATGCAATATCTCTGCAACATTACAAGCCATTATCTCTGGCGTTTCGTCGTATTCACCAAATTGGTTAGGTAGTCCTGCATTGGGATATGCACTTATGAAAGTCTCAGCTTTATCGCCAAGTTCCTTAAGATATGGAATCAAATCTTTGGCACCAAACGAGCAGTTGAGACCCACCGACAAGAGAGGAAAGTGTCGGACTGAGTTTAGGAAAGCCTCAACAGTCTGTCCTGCAAGTGTTCGACCGCTCTTGTCGGCTATGGTGGCACTGAGCATAACTGGAAAATCCTCCAGCTGAAGCTCTTTCAATGCTTTTTGTATTGCATACAGAGCAGCCTTGGTATTGAGAGTGTCGAAAATCGTTTCACAAAGAATAATGTCAACACCACCATCTATCAAACCTCTCACCTGCTCGTAGTAGGCATCTGACAATTCATCAAATGTGATAGCTCTGTATCCAGGGTTGTTGACGTCAGGACTCATAGAGGCTGTTTTGTTAGTAGGTCCTATAGAGCCAGCCACAAAGCGTGGCTTGTCAGGCGTTGAGTAGTCATTGGCAATGGCTCGTGCAACTCTGGCTGATGCCACGTTGAGTTCGTAGGCTATGGATTCAAGTCCATAGTCGGCTTGAGATATTCTGGTAGAGCTGAATGAATTGGTCTCTATAATATCGGCTCCAGCCTCCAGATACCTCTTGTGTATCTCTGTTATGACATCAGGACGTGTTATTGAAAGGAGGTCATTATTGCCTTTGATGGGAACGGGGTGATTCTTAAACCTTTCGCCTCTGAAATCATTTTCTGTGAGGTTATATTTTTGGATGAGACTCCCCATAGCACCGTCAATGACAAGAATGCGATGAGATAGAATTTCGCGTATAGAATGTTGCATGATAATTAGTATACTTTACGAGAACCCTGATAAGCGTTGCGATATTCGCTCGGCGTCATACTCTGATGATGTTTGAAAACACGATTGAAATTTGAGATATTGTTGAATCCACATGAGTAGCATATCTCACTTATGGTTTTATTGGAGTCAACCATGAGACGCGCTGCATAACCGATGCGGATATCATTAAGAAAGTCAACGAAACACTTGCCTGTCCTGTTTTTTATCAGTCTGGTGAAGGATACAGTCGACATCCTGACAGCTTGTGCAACCTCTTCAACTTTTATCTTTTCGAAGTAATGGTCTTTAAGATAGTTGTATGCTTGTTCAACACGTTCATCTGTAAAGCCAGACGGACTTTGTTGGAAAGAGACGTGTGCTAACTGTCGCTGATAGGGCGCAACAGACATGGCATGAAGAAGGTTCAGCAGAGAAATAAATGATTCAAATCCCCTCTTTTCTGAAATCGTTGTAATTATGGGAAGAATATTCCGTATCGATTCTTCGGCAAATGTGACACCTTGTGAACTGCGCTGAAACATATCAGCAATGGAGCGGAAAATCTGTTTTTCCAAAAGTTGAGAACTGAGGATGTCTCCGTTGAATTGTATTGTTATCTCTCTGCATGGTTTCGAGCCATCGTAGTTGCCTTTTTGCCATACGTGATATAGGTTTGGTCCGACTATACATAGCTCTATATCAGAAATCTCCTCTACACTGTCGCCCATAACACGTTTCACCCCTTTCGCCCCTATTATGCAATTTATCTCATATTCAGGGTGAAAGTGAAGGGGATATATAAAGTCGCTCTTTATTCTGTCGAATACCAAAAAGGTATCAGAGTTGTCGTTGAGAGCCGTGACCTCGCATGATACTATTGGTTGTTTCATATGAGAAATGTATTTTGTTGACTTCTGTTAATACCCTGTTATCTTTAATAGTAACTTCACTATGATGCGGTTGCAAAAGTAGCGATTTTTTGTGAGCGACATTCAGGCTTTTAGTGACTTGATGTAATCGACGAATCTCTTTACGGCTTGGGCGCGATGACTGATTTGGTTTTTTTCTTCTAATGAAAGTTCTGCAAATGTCTTGTCGGGATAAACATCAGGAACAAACAAGGGGTCGTATCCGAATCCTTTGTCTCCTTTTGGAGAGTGGGTGATAGAGCCACGTACGATACCTTCAAAAATATGTTCAGCTCCCTCTTTGTCAATGTAAGCTATGACGCATCTGAACTGAGCATGAGGATTAGGAATCTCTTTAACAGCGCATAACAACTTGTTGTTGTTCTCCATGTCACTTGCCTTTTCGCCTGAATAGCGAGCAGAGTATACTCCAGGAGCCCCTCTGAGCTCATCCACCTCTAACCCAGAGTCGTCCGCAAAGCAAGGCTTATGGAATCTGTCATACAGATAGTGAGCTTTGATAAGGGCATTGCCCTCAAAAGTATCTGCTGTCTCAGCTATCTCCTCGTGAAAATTGATGTCTGAAAGAGTTTCTATTGTTATACCCTTTGGGAGCATTGCAGCGATTTCGCATGCTTTATTTTTATTGTGAGTGACAAAAATCATACTGATATAAAACAAGAAAGTAGAGACATGTCACCACGTCTCTACTTAGATATAACGATACTATATAATATTAGAAGTTAGTGTATGCAAGTTTAACCTCCGTTCGCGGATTAACGACAAAAACTGGGATACCTGCATCGTTAGCAATAATTGTCTGCTCGTAAGCTCCAAGAATATAATCATGGAAAGCAATATCACGAGTTGTAGTAATCATAATGATATCTACATTATTTTCGTTGGCATATTTGAGAGACAACTCGTAGAATGAGCCACGCTGATCCACCCATACTACATCGTATGGAATGTCGCGTTCTTCAAGGTAGCGCTTGCAAAAACTCATATTAGCCTTTGCAGGATTGTCGTACATCGGACCATTACCCTCTTGTCCAAACAGACAAACACGGATATTGCAAAGATAGCCAAGCATAGAAACCCACTTGAGCTTCTCTTTAGTCTCAAGCTTGTAGTCTACTGGGAAGAGAATGTTTGCTGGATTAGAATATTTAGGTTCGTCTTGTACGATGAGGTATGGTACGTGACAACCTACAATTACCTTCAGCGCCCATGAGCCTGTGAGTTTCTGGATACCCTTCATACCATGGGTACCCATGACAACCACAATGCTCTTTAATTCATCAACAACCTCATTGATTGTCTTGAAAATTGTTCCCTCTCTTACAAGCGGAATAGTCTTAATGCCCAACTCTTCTGTAAACTTGTCACATACTGGATTGAGTTGTTCAAGAACTTCCTGATCCTGTGATTGCTTTTTTACAATGTTAAGGAGCACAAGCTCAGCCTTCATGTTCTTCCCCATTACGGCAGCATGCCTTACGGCATAATCGGCCTTCTCTGTGAAGTCGTATGGAATAAGAATAGTATCGGTAAAAGATCCCATAGTGAATTGATGTTTAAAAATCAGTTGTAAAAATAGTTCATTATGTGTAAAAAAAAAAGTAAATTGCAAAAAATTTCGAGTAGCTAATGCCGAAAGGCTTGCAATTAGTAGCAAATGAAAATTGTTTTACAATTTATATTGTTGATATTCAGCGCCTATGCCCTTGGGCAGCCTGTTAATTATATAGACGACGGGAGAAATGTTGAGAGAGCAACAGATGGCGTGATTTCATCTTCAAAACCATTCGTTGAAGTATTTTTCGCTTCAGAGGATGAAATTTTTCAACCTCCGTACACAATTTCTTATGCAAAATCAGATGGTACAGTGGTCAATGGTTCAACATCCTCTGATAGTTGGATTGTGAAACTTGGTGATACAGGAATTTCCTATCTGCAGGTGGTAGATGCCAATGGTGTTGCTAAAACATTCTGCATTGAACACACAAGAAGTATGTGGCCATGGGTAATGGGAGGTGCTGTTTTTCTGTTGGTGCTTGTAATCATTATGCTCCTGGTCAAGCTGCGCCGTTATCTGAGGCAATCGCATGCCAAGAATTTGCTTGAGAGAGCCAGCGAAAAGCATACCAAGAAATACGAATGTTCAACAGTGTTATTTGCCGATATACAAGGTTTTACAAAGATTGCCGAGCATATGAATCCTGATCAGTTAGTTGATGAACTCGATAGGTATTTTATCTTCTTCGACGAATTGGTTGAGCGTTTTGGCGTGGAGAAAATCAAAACTATAGGTGACGCATATATGTGTGCAGGAGGTGTTCCTGAGACCGATAGTGCCAACCCTATTGAGGTTGCCCTTGTAGGGTTGGGTATGATTAACTACGTCAAAGAGCGACGGGCTATAGATAGTGGATTCTGGAACATCCGTGTCGGATTGAATACGGGACCTGTAATATCAGGTAATCTTGGTTACAAGAAAAAGGTATTCGATATTTGGGGCGACTCAGTCAATACAGCATCTCGAATGGAGTCGTCTTCAGAACCAGGAGAGGTGAATGTCAGCGACAATACATATCAGAAGATTCGCGACTATTTTGACTGTGAGCATCGCGGACGTATGCCTGTTAAGTATAAGGGTGAGATCGATATGTACTTCGTCAAACGTCTCAAACCAGAGTATGCAGAACCAGGCTCTATATACAAGCCTAATGAAGCTCTTAAATTGAAAATGCAGATTCTTAAATCAGCCGACCTTGAGGATGATATCGTGAAAACATTCATGAAGAATACTAATCAGAATGTGTACAATCGGTTTAAGATGATGCTAACACGTATGGAGTTGTTGGCACGTGCAGAGCGTTTGAGCGACAGCGAGTACCTGTCGTGTAGGATAGCTATGATACTATCGTTCGCCCAAATAGAGTTTTCAAGAGAGGCTAAGGTGGATTCACCTGTCATAAATTCACGTTTAGAGAAGATGAAGTTGTCGCCAGAGCAGATGGAGACAATAATGAAAACCGTATATCGTATTGTTCAGAACAACGATCCTGAGAACCTGATAGAGGAGGTAATCCATGACGCAAGGTATGAGTATTTGGGGCGAAGGGATCTTGGGGCAATGCTTACTTCTTGGTTTGAGGCAGAGAGCGAAAAGCATAAACATCTCTCTCGTAAAGATTGGATGAACGAACAAAAGAGTAAACTTGAAGGCCTCCATTACTTTACCGATACTGCACGACGTTTAGTTGAAGTCAATGGCGACAGTCAGAGGGATATAATAGATATGATAGCGGAGTAGTGAGAATAAATTTACATTTAGTTGTTATCAGAGGAGAAAATGCTTATATTTGCTAAAAGTTAGTGCTAAATATCTAGGCAAAGCAAAAAAGCGTTAAATCTTATATATATATAGGTATAATATAGTTGAATAATGGCAAAGACATTTGAAGTGGAAGTGGGTCTTCCAAATATTGTAGGTTCGGGGACTAAGTTTGTAGGAGATATTGAAACAAATGGAGATCTTCGTGTTGATGGAACAATAGAGGGTAATATATTGTCAAAAGGCAAGATAGTTTTGGGCTCAGCGGGCGTAATCAAAGGAACAATAAAATGTGTGAGCGCTGAAGTATCGGGCTCGTTTGAGGGGAATATGGAGGTTAGTGAGTTGCTAACACTTAAGTCTACATCCTATTTCAAAGGTGAGATGAATATAAGCAAACTCAGTATCGAACCTGGTGCAATATTCATCGGAACGTGCGCTATGGCAGATAGAACTACTTCATCACAAACTGTTGAATAGCAGCTGTGATTGTAGTTTGGGCTATAGCGTTTTTGGTTATATTAATTGCCGACTATACTGCTGTAAAACTACTTGGATTAGATGCTGTCAAGGCTCTGTCGTTTTTGGTTCCAGCAGTTGTAGTATGTTTGAAGCAATACATTTGTATGCAGGTAGGGAAGAAAAAGGCTGATGCAGGGGTGATAGGTCTTCTTATAGGGGAATTCGCAAAGATGATATTTGTCGTGGCAGGGCTATTTTTATTTGTTTCGCCAACAAGTAATGAAAATGCTCCCTATTCTATAGCGTATTGTGCAAACTTTTTCGTTGCTCTTATCGTAGAATATATTGCGTTTTCAAAAGAACGACAGTAGAAGAACATAACATAGATATTTATTTATGGTATCGAAGTTAAAACAAATAGCGCTTGTTATTCTGATGCTCTTGGGATTGTCATGTGCTACCCATTTAAGGGCAGAGAATGCAGAAATGCTAAAGGCAGAAGAGCCAGAACAACTTGATATGACAGAGTTGATATTCCATCATGTACTCGACTCGTATCAGTGGGATATAGTAGGTTGGGAGACGGAAAGTGGTGAGCAGAAACTATCAATACCTCTGCCTGTAATTGCCTATTATGATGGACATTTCATCTGTAAGCTATCATCCTCATTTGCTGAGGGTAAGCGAATCGAAGAGGATGGTCTCGTATGGTATATGGGAGTTCCTGAAGGACGAGTTGTTGAGAAATTGCTTCTTGATACCCCATCAGAAAAAGGAATACGTCCCACGTTGGACATCTCTGTCACAAGAAACGTAGCGTCAATGTGGTTCTCTGTAATAGTTATATTGTTAATATTTGTATCTGCAGCGCGGGCGTACAGGAAATCGTTAGTGCCCCACGGAGCTGTCGGTGCAGTCGAGGCTGTTGTTCTATTTGTAAAAGATATTGCAGACGAGCAAATAGGAGAGAAATCAGCAAAGTATGTCCCTTATATGTTGTCATTATTCTTTTTTATTTGGATTAATAACATCATAGGACTCATTCCTGTTTTTCCATTCTCAACAAACTTGTCGGGGAATATTGCTTTCACAGCGACATTAGCAATAGGAACATTCATTCTGACTAATGTCAACGCATCAAAGCACTACTGGGTGCATAACTTCACTGTTCCAGGAGTGCCTTTCGTTATGAAGTTCATTCTTGTGCCTATTGAGATTGTGACGATGTTTATCCGTCCATTCACCCTTCTTGTGCGTCTTTTCGCCAATGTGACAGGTGGCCATATCATTATATTAAGTCTGATATCGATGATATTCATCATTGGAAGTCTCTTGATGTCCCTTCCTTCAATATTATTGACTCTTATAATCTTTGTTCTTGAGATAATTTTTGGTGCTTTGCAAGCTTACATATTTACGTTGTTATCGGCTTTGTATATAGGTTTAGCTGTAAATGAAGAGCATTAATTAGATAGTATTAAAAAATAAATAACTTTAAAAACTTAGAATTATGAATCTAGTAGGTGTAGGCATTGGCCTTATTGTTATCGGACTTGGTCTTGGTATCGGTAATATTGGTAAGTCGGCTCTTGACGCCATGGCTCGTCAGCCAGAGATGGCAAGCAAGATTCAGTCAGCTATGCTTATCGCAGCTGGTATGGTTGAGGGTGCCGGTCTTTTTGCTATCATTATGGCATTCTTGACAAAATAGTAGTTGTTAGGTTTTATTTGGGTCTTAACTAAACTGATAAGGTTATGGATTTATTGTCACCAGAACCTGGCTTAGTCATTTGGACTGGATTGACGTTTCTTATCTTGCTGTATCTTCTTGGCAAGTTTGCATGGCGTCCTTTGCTGAGTGCAATCAAAGAACGAGAGGACAGCATAAAGAACGCTATTGAGTCGGCCAACAAGGCAAACGAAGAGTTGAAGCAGTTGGAGGCAACACGTGCCCGTATACAAGCGGAGACACGCCAGGAACGCGATGCAGTTCTCAGAGAGGCTCAGTCGTTGAAGAACAGCATTGTCGAGGAAGCTCGTGCAGCAGCTAAACAAGAGGCTGAGAAAATTGTTGTTGAAGCCAGGGCTCAGATAGAGAAAGAGAAAGCCGATGCTATGCTCGAAATGCGTCAACAGGTCGCTAAGTTGTCTGTCCAGATAGCAGGTAAGATTCTCGTTGAGAATTTGGCATCTGATGACAAGCAGAATGAACTCGTTGAGAAGTATCTGAATGAGAGTAATTTCAATTAAGTAGTGATATGAACTCGGGACTTATAGCAAGGCGATACGCAACAGTTCTGTTTGACTATGCGAGGGAACGTGGTATTGAAGATGGGGTCTATGAAGATACTCGGAATATCCGCGAAGCATTGTCTGTCAGTGCCGAGGCAATGGCCTTTGTCTGTTCTCCAGTCCGTAAACCATCCGAGAAGAAACGTCTGATTGAACAGGTCTTCTCTCAAGTAGTAAAGGCAGAGACAATACAGTTCTTGAATTTTGTTATCGACAAAGATCGGGCTGTGATGCTATGCGAGATACTGCGGGTATACGGAGTGGTATACAAGGAACATAAAGGAATCAGGACAGCAGTTGTGACTACGGCTAAGGTGACGGAGTCGCATATGCAGGAACGTATCAAGCAACTGCTTGAAGAGAAATTGGGAGCTGTTGTTGAGGCATCATTCAAGGATGACCCATCGCTCATCGGTGGTGTCATTGTCGAGGTTGATGGTCGCCAAATAGACACCAGCATAAAACGCCAGCTTATCGATATAGAGAAGCAACTGGCTGTTTAATTATTATCTACAAAAGGAGAAAGTACATGGAAAACATAAAAGCCTCTGAAGTAACGAATCTTCTGAAGAGTCAGCTCGAGAATTTCGAGAGTTCATTGAAGATGGAGGAAGTTGGCACCGTACTATCCGTTGCAGATGGTGTGGCACAAGCTTATGGGCTCGATAATGTACAAGCAAATGAACTTGTAGAGATTGGAGAGTCAACGGGTATTGTGATGAACCTTGAGCAGGACCATGTAGGCATAGTGCTCATGGGTGCTGCTGAAGCTGTAAAGGAGGGTGACACTGTTAAGAGAACTAAGCGTATCGCATCGGTTCTCGTCGGAGACGGCACAGTGGGTCGCGTCGTGGACCCACTCGGAAAGCCAATCGATGGAAAGGGACCAATCAGTGGTCAGCTATATGAGATGCCATTGGAGCGAAAGGCCCCTCAAGTGGTCTACCGTCAGCCAGTAAAGCAACCTCTGCAGACGGGTATCAAAGCTATCGACTCAATGATACCTATCGGACGAGGTCAGCGCGAACTTATCATCGGCGACCGACAGACTGGAAAGACAGCAATTGCTATAGATACAATCTTGAATCAAAAGAGTTTCTACGATGCAGGCGAACCAGTATATTGTATCTACGTAGCTGTAGGTCAGAAGGGAAGTACAGTGGCTCAGATTGTGAACACGTTGGAACGTCACGGAGCTATGTCGTATACGATTGTTGTTAGTGCTACGGCAGCAGATGCCGCAGCCATGCAGTTCTATGCACCTTTTGCAGGTGCCGCCATAGGTGAGTATTTCCGCGATTCCGGGCGCCATGCCCTCATAGTATACGACGACTTGTCAAAGCAGGCAGTGGCTTATCGAGAGGTCAGTCTGTTGCTCCGTCGTCCACCTGGTCGCGAGGCATACCCAGGAGATATATTCTACCTCCATTCACGTCTCTTGGAGAGAGCTGCCAAAATCATAGAGAACGACTCTATAGCAGCTAAGATGAACGACCTCCCTGAATGCTTGAAACCTATTGTTAGGGGTGGTGGCTCTTTGACAGCTCTCCCAATTATTGAGACTCAGGCAGGTGACGTATCAGCGTATATTCCGACTAATGTAATCTCAATTACTGACGGACAGATATTCCTTGAGGGTAGCCTGTTTAACGCTGGAGTACGCCCAGCTATCAATGTCGGTATATCCGTATCCCGTGTAGGAGGCTCAGCTCAGATTAAGTCAATGAAGAAGGTTGCAGGTACACTGAAACTTGACCATGCGCAATATCGTGAACTCGAGGCATTCTCAAAATTCGGTTCTGAACTTGATGCTGCAACAATGGCAGTACTCGATAAGGGACGTAAGAACGTTGAGTTACTTAAGCAACCGCAATACTCACCATATCCAGTAGAGAAACAGGTTGCATCTATGTTCTGCGGAACAAAAGGCTTGATGAAGAATGTGCCTATAGCTAAGGTTCGCGACTTTGAGGCTGCATTTTTAGATGAGTTGGAGCTGAAGTATAAGGATGTCTTGTCAGTATTGGCATCTGGCAAGATTGACGATGACGTCATGAAAAAATTGACGGCTGTAGCAGCAGAGGTAAGCAAGCATTTCGAATAGAACCAGAAAAAGTTGTACTGATTATATATGGCGAATCTAAAAGACATACGAGTACGAATTAATTCGGTTAAGTCGACAAGGCAGGTGACGAGTGCCATGAAAATGGTATCTGCTGCTAAGTTTAAGAAGGCTCAGGACAATGTGGAACATGTGCGTCCATTCTTGTCCAAGTTGTTGGAAATTAGCAGTTTCTTGGGCAGCTCCATAGATGATGTCGATAGTGCATTCGGATATGCTTCGCCTAAAAAAGGTAAGGTGTTGTTGTTGGCTATTGCCAGTAACAAGGGACTCGCTGGAGCTTTTAATAGCTCGGTCGTAAAAGAGGTTGAGCGAATGCTCAAAAATGAGCTGTCTGATGAGTTGTCGAAAGGTGAGCTCGAAGTAAAGGCCGTTGGCAAGCAAGTTGTCAAAGGATTGTTGTCACGACATATCGAGGTATGCGGTAACTATAATGACATTCTTGATACTCTGACTCGCGAAAGCGTCTATTCTTTGGCCAACGACCTGTTATCGTCATTCGCTAATGGCACCTACAGAAAGATTATATTAGTCTACAACAAGTTCGTAAATGCTGCAGTGCAGAATGTTGTTGCAACACAGCTCTTGCCTTTACAACTTAATGAAGTGGATGATAAATCTTCGGCTTATCTTGATTTTATTGTAGAACCAAATAAGGCAGAAGTCCTGCAAGATATGGTTCCACAAGTCGAACAGGCAGTCTTGTTGGCATCGTTCTATGAGTCGCTTGCAAGCGAGCATGGTGCAAGAATGACATCAATGAATAAGGCTACAGATAACGCAACAGAGTTGTTGGGAGAATTGCAACTGCAGTATAATAAGGCACGACAAGGCGCTATCACTAATGAATTGATAGAAATCGTGAGTGGTGCAGAGGCTCTGAACAATTAATAATTAAGGTATTTCAAAGTATATGTGATGTGTCATGTAAAAAGTGACACATCACGTTTTTGTTTTTTTTAAAAAATCAAACAAGTAATTGTTCTGTTTGTTACCTTTGCAACTAATAGTGTCCACTTGTAAGGTTTAATATTTTGGAAAAGCGTCCTAACATAGTAAGATTATATAAGGAACGACTCAATCTGCTTCTTGACGTAGCTCAGACTATTAACGAAAACCATAGTATAGATGAGCTAATGCAAGAGTTCGAAACGTTGTTGCGTGAAGAGTTGGCAGTGGGTCGTGTGATTGTCTTTACACGTGGAGAGGATAAGTGGAATCGTATTTTGGCTTGCGGTGTCTCACAAGAGCAGGTGGACGCTATCATTCCAGACAGAGATTTGATCGCATTTTCAAAGATTGAAAATCTCGCTTTGTGCGAACACGAATGTCTTCAGATATTTGACGCTGTCATTCCATTATACTATAACTTCAAGCTGATGGGGTATGTCCTTATTGGAGACCAGGAACTGGGAGATGGAATATCACCTACATTGCGTAATCTGAAGTATATACAGATACTGGCAAATCTAATCATCGTATTTATTGAGAATAAGAAGATGCAAATGCGCTTGCTTCGTGAGGAGAGTCAGCGACATGAGCTTGAGATAGCATCTCAGATTCAGATGAGCCTTGTACCTAAAGATAGCGAGATGATAACGACAAGCTACCTGAAAGTACGCTCATTGTATAAACCTCTGCACGCTGTCGGGGGCGATTACTACGATGTTATGAAACTATCGCCATATAGTGTAGGGTTCTGTATAGCTGATGTAAGTGGAAAAGGAATGGGCGCAGCGCTGCTGATGTCAAATTTTCAGGCAATAGTTCGTTCTCTCTTTACAGCTAATATACCGATGTGCCGTCTCGTTAAGGAGTTGAATGCCCGTTTGAATCAGAACTCCAAAAATGATAAGTTCATCACTATGTTTATAGGCAGATACAATAAGATTACGGGTAGACTAACCTATGTGAATGCTGGACATTGGCCCCCTCTCCTATGCCCACCCAAGGGGGGTAAGGAGATAATTGAACTCGACAAGGGTTGCATAGCTATAGGACTTCTTGACGAAATACCCGAGATAGAGGAGGCAAGCGTCAAAGTTAGGAAGGGGGCTAAGCTCCTTGCCTTTACAGACGGACTGGTTGAGGTCGACGAAGGAATACGAATCAGAAACTCCTTTCAGGAACTAAAAGATATAATGCTCTCTACTGATGACATTGACGACGTGATGAAGCATGTCGATGATATGGCCGACAGAGATAAGCTAAACGGATATGCTTTCGATGATATCTCAGTTCTCGGTTTGGAGTTTAAGCGTAATGCAACATTTTTTTAATGTGTATTTCCAATTCCGCAAAGATATAATTAATTTTAACCCTATCAATAAAACTCTTATAACGCAAAACAATGAAAATTCAATTTATTGGCTATGTAGCCATAATGGGTGCAGCACTCTTGCAAGGTTGCTCTTGTAACAAGAATGAAAACGCTGCCGAGACAGTTACAAAGCAGAATGTCGAAGAGAATGTTCGCGAATTTGTATATCCATTGCCAACAGCATACGAAACAACCGAGATGTTGAATCGTATTGAGGCCCCATATATACAAGGATTGTGCAATGATTTTGAGAACTCTGAGTCGTACATGACAGAATATAAACGTGCCTTAAACCTCGGAGTGTACAGTGCAGATATGTGCTATGCAAGTACATACAATCAGCAGCAGACAGTTATGGATTGCATGGATGTCATTAAGAAACTCATCGATAATCTGGATATGACAAATGGAGTTGACCCTGAGTTGCCTGGTAAACTCGAAAACAGCGAGAATAATAAGGATGAGATTACAAACCTAATCACAGAATCGTTCTACGACTCATATGACTATCTTAACAAAAATGACAGAGGACCTGTTTCCATTCTTATTGTTGCAGGTAGCTGGATTGAGGCTTTGTATGTCACAACACATATCTCGGACAATACTTTCGACAATAAGGAGATGGTGAAGATTGTTATGACACAGCGTGACCCGCTGAATAAACTCATGGAGATTCTCGCTCAGAAGTTCGCAGATAATGAATATGCTAAGAGCATTGCCTCGTCTCTCGAGCCTCTCCATCAGATTTATAACTCCGTAACAGATGGAGGTATCTCAGAGTCACAGATTGAATCAATAAAGAGTAACGTTGAATCCCTCCGCAACGAAATAGTTGCTAAGTAATCAACTTATACTATACATATTCAGCGCATCACTAACATTGTTTTTAGTGATGCGTTTTTTTTTGGTTTTATTTAATTGATTTTACTATCTTTGCGCCGTTTTCTGCACTATTATACATTGACAGGTGCAGAGCAAGATATGAAATAATTAACGCATTAAATATCTAAATTAGTCAAAAACAATGCAAAACAAAGGCGCCGTACGAACCTTTGCCATATTGTTGGCATTAGTCTGTTTGTACCAGTTGTCGTTTACCTTTTTTACAAGAAAGGTTGAGAGCGACGCAAAGGAGTTTGCAAAAGGAGACTCCACAAAAGAGATTGCTTATTTGGACTCTATTGCCAATGAGCCTGTTTACAACTTCCTTTACCTTAAGAAGTACACCTATATGGAGTGTAAGGCCAATGAGATAAACTTTGGTCTTGACTTGAAGGGTGGTATGAACTTGATTCTGGAGGTTAAAGTATCAGACATTGTTCAAGCATTGTCAGGATATAACAGTGATGCAACCTTCCAACAGGCAGTAGCTAATGCAGTAGAGCGCGAGAAGAGTTCAACAAGCGATTTCATCACTCTCTTCAATGATGAATTCTCAAAACTCGATCCTAATGCTCAGTTGGCAACGATATTCGCTACTGTCGATATGAAGGATCGTATCAACCGCAATATGTCGAACTCTGAGGTAATCTATGTTCTTCGAGAAGAGACAGAGAGCGCAATCCAGAATGCTTTTAACGTTCTCCGTACTCGTATCGACCGTTTCGGTGTGACTCAGCCAAATATTCAAAGTCTCGAGAAGGCTGGTCGTGTTATGGTCGAGCTGCCAGGTGTTACCGACCCACAGCGTGTCCGTAAGCTCCTTCAGGGTACAGCAAGTCTTGAATTCTGGGAGACATATAACAATCAGGAAATTCAGCAACAACTCATAGCCGCAGTAAACGCTACTGTAGAGCAAATAGCGGCAAATGTCGACTCTACATCAGTTGAAACCGATTCAATAGCAGCTCTTGCAGAGGATTCAACAAGTGTTGCGGCTCCTAAGGGAACTGTACGCTCTATCGCTGATTACCTCCAGTTTACACCTGCTGGATATGGTCCTGTTGTGGGTATGGCTCTTGCAAAGGATGTAAAGGTTGTTGATGAGTACTTGGCTATGGATAAGGTTCGTCGAGTTCTTCCTCGCGACTTGAAACTGATGTGGACTGTTAAGCCTCGTAAGGGTTCTGAGGTAGCTCAGTTCTTCAATGGTCAAATCAATCCTAAAGAGTCGGTTTACGAACTCGTTGCAATCAAGTCGACATCTACTAACGACCGTCCACCTCTCGAGGGTGACGTTATTACAAACGCTCGTCATCAGGCAAGTCAGAATGGTGCCTCTTATGAGGTATCAATGACGATGAACTCGGATGGTGCTCGCAGATGGGCTCAGTTGACTAAGAAGAATCTTGGTCGTTGCGTTGCTATTGTACTCGATGGCTATGTATATAGCTTCCCAACAGTTCAAAGTGAGATTACAGGCGGTTCAAGCCAGATTACAGGTAACTTCACTCCTGAGGAGGCTCAGGACTTGGCTAATGTGCTTAAGTCTGGAAAACTTCCAGCTCCTGCTACCATCGTAGAGGACAACGTCGTTGGTCCATCTCTCGGTCAGGAGGCTATTGAAGCAGGTCTTTGGTCATTCTTGATAGCATTCGTGGTGGTTCTTCTCTATATGGTAGTCTTCTATGGTGTTAAAGCTGGTGGTGTAGCAGACTTTGCTCTTGTTGCTAACCTCTTCTTCATTATTGGTATACTCGCATCATTTGGTGCTGTGTTGACACTCCCAGGTATAGCAGGTATAGTCTTGACTATTGGTATGGCAGTGGATGCAAACGTGATTATATATGAGCGTATCAAGGAGGAGATGCGCCAAGGTAAGTCGGTGAAGACAGCCGTTCAGGAGGGTTACAAGAACGCTATGTCGGCTATCGTCGATGCTAACATCACAACATTCCTCACAGCTATCATCCTCTTCGCTTTCGGTACAGGTCCTATCAAGGGTTTTGCAACCACTCTTATGATTGGTGTCGCAACCTCTTTCTTCACAGCTGTATTCCTTAGCCGTATCTTCATCGAGAAGATGGCTGAGAAGGACGACAAGATGAAGTTCTATACATCTATCACAGAGCACTTCATGGAGGGATTCAAGATTAATTTCATAGGCAAACGTAAACTCTACTATATCGTGATAGCTGCCTATATGATTGTATGTATAGCATCTCTCTCAATCAGAGGCTTGAGTAAGGGCATTGACTTCACTGGTGGTCAGATTTTCGTTGTCCGTTTCGATAATGCTGTATCTTCAGTAGACATACAAAGCGCACTCCATCAAGAGTTCCAGGGTGCTACTGTAGAGGTTAAGACATATGGTAACGACAATCAGGTGCGTATATCAACCAACTATGGTATCGATAACACTGATGCCAATGCTCAAGACGAGATAGAGACCAAACTATACAATGGTGTCAAGAGTTTCTTGTCGGCTGATACAACACGAGATGAGTTCTTGAAGAATAACAGAATGAGTTCTCAGAAGGTTGGACCTACAATGGCATCTGATATTACTCAAAAGGCTATCTGGGCAGTCGTTCTCTCACTGATTGTAATGTTCGCATATATCTTCTTCCGTTTCCGCAAGTGGGCGTATGGTTTCAGTGCTGTTGTAGCGTTGACTCACGATGTTGTCTTTACATTGGGAATATTCTCGCTCACATATGCAATCATGCCATTCTCTATGGAGGTTGACCAATCATTTATAGCTGCAATTCTTACTATCGTAGGTTATTCAATCAACAACACCGTGGTTATCTTCGATCGTATCCGTGAGCAGTTCCACCTCACACCAAAAGCATCGGCTATGGATGTGATGAATATGGCATTGAATCAGACAATGGCACGTACCGTGAATACATCAATGACAACTCTCGTAACGCTCATCGTAATCTTATTCCTTGGCGGCGAGGTTATACGTGGATTCGTCTTCGCTATGTTCGTTGGTATGTTCATCGGAACATTCTCTTCTCTCTTGTTGGCAACACCTCTCGCATACGAGATTGTAAGTCGTAAGGAGAAGAAGCAGATAGCTGCTTAATAGAATTTAAGTAGTTTATATATAATTCTTTTGCTGGATTATTGTTTTGCAAGAACAATAATCCAGTTTTTTTGTATAGATTTGCGTCATCATTTTAAAACAAAAAACGCTTGAATAAAGGAGGAATTATGAAAAAGCACTTGTTGCTACTATGCGCCATGTTATCAACAATGTCAACTATTGCGCAGACACCACTTCCAGTCGATACGGTTCCATTGATTGGACATTTAGAAAATGGTTTGACTTATATTATTCGTCATAATGAATATCCTAAGGATCGTGCCAACTTCTATATCGCTCAGAGAGTAGGCGCAGTTCTTGAAGAGGATAATCAGGATGGTCTCGCTCATTTCTTGGAGCATATGGCTTTCAATGGAACAAAGAATTTCCCAGATAAAGGTATTATCGATTGTATGGAGCGCCAGGGTGTTAAGTTCGGTGCTGACATAAATGCATATACATCTGATGACGAGACTGTTTACAATCTTGATAATGTCCCGACATCTGACCCAGCAATCGTTGATAGTGCTCTTCTGATTCTTCATGATTGGTCTGGCTATATCTCCCTGCTTCCTGAGGAGATCGATAAGGAGAGAGGTGTCATTATAGAGGAGTGGCGTACACGTAATCAGGCAAACCGCAGAACAGCTATTAAGCATAGAGTAAATACACTTCAAAATACTCCTTATGCAGTGCGAGATATTATTGGCGATACTGCAGTCATCAACAATTTTGAGTATGACGCTCTGAGAGCTTACTACAAAAAGTGGTATAGACCTGATTTGCAGGGTATAATTGTTGTCGGCGATATCGATGTCAAGGTAATAGAGCAGAAGATAAAAGAGTTTTGGAGTGATATCCCTAAGGTAGAGCAGCCAGCTGAGCGTAATTATTTCCCTGTGACAATGAATGGCTCAACACCAATTGTCTCTATCGTAACTGATGATGAGTCGACGACTGCACGATTCGATATAGGATTCCGTCAGAATGCTGTACCCTTCGAGTACAGAGGAACGCAAGAGGTTTTTGTCCGCGATTGTGTTTTGGGATTGTTGTCATCTGTTATTGATATGCGTTTCGATGATATCACCACTAAGGCTTCGTCTCCCGCATCAGGGGCAGGGTCATATTTTACTGATGAGACTGCTCTTTGTGATGCTTTTTATTTTGCAGGTATTGCCAAGAAGGATAAACTGAAAGAGACCATTCAGCTTGTCATGGATGAGATGGAAAAGGTTAGAAGATGGGGTGTGACTGTCAACGAACTGGAGGTTGCAAAACAGCAGATGCTGAAAGCTTACGAAGATTCATATAATTCGAGAGCAACGAAAAAGAATTCAGAATATGTCTATGGCTATGTAAGAGCGATTACGGCTTATGAACCTATCACAAGTATCGAAACCTCTTATAATCTTGCCAATGCTATAATCCCAATGATTAACCAAGAGATGGTCAATCAAATGGCGAAGCAGTTGCTGACCGAGAATGTAGTGATGAAGGTATCCGCTGCTACAGCAGAGATAGGTTTGCCAACTCAGGAGGAGCTCCTTCAGATGTTCTCAGGCGTGAAGGAGAAGGAGTTAGTGAAGTATGAGGAGGTGAGCTATGATAAGCCACTCGTCAGCGAGACACCCGCTGCTGGTCAGATTGTCAGCGAGAAGGAGAGTGTCGTAGGTTCTACCGAATTACTCCTCTCTAATAATGTCAAGGTATTACTCTTACCAACTGATTATGAGGATGATCAAGTTCTTTTTTACTCATATAGTCCTGGAGGAAGCAGTCTGTTGAAACCAGAAGAGAGTCTTGTAGCAGGACTGACATCTTCATTTATTGGTGAATTTGGTTTGGGCGAATTTTCAGCCTCTGAACTGACAAAGGTGTTGGCTGGTAAGAGCATCTCTCTTTCAGGCAATATCGGGCACTACAGCGAAATGCTCCAGGGTAGATGCTCTACAAAGGATTTTGAAACACTTCTACAGGCAATATATCTCTCTTTCGGTGAACCACGTCGCGATGAAGAGGCATACACCAGCGTATTGGATGCTATACGAACACAACTGATTAATAAGGAGAAGAATCCTCAAGCAATATTCAGCGATAGCGTCAATGCAGCTGTCTATGGTGACAATCCATATTTTAATCTGCTGAAGACAGATGACCTCGAAAAGATTTCGTTGGATAAGATACTCGAGATTCAGCGCGACCGATTCTCTAATGCAGCTGATTTTACCTTTATGTTTGTCGGAGACTTCGATAAGGAGACAGTGAAGCCTTATATAGCACAATGGCTCGGTTCTATGAAGACTACCGATAAACTCGAAAAGCCTGCCGATCATAACCTTGTTGCTCAGAAAGGTATGTTTGACCATGAGTTCAGGAGAAGCATGACAACAGATAAGGTTATAAGCTGGACTCTCTATTCAGGTGAATTGGAGGGCTACGACCGAAAGTTCAATATGACAGTGGATTTCCTTGCCGAGCTGCTCGACATGAGATATCTGGATACTATCCGTGAGGACGAGGGTGGTTCGTATGGTGTCAGCACATATAGCCGTAGTTTTACACAGATACATTACGAGTATTGGCTGCAGATGTCATTCACGACAGCACCAGAAAAAATTGAGCGATTGTACCCAATTATTGAACGTGAAATCAGACTCATTGCTGAACAAGGTCCTAAAATGGATGACTTGAAGAAGGTTCAAGACAATAAGCGGAAGGAGTATGATGAGTATATCAAGCGAAATGGTTATTGGCTCAATATTATTTCCGATTATGTAGAGACTGGTATTGATAAGAGTAAAGGTTATCTTGAACTTGTCGACACAATCTCGTCCGATGATATCCAAGCCGTGGCAAAGAAGTTGCTTGACAATAATAACCGCATAAAGGTGACCATGTTGCCAGAATAATAGCTCTCGAGCTATCATAGAATAGGGGTGCGTCAGACTCATACCTGATGCACCCATTTTTTATAAAGTGCATATCTATACGATTTCGTGGTTGCCTCAATATTACAACACCTCCGTCGACTCCGTTATTGTTTTTTTTGTAAGTTTGCAATGAAATAGCAACAAGAAGCATAATATGAAAATACAAGGAATATTCTTAGTAGTCGTGATGTCCATTATTGGGTGCATCGCATCAAACGCACAAGGTCTTAAGGCCTTCACACTTAAGAATGGTCTGCAGGTATATGTGTGGGAGGATTCGACCAAAACCGATGTGATGGGTATGGTCGCAGTACGAACGGGTTCCGTTAACGACCCAGAAGAATACACAGGTTTGGCGCACTATCTCGAGCATGTGCTTTTTAAGGGCACCCAACGAATAGGAGCCTTGGATTGGGAAAAGGAGAAACCTCTCTATGAAAAGATTATTGCTCTCTACGATCAGCAGGCTGAGACCACAGACCCAGTCGAAAAAGAACGCATTGGGTTGGAGATAAACGAGGCAACAATAGAGGCCGCAAATCTCTCAATCAGCCAGGAATTCGCAAATATCATAGAGTCGATGGGAGGTACTAATCTGAACGCTTTCACATCGTATGACTTGACGGCATATCATAACTCATTCCCACCGCAAGAGATTGGAAAGTGGTTGCAGATATGTTCAGAACGTTTTATAAATCCAGTATTCCGAGCTTTTCAGAGTGAGCTGGAGACAGTCTATGAGGAGTATAACCGTTCGAATGATAATCCCAACAATGCTGTGTCAAAAAATCTGTTGGAGAATTCCTTCGCAGGTACACCATATTCGCGCCAGATAATAGGATTGGGTGAACATCTTAAGAACCCGCGTCTTTCAAAGCTTATTGAATTCTACGAAACCTGGTATCAGCCTAAGAATATGGCTCTCATCCTCTCTGGTAATGTAGATGCCAAATCTATAATGAGCAAACTCAATGCAACTTTCGGAAGACTAAAGAATGTCAGCGAGATCCCGGAACAGCCTGCTTACAATCTGAAGCCTTTTGAAGGTAGAAAAGAGGTGACAACGAAGGTATCGCAATATCCTTCGTGCATGATGGTTCTCAATGGTGTCGTAAAAGGCCATAAAGATGAGGACGTATTGGATATAGCCTTGAGAATTCTATCCAATTCATCGGAGACAGGTGTATTGGATGCTAAGGTTATCGATGGCGACTTGATGGGAGCTACGGTGGAGCAACTCTCATTTAAACGGGCTGGCAGAGTCTTAGTCTATGCTATTCCAGCTTATGATGATGCACAACGACGTTTCGAGAGCCTTAAGGGTGTTGAGAAAATGCTTCGCGAAGGAATCAGAAAGGTGGCAAATGGCGAGTTCGACCAGTGGATAGTAGATGCAATAAAGAACTCTTTATGTCGCCAATATGACCTCGCTATGGAGAGCAACCAGGAGCGTGTACAGGTGATAGCAGAATATTTCAACTCAAACCTTGATATGTCTGAATTATTGACATATAAGGAGAGAATCAATGCTATAACAATCGATGATGTGAAGCGTGTCGCTAAAGAGTATCTTACGGATAATTGTCTCGTCATTATGAATGAGAAGGGTAAGGCTCGTAAGGGAGAACGTATTGAAAAACCAAAGTATAAGCCTGTAGAAGCTCCAATCGGAATGGAGAGCGCCTACGGACGACAGGTCAAGAAGATTTCTCCTATGGATGTGAAACTTGTTAAGACTGATCTTGCCTCAGTGAAGAGTCAACCATTTGGCGATTATTCTCATATACACCATTCATTGGTGTCTGATAATAACATATTTACACTCTCCATGATATATAAAGTCGGTTCACGCAAGATGCCGTTATTGGAATATGCTGCTGAGCTGATGAATAATGCTGGTATCATGGGACTCTACTCATCTCATCAGATGAAGGAGGAACTAAGTAAAATCGGTGCTGTCTGTAGGATGGAGGCAAATGAGGATAATCTCGAAGTATATATATCAGGTCCCGATGAGAATCTTCAGCAAGCAGTGCAGTTGGTGACACGTCAGCTTCTCATGCCTCAAATCGATGATAACCAGCTGACGAGCGTCAAATCATCTGCTCTTTCAACACGTATGGTGCGCCGAGACGACGTCAACACATTGGGCAGGGCACTGTGGTCGTACATATCACTCGGCGGAGATAGTCCATACAAAAAAGAGCTCACTGATAAGCAGATATATGAATTCTCAACTTCGGCAATGTCTGCTGAAATCCAGAATGCCATGAAGTTTGAAGTAGATATTCATTATGCTGGAACACGTTCTTTCGAAGATGTTACAAACATCTTGCAATCGACGATTCCGCAGCTTGAAGGTCAGCAGAGAGGTGTCTCTCCTTCTCCACGTGACTTCGTGAAAGTGGATGAGGATAAGGTTATCTTCGTAAATCAGAGCGATGCACAGCAAGCGCAACTCTATTTCTATGCCGACTTGGGTGTTTCCGATATGAAGGAGGAGGTTCTCCGTCAGGCTCTCTACCAGTATATATCGGGCGACTTCAACGGTTTGATTATGAATGAAATCAGAGAGAAGAACTCAATGGCTTATTCTGCATACGGAGTTGTGGCAAAAGATGCTGTTAAGGATGGAAAACTCTTTTTTAGAGGTTATATCGGCACACAGAACGATAAGGCTATCGATGCCACAAAACTGATGCTTGGTATTCTTCGTGATATGCCTCTTCACCCTGAACGTATAGAAAGTATTAAAAACTACATCCGACAGACGCTCTATACTGAAATGCCAGACAGTCGTCATCTCTCTATCAATAAGGAGCGTTGGAAGAGCCTGGGTTATTCATCTGACCCAGTATCCGACCTGTTGCCGTTTGTAGAATCTCTAACTTTCGATGATATAGTTGCGTACTACGAGAAGACAATCAAGAAGGCAAAGCTGACGATAGGTATTGTCGGAAATAGTAAGATGATAGACCTTAAAGAACTTGAATCACTCGGATTTAAGATAGAGAAGATGGGCGACAGAAAGCTCTTCAATGAGACGGATACACTATTCTGATTTAATCTGTACGATACAATTTAAAGCATACAATATGCGATTTGCAATAATAGATATAGGCACAAATACAATAAATCTGGCTATTGCTTCCATCAGCGACAAGGGCAATAACTACCAGATGATATATTCTGGAAAAGAGGCTGCACGATTGGGGAAAGGGGGTATCAATGAGGGTATCATGCTCGAAGATGCTATGGAACGTGGTATCGAGGCCATTGGAAAACATGCTAAGACCATCGAGTCGTTTAATGTTGACCATACGGTTGCCATTGGCACAAGTGTCATGAGAAGCGTGAAGAATGCGGATATATTCGCTCAAAAAATAAAGGAGAAATTTGGCATAGATATTTCCATTGTTAGTGGCGATGAGGAGGCACGACTGATATTTGACGGAGTCAAACAAGTCATGCCAATCGGCAGTGAACGCGTCTTGATACTCGATATCGGCGGTGGATCATGTGAATTTATCATAGCCAATAAAGATGGTATTATTTGGGAGCATAGCTTCGAACTTGGAATGAGTCGTCTGTTGGATAAGTTCCATCCTTCAGATCCGATAACGTCAGAGGAAATCAAAAAGATAGAGGCTTATCTGCGAAGCGAAATGCAGCTTCTCTATGAGGCTCTACACAATTACCCAACCCAGATCCTGGTCGGAACAAGTGGCTCTTTTGATACTATTGCAACCATAATAGCTGCACAGAAACATCCTGCGATGAACATAAAGTTGTCGACATCGTACGAGATAGGAGTCGCTCCTTTTACTGAGATACACCGTCATCTCATGCAGACAACAGCAGAGCAGAGACGAGCTATACCTAAAATGGATAAAAATAGAGTGGATCTGGTCGTAGTAGGCTCTGTATTCATCAATTTCGTGATACGTGAGATGCGTATCGAACAACTCTATCAATGCTCTTACGCCTTGAAACAGGGTGCAGTACTGCAGTTTATAGAGAAAGAGATAAAAAACAAAAAGTCGGAGTAAGATAACCCTATTGCAATAAACAATTATGTCAAAGATTCTTGTAATTGATGATCAAAAGGCAATTCGCACCACCCTAAAGGATATCCTTGAGTTGGAGAGTCACGAGGTAGTGCTTGCAGAAGATGGCCTGAAAGGAATAGAACTATTCGGACAGGATAAATTTGACATAGTGTTGTCCGATATCAAAATGCCTGAGATGGACGGCATTGAGGTCCTGACAAAAATTATGGATTCCCGACCGGATGTACCTGTCATTATCATAAGTGGACATGGAGATATCGGAACAGCTGTTGAGGCAATTAAAAAGGGGGCATACGACTTCATCGAAAAGCCTCTCGATTTGAATCGTCTGCTGATTACCATCAAGAATGCTTCGGAGAAGAGCGACCTTGTTGTTGAGACGAAGAGTCTGAAGAAGAAGGTAAGCAGAACCTATGATATGATAGGTGATTCAGAGCCTATGCAGCAGATGAGGGCTATCATCGACAAGGTAGCACCGACGGATGCACGTGTGATGATTCTCGGAGCCAATGGAACAGGAAAAGAGCTGGTCGCCCGAGCATTGCACGAAGGTAGCATGCGCAGAAACGGCCCATTCGTGGAGGTCAATTGCGCAGCCATCCCTTCGGAGTTGATAGAGAGCGAATTGTTTGGACATGAGAAGGGCGCCTTTACATCAGCTATAAAACAACGTATAGGTAAGTTCGAACAGGCAACAGGAGGTACAATATTCCTCGACGAGATAGGCGATATGTCGTTGCCAGCACAGGCAAAAGTATTGCGAGCTCTTCAAGAGAGCACAATCACACGCGTAGGTTCTGATAAGGATATAAAGGTCGATGTGAGAGTACTGGCTGCAACAAATAAGAACCTCGCTGATGAGATAAAAAAGGGAAACTTCAGAGAGGACCTGTATCACCGTCTAACTGTAATTATAATAAATGTCCCATCACTGAACGAACGACGATCGGATATACCTGCTTTGGCTGATTACTTCCTCACTATTGCAAGCCAGGAACTTAACGTTCCAGCTAAGAGCATCAGCAAGGAGGCTATAGCTGAACTTCAGCAGATAAATTGGACAGGTAATATTCGTGAGTTTCGTAACGTTATGGAGAGGTTGACAATTCTCTGTGCAGATAAAGAGATCAGTGAAGCTGATGTCAGAGCTTATGCACGACCGCTTGGAAATCAATAATTATGTGTTCTGCATCGAAAAAATCATTGAAAAAGAGTTGAGAAAAAGCCAATAATATGTAAATTTGAGCGGATATTTTTAGGATGAAGTCTTCTCCTGTTTTTACATACAATTTACCAGAACCGGGTGTAGCGACAGCTTCTCTCGTTGTGGGAGATATGTTTGCAGATTTTCATCTTACAAATGTATGCAATCCGTTGAACGATTTGCTCTCAGGATTCGCTCAGATGATACTTCAGCCAAGACATTTGTGGAACGAAACAAATAATGTCAGAGTTGTATGGTATGGCGACTCGGAGCAATATTATTGGGATATGGAACTGAAACTTGATAATCAATTTCAGCTGAAAATATCTGAGGTTTGTGATTTTTTTGGGGACGATGCAATAGAACTTCTCTCAACAGAGTGCTCTTTGTTTGAGATTTTATTGCCAGTAATAAAAAATCTGGATGTTTTTATCAAGCAAGTTGGATTACTCAACTATTACCAAAAATGGCAGAAGGATGAGTTTCCACTTACCCTCTTTTTATTCTTGAAGAGATATCTGATAGATAATGGTATATGGGCAACAACAACAGAGCAGAAACAGGATATAATAAAGGATGAAATGAAACTATTGTTGTTGTAGGATTTTGAAATGAATGGAGATAATAAAAAATGAGTGAGGCACTCCTTGAAGCTTTGATGCAGCTCTTTGCGCTGCTTACAGATGTCAGACATGCTGATGTCAAGGAGGGTCGTCGTAAAGTAGAGGACTTTCTAAGTAAAGAGTTTAATAAAGATTATGTTCGTACCTTCGTTCAGAGATACGACTACTATATATCGAATTTTCACGATAAGAGCAATTCTGAGGATAACAGTGTCATAGCTAAGCAAGTCTCGGATAATCTGACAAAACTGCGTGCTATATGCGACCAGGTTAATCAAGAGATAGACCTCGATGCCAAGATCCTGCTTATATCAACATTCCTCAATTATATAGCAAAGCCTGATATCACTCTCGATGAAGAGCAGTTTGTGGATGCTTTGGCCGAGACCCTCAGAATCCCTCCAATGGATTATTGGAATCTTAAGGATTTTACTCTCATCGGCCCTAATTTCATAGCCGATAAGGAGGCACTATTGATAATTGATGGAAGCCCTTATAAGCCCCACCCTGATATAAAACACATCTATATCAGTAAGATGGGTGTCAAAGTGTGGGTGCTCCATATCAAGTGTACCAACACTTTTCTGTTCCGCTATCACGGCGAACGAAACCTCTACCTGAATGGTCATAAAATGGAGCTGGGCAGGGTCTTCCCTATGGCTCCAGGCTCCGTCATCAATACCTCACACGTCAGGGCTGTCTACTACGGGCATATAGCTGAAAAGTTTATAACGCGTCAGGATACTGGTCGCATACTATATCAGGCAACGGATATAGAGTATAAATTTTCCGATTCCAATATAGCAATACACCGTTTCAGTTTCCTCGGTAAGTCGGGCCAGCTGGTTGGTATCATGGGCGGCTCGGGAACGGGTAAGTCAACGCTTATCAATGTGATGAATGGCAACTATAAGTTGTCACATGGTGCAATAACAATAAACGGTTATGACCTGACACGCGATAAGGAGACCCTGAAGGGTGTCATTGGATATGTCCCTCAGGATGATATGCTCAACGAGGAACTGACAGTGTATGAAAACCTGCTCTTTAACGCTCGTCTTATCTTTAGTAATAAGTCACGTGAAGAACAAAATGCTCTCATCGAGAAGGCCCTCAACGACTTCGACCTTGTTGAGGCCCGCGACTTAAGGGTGGGCTCGCCTCTTAATAAGGTGCTCTCTGGAGGTCAGCGTAAGCGTCTCAATATAGCTCTTGAGTTGATGCGTGAGCCCTCTATCCTCTTTGCTGACGAACCGACATCGGGTCTGTCCAGCATCGATTCGGAGAAGGTTATGATGCTCCTCAAACGTCAGGTGCTGAAGGGAAAACTGGTAATTATCAATATTCATCAGCCGAACTCCGATTTATACAAACTGCTCGATAAGCTTTTAATCATCGACCAGGGGGGCAGAATAGTATATAATGGCAATCCGATGAATGCCATTGTCTATTTCAAGAGAAAGGCGCATTATGTCAACCAGGAGGAGCGTGAGTGCTTTACCTGTGGTAATGTTAAGACCGAACAGCCACTGCGTATCATTGAGGCACGAATGGTGGATCCTTATGGGAAACTCATCAGAAAGCGAAAGGTAAGTGCCGATGAATGGTATAAGCAGTATTGCGATGAATTCGAGGCCTCTTTCGAATGGAAATATAAGGATAGGGCAGCTAAGGAGAAACTCCCAGCTAACCTCTACTCAATACCAGGTAGATGGAGTCAGTTCAAGACCTTTATGCGTCGCGACGCTATGAAAAAACTAAAGGATGGCCAGTATATGCTTATCAATATGCTTGAGGTCCCATTTTTAGCCTTGATATTGGCATTCGCGACTAAGTATCTCTCAGGGTTGACTAAGTACGACTTCTACACTAACGACAATATACCGACGTTCCTCTTCATGAGTGTCGTGGTAGCGTTGTTCGTAGGCTTGAATTCAAGTGCCGAGGAGATAATAAAGGATAGAAAACTACTTGTGCGCGAGAAATTCCTAAATCTGAGTCGCTCTGCATATCTAAACAGTAAAATTATGAATCTGTTGGGTATGGCTGCAGTCCAGTCGCTCTTGCTTACCCTCATAGGAAATTCAATTCTTGAAATTAAGGGAATGACGTGGGGCTTCTGGGGAATACTCTTCACAACATTCGCCTGGGCAATCATATTCGGCTTGAATATAAGCTCCGGATTTAAGTCGGCAGTCACAATCTACATCTCCATACCTCTCGTCCTCGTACCTCAGCTTCTCTTCAGTGGTACAATGGTTAGCTTCGACAGGTTACATCCTAATATCTCCAACAGGGAGTATACCCCGATACTGGGCGATATCATGGCATCCAGATGGTCATACGAGGCATTGGCTGTTTTCCAGTATATGAATAACGATTACGAGACCTATTTCTATGACGCAGAGCAAAAACGTAGTGGTGCTTCATATGCCAAGACATCATGGATTCCCGAGTTACAGTCGCTGAACGATGAGTGTCAAGATTTGCTTGAAAAGGGCAATGTTGGACTACTACGCAAACGCTCTCTTCTCCTATTCACCGAATTGAGCAAATTGGAGTCGTCACGTCTCAAGAAAATGCCATCCTTTATGCGCCAACTCTTCTCGGAACAATATGGAAATGACAGCCACGAAAAGATTTCTCAGGAGTTGCAGGTTCTAAAGGAAAAAAACTCCGAGTCGTTCGATTTGTGGAATGGTCAGTGCGACTCAATCTCTAATCGTTTGATAGAGAAATATGGTTCTACTCAGGCTGTTGTCAACTTTAAACATAAACATACAAATGAAGCTCTTAACAATCTGCTTCTAAGTAAGCACGACTTCACTCAGATTATGGTCTACCCAGATATGATGGTTAGGAAGAAACAGCCTATCTACAATATCCCCGATAATCATTATGGACGTGCTCAGTTCTATGCTCCCTATAAGCGATTTGCAACATTGACAGTCCCTACGCCTCTCTTCAATATTATCGTTCTTTGGCTCTCGTGCATACTCTTCTACTTCACGTTGTACTTCGATTTGTTGAGACGATTCCTTAGCCGTATCGAGGAGTCGCGTATGCTACGAATGCACAAAAAATTACAGAAATTAAGAGGTTAATCATTTAGATATGACAATACAGGAGGATCTAAAAAAAGCCGTCGAGACAATGCGGCGTGGTGGAGTAATTATTTATCCTACAGATACTGTATGGGGCATAGGATGCGACGCAACTAACGCTGAGGCTGTAAAGAAGATTTATCAGATAAAGAGAAGACCAGAGGCAAAAGCTATGATTTTGCTTTTCGATTCAGTCGCTCGTGTTGAGCGTTATGTCAATAATGTGCCTGATGTAGCATACGATATGATGGAACTCTCGAATAAGCCTCTGACGCTCATTCTGGATGGAGCTAAGAATGTAGCTTCTAATATCATTCCACCTGAGGGAACCATTGCAGTCAGAGTCTCTAATGAGGAGTATTCATCCTCTCTTGTGCGAATGCTTCAGAAGCCAATCGTCTCAACATCAGCTAATGTGAGCGGTGAGCCAACAGCTACTTTCTTTGGTGAGATAACTCAAGATATTCTGAATGCTGTCGACTACGTGGCTGAGTATCGACGCGATGATATGCAGAAACATAAACCGTCAAGTATTATTCGTTTGTCAAAATCAGGGGTTCTAAAGATTATAAGGGAATGATAAAGGAGTATTCTATCGATATTGAGCATTACGCATTTAAGGTCGTGACGCCTATTCAGAAGAGGTTTAGCGATCTCGACTCTTTCGCTCATGCCAATAATGCTGCTCAACAGAATTTCTTCGATCTGGGTCGCGCTGAGTACGTAAGCAAGGTTGAGGATTACAAACCTTTCTATGCAGCTCCCGTGACGTTGCTTGTCGTAAGCTATCATACTGATTTCTTCCGTCCCATATTGCTGGAGGATGAGGTCGAAGTCTGCACAACAATTTATCATATAGGAGAGAAGAGTATCAAGATGATGCAGGTGATACGCAATCGTCAAAGTGGTGCTATTCACACCGTATGCGATTCAGTTATGGTCTCCGTAACTATCACTAATGCCATTCCCAAGGCTGTCTCTGTCCCAGAAGAGTGGATGGCACGAATTGCTGAAATTGAGGGTTAGACTGGTTGTTAAAACTTATGTCTTGCCCTATATTATAGGTGATTATCTCACTTAATATAGGCAAACAATTAATGCAAGTATTTATTTAATGCATATAAAGAAGTATTGAAAATCCAATCTTGGTCTTGGAAACCTCTCACCGATATTCGTAAGCCTTTATATTTTGGATAATCTTTTATGAATTGCGAAAGCGCGAGCGCGACCTCACATTTTCCTCTGCCTTTACCTCTATTGCTATCAGTTTAGAATCTTTTTGGATGATAAAGTCTAACTTACCATCGGACTTCTCTCTGTTCCAATACTAAGGGGCAAAACCTTTGGCAACCAATTGTTGCAAAACAAAATCTCTGAAAAGGAACCTTATATTCTGTCAACATAGTGTTCTCCAACAACATTTGGTCTGGCTGAACCCAGCACATACAACCAAACAAACCACAATCTAACAGAAAAATTTAAAAGCACCGAGCTCTTCGTAAAACTTTTCAAACCACCAAGAGGGTTGGAGAGAGTTTTCTAAAAAATTTCCTACACGCATTCTGAATGCGTTATACCACTACGCATTGAATACTCTCAACTAAGCGAAATAAAATAACAAACATTAATCATATAACATATTGATAATAAATCACTTGGCGGGGGGGGGTAAATTTTATTTAGCAAAAACACTTGCAAATTAAAATTCCTC
>JABUTU010000045.1 GCA_021443545.1 Marinilabiliaceae bacterium | reverse complement strand
CGAGAGCACCACGCTGAGCGGTTGTCGAACAGTTTGCATACATCCAGTCCATACCCTTTTCAGCGAAGAGAGGCATGAGTGACTGAGTAAGCTCCTCAACAGTCTCGTTGAAAGCTTCAGAAGGAGTGTGACCGTTCTCGCGGAGAACCTCGTACTGAGCAAGGAGAAGACCTTGGATAGCGCCCATCAGAGAGCCACGCTCACCTGTGAGGTCTGATGTAGCCTCACGCTGGAATGTTGTCTCAAACATATAACCAGAACCGATACCGATGCCAAGAGCAAGAGTACGCTGGAGAGCTTTGCCTGTATAGTCTTGGTAAACAGCGTATGAGCTGTTCAAGCCACGACCCTCGAGGAACATGCGGCGGAGTGATGTGCCCGAACCCTTAGGAGCAACCATGATGACGTCAACGTCTTTTGGAGGAACGCAACCTGTGCGGTCATTCCATGTAATAGCGAAGCCATGAGAGAAGTAGAGAGCCTTTCCTGGCTTGAGATAGTTCTTGAGTGTAGGCCATACCGACATAACAGCTGCGTCAGAGAGCAAGCACATAATGATAGATGCTTTCTCTGCTGCCTCCTCTATAGAGAAGAGAGTCTTGCCTGGTACCCATCCGTCAGCAACAGCCTTGTCATAAGTCTTGCCAGCGCGCTGTCCAACGATTACGTTGAAGCCATTGTCGCGTAGGTTGAGCGATTGACCAGGACCTTGTACTCCATAACCGATAACAGCTATTGTCTCGTCCTTGAGCACGTCAAGTGCCTTGTTCAATGGAAATTCCTCACGTGTCATTACCTCTTCAATGACACCGCCAAAATTCATCTTTGCCATTTTTTCTTTTTATCTTAGGTTTTTGATTATTATTTTCTTTCAATCTCTTCGCGACGTTCCTCCTGAGCCTCAAGAAATCTTGATACTTGCTCTACTGTGGAACGCGTTATTGCCACGCGACCAGAACGAACAAACTGTAGAACGCCATACTTAGAGAGCTCCTCGTACAATTGTTTTGTTTCATCGCAGTGACCTGTCTTTTGAATGACTGCAAAGGTACGATTTATCTCTAATATTTGTGCATTACTACGATGCAGGAGTGACTCAAAATCGTTATCGTCGAGAATTTTATCTGTTGGTACTTTGTAGAGCGCAACCTCCTGATATATGATTTCGTCATCTGTATAGTAAAAAGCCTTGATGACGTCAATACGCTTTTCAATCTGTTTTACCACAGCTTCAATCTGACGACGACTTGTCCTGCAAGCTATTGTAAACTTATGGACGCCTTCAAGAACTGTTGAAGATACGGTGAGACTCCAGATGTTCAGATTTCGACGGGTGAAAATAATAGATATCTGATTGAGCAGACCTACCTGGTTCTCACTATATACTGTGACCGTGAATAATGTATTATTATTTTCTTCCATCTGTGTACCATTCATTAGCGTTCAACATAATATCCGTTACTCCCTTACCTGGCGGTATCATAGGGAATACCATTCCCTCCTCAACAATGCATGCTTCAAGGATGTATGGTCGGTTATCTTTCAGCATATCTTCAACAGCTTCCCGCAGTTCAGCTCTCTCTGTCACTCTTCGGTGAGCGAAACCATACGCCTCGGCAATCATCATATAGTCAGGATTCAGCATGCGTGTCTGGGAGTATCTCGAACCAAAGAATAGCTCCTGCCACTGACGAACGTTGCCGAGCCAGTTGTTGTTGAGGATAATTACCTTGACACCTGTCTGTTCCTGCATGATTGTGCCAAATTCCTGAATTGTCATCTGCACGCCACCATCGCCGCCGAAGAAACAAACATGACGGTCTGGTTGGGCTATCTTGGCTCCTATTGCTGCAGGCAGACCAAAGCCCATTGTGCCAAGACCACCGCTTGTTATCATACTTCGCGACTGGTTGAACTTTGAGTAGCGTGCTGCCATCATCTGATTCTGACCAACATCGGTGATGACAATAGCTGAATGTTTTGATACCTCAGCTACCATATCAACAACCTCTCCCATATTGATAGGTCCCTCTGATGGAGCTATCTCAGGAAGTGATACCCTCTTTCTTTCAACAGCATTACAAGCATCGAACTCAGCTTCCCACTCTGAATGGTTTCCTTCAGGAATCAAAAGGGTAAGGAGTCCAAGAGCCTGTTTTGCGTCGGCATGAATACCAAGGTCAACAGGTATAATCTTGCCGATCTCAGCAATATCTATGTCGATATGGATAATCTTTGCTTGTTTTGCATAGGTGTCGACTTTTCCTGTCACGCGGTCATCAAAACGCATGCCGACTGCGAGGATAAGGTCAGCCTCATTGGTCTTGATGTTAGGACCTATATTACCATGCATACCGAGCATACCTTTGTAGTGCTCAAAGTCGTTGGGAAGAGCCGACAGACCGAGCAGAGTTGAGGCTGCAGGGATGCCGCCCTTGTTACAGAGAGCCATAAGCTCCTCTTCTGCATGTGAAAGAATTATACCCTGTCCATATACGATAAGAGGTTTTTTTGCCTCTGCGAGCATCTGAGCTGCCTCCTGAATCTTGCTTTTCTGGAGTGTCGGAACGGGTATATAGCTACGGATGAATGAGCATGGTTCGTATTTGAAATCCTCAAGAATTCCTATCTGAGCATCTTTTGTAACATCAAGGACTACTGGTCCTGGACGACCACTGCGAGCTATGTAGAAAGCTCTGGCGACAGCCCACGCTATATCTTCAGCACGACGTATCTGGTAGCTCCATTTTGTAATAGGCAGTGTGATGCCTAAGACGTCTGTTTCTTGGAAAGCATCTGTTCCAAGAAGAGATGCTGATACCTGACCAGTGATGACTACGAGCGGCGTTGAGTCGACCATAGCATCGGCTACACCAGTTATGACGTTTGTTGCTCCAGGCCCTGAAGTAACAGCCACAACGCCAGTCTTTCCGCATGCACGAGCATATCCTTGTGCCGCATGAACGGCACCTTGTTCGTGGCGGACAAGAATCTGTCGTAACTCCTTCTGATAGTCATACAACTTATCGAAGAAGGGCATAATCTGGCCTCCAGGATATCCAAAGAGGACATCTACGTTTTCAGCTATTAAGGATTTAATAATTGCTTCTGATCCAGTCATTTTTCTCGTTTTATTCAATGATACGTGCTGCTCCCTTGTCGGCTGAACTTACCATGGAAGCGTATGCTTTCAAGCTCTTAGAGACCTCACGAACACGTGTAGGAGCTGTAAAGGCCTTCTTGCCCTTCTTCATCTCTTCAGCACGACGTGCTTCAAGTTCAGCATCTGTGAGATGTACGCTTATCTTACGTGTCGGAATATCTATCTCAATAATGTCACCATCTTTAATAAGACCTACATTACCACCAGCTGCTGCTTCTGGGGATATATGACCAATCGAAAGACCAGATGTTCCACCAGAGAAACGACCGTCAGTAATGAGAGCGCACTCCTTACCAAGGTGCATTGATTTGATATAAGATGTTGGGTAGAGCATCTCTTGCATACCAGGACCACCCTTAGGACCTTCGAAGGTTATCACAACGACATCGCCACTCTTAACCTTGCCACCGAGAATACCCTCGCAAGCCAGCTCCTGAGAGTCGAAAACCTTAGCTGGACCCTCAAAATGCCATATACTCTCATCGACGCCTGCTGTCTTAACGACACAGCCGTCAAGAGCTATATTGCCAAAGAGAACTGCGAGACCTCCGTCTTTTGTATATGCATGTTCGAGACTACGGATGCAACCATTCTCGCGGTCGCTGTCGAGCGATTCGTAGTAGTTGTTCTGAGCGCCGAGACGTATGCAAAATTTTCCACCTGGAGCACTTGTGTATATCTTTTTCGCAATAGGTGTTATGCTTGAAGATGTTATGTCGTAGCGTTCTATAGCCTCCTTAAGAGACAGTCCGTCAACACGTTTAAGAGATGTATTGACAAGTTTACCCTTTGCCAGTTCATTCATTATGCCGAGGATACCACCTGCACGGTTAACATCCTGAATATGATATTTCTGAGTGTTAGGAGCCACTTTACAGAGGCAAGGAACCTTACGGCTCAGCATGTCGATATCAGCCATCTTGAAGTCAACACCAGCCTCGAATGCAACAGCGAGGAGATGGAGAACTGTATTGGTTGAGCCACCCATTGCAATGTCGAGAGTCATAGCATTGAGGAAAGCCTCACGCGTGGCTATAGACTTAGGCAGGACGCTTTCGTCGCCATCGCGATAGTACTTGTATGTGTTCTCAACAATGAGTTTAGCTGCGTCGCAGAAGAGACGGTGACGGTTCTCGTGAGTTGCAACAATTGTTCCGTTGCCTGGGAGCGACAGACCTATAGCCTCCGTCAAGGAGTTCATCGAGTTAGCTGTGAACATACCAGAGCAAGAACCGCAAGTCGGGCATGCATGAGCTTCGACCTGAGCCACCTCGTCGTCGGAGAGAGTCTTGTCGGCAGACTTAATCATTGCGTCGATGAGGTCGAGTTTCTGGTTGCCAAGAACACCTGCCTCCATAGGACCACCTGAGACGAATACCGTTGGGATATTGAGGCGCATAGCAGCTATCAGCATTCCCGGAGTAATCTTGTCGCAGTTTGATATACACACCATTGCATCAGCCTTGTGCGCATTGACCATGTATTCAACGGAGTCGGCAATGATATCGCGTGAAGGCAGAGAGTAGAGCATACCATCGTGCCCCATGGCTATGCCATCATCGATTGCTATTGTGTTGAACTCAGCAGCGAAGCATCCACGCTTCTCAATCTCGCTTTTCACCACCTGACCAATCTCATGAAGATGGGTGTGTCCCGGAACAAATTGTGTAAATGAATTCACAATAGCAATTATAGGTTTACCCAGTTGCTCCCGTTTCATGCCATTGGCAGCCCATAGAGCTCTGGCTCCCGCCATTCTGCGTCCCTCAGTTGTGGTGGCGCTACGTAGTTGATGCTTCATATTATGTCTCTTTTTGTTATCTCGTTTAATAAATAGAGCCTTCATCACTCCAGGAGTGAGAAGGCTCAGTTTTATATCTTACGATTGCAACACACCGTCTCACTCATTACGCTTGCACGACAAGAATAATAAGCACGAGTAGAAGGCGCAAGCCCACGGCTATGTTGTTGATGCTATTCATTTTGAAATCGTCGCAAATATAGATATTTATTCAATATGATGTGCGAAATAGCTGATTTTTTAACAAGATGTGAATGAAAATACGTAGTTCACGCATTTTGAATGAATATCTATGAGTTGTAGTCAGCTCTTCATACGTCCCAATAAACCAAGTACGCCATTCACGAATGTCAATGGATGAACAGGGTTGCCAGGCAGATATAAATCGACCTTTATATCGTCAAGAACGGAACGTCTCACAGCGGGGGAGCCAGCAAAGAGTCCGCCACTAATAGCATCCGTACCAGCAAGAATCAGGACCTTTGGGTCGGGAACAGCATCGTATGCATCGAGAAACGAGTCGGCCATATTCTCAGAGACAGGACCTGTCAGAACGATACCATCAGCATGGCGGGGAGATGCGACAAAGTCGATGCCGAAACGACCCACGTCGAAGTTGACATTTCCTGTAGCGTTCAGTTCCATCTCGCATGAGCCATCACCGCCAGCTGATACTTGTCGAAGTTTCAGAGAGCGACCAAATAACCTTCGTATCTCTTTGCGTACAGCATCGGCATCGATGCGTATCGGTTGGTCTTCACCCTCTTTAATGATAAGTCGTTCTCGTATGTTATGACCCATCTTGAAGTCTTTAGTGAATGAGATCTTTTCGGGGTAAGCGAAAGCGCATTCGCCACAGAATGAGCATTTGCCAAGGTCGATAGACAATGGATTGACGTCAATGGCATTCATAGGACATAACTCCTGAAGAGCCTTCTCGTCGACGCTGACTCCTGCCTTTATTACAGGGCGTCCGCGGAAAATTCCTGGCACTTCAGTTGTCTCAACATCTGGGATATACTGCTTTCCCTGATGCAACCATATTTTGAGAGATTCAAACATAGAACCAATTTTTATTTGTTAAAGGTCGTGACCGCAGTATGAGAGGTCGAAACTTTTATTACATATAGGGAAGTCGCTGATTCCATTACCTCTGACAGCAAGAGCAAGTCCCAGCCAATTGTGCATTGACGGGTCCTTAATCTTGTAGAGAGCCAATTCTCCCTCTTTATCGGTAATAGCTACATGACAAATCTCACCGCGCCACCCCTCAGTCAGTGATATTGCCAACGATTCAGGTTGTGCTGACCAGGTTCTTGGAGCATCTGAGATATCTGTCATGACTGTTTCCTTACGTTGTGCAATAAGTCTCTGTATTAGCTCTATCGAAGCCAAAACCTCTTCATAGCGCATGCGGGCACGGGCATAAACATCTCCACTTGTCTTGACTATGGGCTGAAAATCAACATCTTTGTATGCGCCCCATGGATGTGATTTTCGTGTGTCGCGGAGCAATCCACTTGACTTGGCAGGCATTCCGACGAGCCCTATGTTCAATGCGTTTTCTTTTGTTACGATACCAGTGCGTTCGATACGTGAGAGTACACTGGGAAGGTCGAACATCTGTTCAGCCATCTCAACAAAATCAGGCTTGTACTTATCAATCGTATTTTGCCATTCTTCAGCCAGTTGCTCGGTGAATATGAAATTTGTTTTGAATGGCCTGATGAGGCTCTTGGCAAAACGGCTTCCGCACCATTTCTGCATATAGTTAATCATTGGAGTTCTGAGGCGACCGAATACGGCGTTGCCAAGTTGGTATGCAACATCTGTACATATACCGCTCAGATCACCTGTATGAACGGCGATACGCTCTTGTTCAAGAGCTATTGCGCGTTCTATCTCCAACCACTCAGGGGTGTTCCATCCTGCCAGACTCTCTGCGATATGAGCAAAAGCTGTTGCATGCCCCACGACTGTGTCGCCTGCGATGTTCTCCGAGAGTGTCGCTCTCTGCAGTAGCTTTTTCTTCTCAACGAAGAGGTTCTCAATGCCTCTATGTTGCCATCCAAGCTGAATCTCAAGGTGGAGGATTTTTTCGCCCTCACAGATAAAACGGAAGTGGCCTGGCTCTATGATACCAGCGTGAATCGGACCTACACCAACGCGATGAAGCTCTTCGCTATCTATTTCATAGAAAGGATAATCGTAGATATCACCTCCTGCCTTACGGTCGTGCGAATAGCGCAGAGGTTTCAACCAGGGGTGACCTACGAAACATATGTCGTATAGTTCGTGCATCTCGCGTTCAAAAGGGTGGAGGCATAGATGTTGAGCAGTCAGACTTTGCAACTCATCCCTTTTATTTATGACCGATGCAAGCAGGTCGATATCATGATGCGCATCATTGGCAATAAGACAGAATAGAGAGAACTCCCCATCTCTGTCGGGATTAGGTTTTGCAAAGTAATGCACGCAATGAGCCTCATCATGATTTAAAGCTTCATTGACATTAGAGAAGAAGTTGTCGTACGACAAAAACTCAATGTCTGCTAAACGGATTACTTGATTATTGGTAACTTTCATGATGTTTAGCTTTTTAGAGAATCAGGTCAGACACAAAACTTGGAGTATATATACCGAGCCATATAGCAATGAAGAGAAGGAGAAGCTGTCCTATCATCTCGCCGTATGGCATATTAACCGATTTGGGTTCGATCTCGATAGGTTCCTCAGGTTTCTGAAACAGAAAAGAGAACATATCGCGACTGATAGCCCAGACGATGACAGTCAGCAGAATCAAAACAACGGCAAGACATATCCACCAGTGCATATCAATCATCGATTTGAAGATCATCAACTCTGTAAAGAAGAGTCCTGACGGAGGCATTGCTGTGATAGATATCGTAGCGAGGAAAACAATTGTTGTACCGACTCCTGTATAACGTATATAGCGTCCGATGTTGCTAAGCTGTTTAGTCCCATACACGCGATATATATGCGCTATGTGAAGGAATATTGATGATTTTACGAAAGAGTGGATGATGACATGCAGAATACAATAGATTGTACCTATGCCGCCAGCTGCAAGACCAAGCATTGCAACCGCCATATGTTCAACACTGGAATAGGCAAATAGTCGTTTCACATTATGAACGCGAATAAGGTAGACAGCAGCGACGAATAGGCTGACGATAGCAATCCCGAGCACAACATAACGAGCCCATATACAAGCAGCGGAGAGTTGCATAACCTTGTAGAAGCGATAAAAAGCTACAAATCCGGCATTCATAAGTACGCTCGACAAGAGACCAGCGGCTGGTGTGGGAGCTTTGTCCTTAGCATCAATACCAGCGGTAAACATAGGAAAGAGCGACATCTTAGCAGAGTAGCCAACGAGAATGAATATCATTGACATCTTAAGCCAGAATTCATCCATAGTAGATGCATATTTCTCAAGAGTAGCAAAACTCAGACCCTCCTCTGCATTCTGCTGCATTGCTATGGTGATAAGGAGAATGCCTACGTAGACAAGGACCAGGCTTATTGAGCATGCAAAGACGTATTTCCAAGTGGCTTCGACTGAGCCTTTATCGCGTCGGTAGAATATGAGAGCTGAAGCCGAAAGGGTGGTCACCTCAATGAAAATCCATGTCATTGCGATGTGAGAAGAGAGGTAAGCCGCCGATAGCGCCATCATCAGAATCTGCATAGCGCCGTAATACTGCGACGTCATTCGGTTTAGGTCATATTGGATGGGTGTCGGTATGTAACGGGTCGAGTGTAGCATGGTGACTGAGCTTATTATTGCTAATGCCCATAACATAAGGATTCCTAATCCATCATATTTGAAGAAGAAGAGGTCGGTCTCGTCTCTATGAAGAGTAGCATATATGGTCAGCACCCACTGCAGCAAGATTGTTCCCATTGCAACAATGTGAGTCATCTGGCGGTTACGAATGACAAATTGCGTCGCGCCGAGGGCTATAGCACATATCAGATATATCAGTATCATTTTTATTCCAATAATCGTTTGCTTCAGTCTTTTAATGTTGTCAGGCCACCTACATCACCATCTTCAGTGACATCACCAACCTTATTTATGAAGATTACAAGTAGAAATACGCTTACAAGTACATCCAATAGTACACCAAGGTTGACCATAGCTGGCATCTCGCCTCCAACAGCCATTGAGAGGATGAAAGCACCATTTTCAATAATTACATAGCAGATGACGTGAGTAATGACCTTCCGTCGTGTTGCAATAAAATAGAGACCACTCAGTATTGCCGACAATGCAGTAACGAAGTATAGTAGGTTGATACGTTCGTTGAGAGGAACATAGTACGTCGCAATGTATGTCAATACTATAATGGCAGAAGTGATAGCAAGTGAAATACTATTAGGGACGCTTGGCTCAGCCTCGCGTGTGATGTTATTCTGGAGAATGACACGACGAATGAAATATGGCATCAGAATAGCCTTGACAATAAGCGTCTCGAGGAGTATGATGCCCAAATTCACTAAGTTCATATCATTTAGTGATAGAAGAGAGACACCACATACGAGGAGACCTTGTAATACCAGAATACTCACGTACGACATCAGTCGGTTTGCAACTGAAAAGTACAGGAGAGTTATCATAAAAACTATGAGTAGTATTGTATTCATATTCTCTTTATTTTATGCCGAAGAAGATTAATAGGGCCAATGAACTGAGAACCAGTATGAATTGGGCATTGTGTATCATTCGGTAGCGAGCCATGAATGACTCAATAAGTCCTACGCACATAGCAGATATGACTTGGATGCCAAAGAAAAGTATGGTCTGCATCCACCATGTCTCGACATTTCCGATGAACAATCCTGCAATAAGAGTCGTGTACAACGCAAATTTCATATTGGTAGCCTGATGAATAAGTCCCATGTCAACACCAGAATTATCAAGAACCATTACTTCGTGAATCATAGTCAGCTCGAGATGAGTCTTAGGGTCATCTACAGGCATACGGGAGTTCTCAATCATGCAAATCATAAGAAGAACAAAGGCTGCAATAGCAGCATAGGCATATGAAACTTCTCCTGTTATGTGAAATGCAGCAAAGATATCAGAGAAAGAAGTATACCCTGTCAGCAGTCCAAGAGAGCCGATGAGAATGAAGAATGCTGGTTCGACGAGCATGGAGAAGAGAGCCTCGCGGGCTGAACCCATTCCCTCGAATGATGAGGCTGTATCAAGTGCTCCGATGATAGTGAAGAATTTGCCTAATGCAAGTGCATAAGCAAAGAATATGAAATCACCCGAGAATCCAATGACGCTACCGAACAGACCAACAGGAACTACGAGCATCGCAACTATGACTGTTGCGAAGTAGATTGTAGGGGCCACTTTGAATATCCAGCTACTGACATTACTGTAGACAGAGCCCTTGTGTAGTAATTTCCAGATGTCATACATAGGCTGCCATAAGGAAGGTCCCTTGCGCCCTTGTGCGATACTCTTCACGCGTATTACAATGCCAGTGAAGAAAAAACTTGCTAATAATATTAAAATGAAGGACATGCTGTTTCCTTTAAGTTAAATCAGATTATTGCTGCTATGACAAGCATCAGGATTGTTATCAGTCCATATACTATATATCGTTGTAACTGACCATTCATAAGCCATTGGAACTTCTTGAGGAAGTTTACAACACTATTTGACAGGGGGGCGACTGCTGACTTCTCAATAGCATCGTGTGATATGGTCAGTAAAGAGCGACGTGTTGGAAAAATCTCTTCAGGTTGTAGCTGTTCGTATTGAGACGTTTTAGGGAGAACAAAACGAACCAATGCGCTGAGCGATCCTGAAAATGATTGTCCAGTGTATTGTATTCCCTTGATTGACTTAAGATAACCACATCCCCATGTAGCTCCTGTTGCAAATGGACGGCGTTTTATCGTGAAGTGTCGCCAAATGAGTAATAGCCCTATTATGCCAACAAGAATTAGTGAGGCAATGGATATGTTACGCAGTGTCTCAATCATGTCGCTGATGCCTATTGCCGCTGTTGCATCAATAGGCATATATGGGAATAGTTGTGTTATGCATGACTCGAGGAAGTTGCATATCAGACCAGGACATATTACTATAAACACCATGACAGGGAGCAGAACCCATGTCGGTAGTAGCATATTACTCTCTTCTCCAGTCTCATCAGCTATGAGGTGAGGTTTTGCTGTTTCATCCCGCTGCGTCCCAAGGAACATCACACCAAAGCATTTTGTGAAGCATAGCATTGAGGCACCTCCGACAATAGCAAGAGCTGCACCGCTGAGAGCCATCATGACACTTATTGGAAGGTAGTCAATCCTCATTCCCTGCAGAAAGCTACTATATAGCATAATCTCGGATATGAAACCACCGAAAGGAGGTAATCCTCCTATACCGATTGCTGATATGAGGAAAAGAAATGCAGTCTTGGGCATGTATCTTATTAAACCACCAAGGCGGTCAATATCGCGTGTGTGCGTTGCAACATAAACATTGCCAGCAGTGAAGAAGAGCGATGTCTTGAAGATTGCGTGGTTCAGGGTATGTAGCAATGCAGCCATAAAACCAATGTATGCAAGGGATGTCATTCGATGACCCATAGCAATGAATGCTATTCCTATACCAGCAAAAATTATTCCGACATTCTCAATGGTGCAGTAGGCAAGGATGCGCTTGAAGTCGCGTCCGTCAGCAGCATTCAGAATGCCATAAAGAGCAGATAGGATAGCCAGTATCAAGATGATGCTGCCTATTGTCGTGTGACCCTCAGAAATATAGCACCCGAAACGAATCACACCATATACACCAGCTTTGACAATGACGCCCGACATAGCTCCAGAGATATGACTTGGAGCTGCGGGATGGGCATGAGGCAACCAAGAGTGGAAAGGAATCAAGCCCGCCTTGAAGCCAAAGCCAGCAACGAGAAGCATCATCCATGTGACCTGTTGTCCCTCTGATAGCCTTGATATGAACAGCGGGATGATGTCAATCTCCATATGGTCGGTAGTCGCATATACCCACATAAAAGCGATGGTGAGTAGTAAGACCCCGACATGGCTCTGAACAAAGTAGTTCATGCCTGCCTTTAATACTACAGGTTTCTCAGCTTCGAAGATGACACAAGCGAAAGAACCGAGAGCCATCAGTTCCCAACCAACAAGAAACCATAGAAGTGAGTGAGTCGAGTAGAGCATCATCATGCCAAGATAGCAGACGAAGAACATCGACCAATGAAGTACCATCTCGCGACTTGTTGTCTTGTAGTGACGGATGTATCCGACACCATATATGGCGGAGAGTATGAAAATGAACGTAGTCAAGGCAACGAAAAACCAGCTAAGTCCTGTTACTGACTCCACGTATCCGCTAATTATATCCATATTAATATTGTTAGGCTATTTCTCGAACGACAGCACAAAATTAGATACTTGAAACCGCATAATGATAATGGAAATGTATGTTTAACACGGAATTAACATTTTCTTATTACCAAAAAACAAAAACCGGCAAGAGAATAACCTCTTGCCGGCTGTCGGTGGTTACCACCTATTCAAAGTTATATGTTTACTTTACTAAAACTTTTGACGTTGTGTATGAACCATCATTGTAACGGGTTACTTTGATGGAGATACCGCGTTTTGGAGTTTGAATCTTCTGTCCTCCGACAGAGTAGTACTCAACACCTGCTACCTCCTTGTCGGCAGCAAGACTCTCGATTCCTGTGACAATCTCGATAGCATTATCGAGAGCTGTGAGGTCGGAGTTGATTTCAAACATATCTCTGAATGGATCCCAGTTGTCAGTGCCCTTAGTGTACGTAAAGAGTGTTATATTAGCAGCCTCTGCATCTGTAAGGAATTTTGAATTATAGTTGCCACCTTCACAACGCACTGCACCATTATAGTTATTGCCGTATTCATAGCTGAATTCAGACTGACCTGAGAGCGAAGAGTTCCAAGCGTTCTTTAGGATAAGTGATGCACCTTCGTAATCGGGATGGTTTGATGTTTCGATTGTGGTATTAGCGAAAGTGGCATTCTCTGTTGTTTCCCATGGACGACCGAAGTTACCAGGTTTAGATTTGTATTTACTTGCAGTATTAATACCTGGAGTTGTAGATGTTACTGTACAATTCATGAACAAAGAGCCCTTATATGAAGGAGCCTTAAGGGCTATCAGGTAAGCCTGGTCGTTCTTGTCGTCAGATGTGTTCATTACGAGTTTTGAGTCGTATACAATCATATCCTGAGAGCCGAAGATGTAGTCAGTAGCGCCATAGAGTTCGCACTTATAGCAGGCTACACGCACCTTCACGTGGCCATAGAATGAGTCCTGACGTCCGACAACGGCGCAATGGTTGAGGACTGCACGGTCGCCAATGATAGCAATGGCTGCTGCACGCTCTACATACTTCTTATCCTGAACCTCTGTAGAATAGAGAGTCTTAGGACGAATGAGTCCGTTCTCAACCTTTGTGGCAGAAGGATTATCGCCCTTCTCGTTGATTAATACGTCGTCAGCCTCTTTAGCAGAGATGTACTGGTTGAATGAGTTCTCGAATATGATATCTTCAGCAATGAAATTCGAGCCCTTCACTACTACGGTAGCGTTCCAATAGCTTTCGTTGGTTGAACCACCCTCGCAAGCGTATGTGTTGATGCCATTTTCCTTGCTGACAGCGAGAACTCTCTCATTCCACTTATTGTCGGCACCGCAGCTGAAGTAGCTGTATCCCTCGCCGTAGTATGATGTGATACGTACTGCATTCTCATCGATGTCAACTCCCTTGTTGTTCAGTGCGATAGATGGGTCAGAAGCAGCGTTCTTAAGTGTTATATAGTCAGCATCGATGACTGGCATCTCCTCGTAGTTGCCTGGGTCAATCATGATTGTAACACGACCGCTCTCTCCAGTAGGACGGTTCATCTTACGTATTGCTGCCATAGCCTCTGTTACTGTCGTGTATTCGCGTGTTGCACCCACGTATATTGTTGCAACATAAGATTCTGGTGTGACTGCTGAGATTGAAGTGAAGTATGTAGTACCACTTACGTTTATTGTAGCCGTTGAAGCCTCTCCGTTGTATATGTAGGTGTAAGATTCAATTGTGCCTGTTGAGCCCGATTTGGTATCAATAATTTCTTCACTCTCAAACTGGAATTTCATCTGGTAGCAGCCCTTGATTGTGATGAGGTCGCCTTTCTTTGCAGGGATTGAAATCGTACCGGAACCTGCCAAGAGATAAATCTTGTTTATCTGACCGTTTGTTGTAGTGAGACCTTTATAAGAGAGAGGATTTGTAAAGTCAGGGCTTGAGAATACCCACTCAGTGCATCCTGTCTCGAAGTCGATAGTCTTCGTTGTGGCAGCTCCGTTTACAACGAGGTTCGATGTCAGAAGCTGTGCGAAAGCTCCAGTATTGGTTACCTTAACACTGTATGAGCCATCACGTAGCTGGATTCCAGATGTGCCAGTGAATGTGTAAACATACTTGTCGTCGAGACGAGTGAATGTGAATGTGGCAGTCTCCAGGTCGTCGGTAGTAGCAACCGTCGGATTGATTGTAATGTCGTAAACAGGCTTCTTCTCGAACGTAATGGTTACGTCATCTGTATTCTCGGAATAGGCAAAAGAAGTCGTCTTGAGCTCGTAGTCGTTTACACCCTCTGCGGCGAGCGTGTACTCAGTGTCCTTCTGGAGCTCTACAGAATAGTCAGAACCAGTGATTGCAAACTCAGGAACAAAGATCTCTGAAGAAGATACCACGATGGTAAGTTTAGAGGGGTCAGGCAGGCCAACAATGGTACCCGTGATGCTAACTTTTGAAATGGCTTGAAGCGATACGTTCTTATCAGTCAGAACTACGTCGACATTGCCATCTTGCATCAAAGGAACTTCAACGGATGTGCCTTCAACAGTGATATAGTTGCTATTAGATGATGTCACCGAGTATGTCACGCCCGATGGAATATTCAAGGCCTCATATGTTCCGTCTGCAGCAATCTCAACCTCCTTAGAGAATCCAATCTCTTTGTTGGAGAATACGAGTTTGCAATCTTCGAAAACGGTAGCGACAGAACTTTCAGGCATATTTGTGCCGTCAGATGCCAGTGGTGTTACTTTCCCAGAGATTCTTGAGTTTCCTGCATGTGTACGAGTGACGCGAGCGACAGTCAGTTTTTCGTTTGTGCTGCAGATGCTATATTTGCCGTCAGCTGGAACGTAGAATGTATGAAGCTCACCCTTCTTTACTACGGTACATGTGGCAATCACCTCTGAACCATTTGAAAATTCAACATTGCTATTGTTGCCGTTGTTTCCAAGAATATAGTCAATGCGGTCGCCTTGCTTACAGTTGTCAAGGTACAGTTTTACATTTGGTTGTGAGCCTGAGTTGGAATAAATGTAACCCTCCATTACCTCTCCATTAACAGTGTATGAGCTATTGTCGTAACGGATTACGTTTTCCTTTGTTGTACGCAAACGGTGGTTTGTGGCATTGTTATTGAAGTACGACAAGTCGCCACTTTCAAATGATGGCAATGTCCAGTTCTTGGCATCAGCCACGCCAGCGTTCAATGCAGCGTCATCTGCGAATGATTTCGCTCCATCAGCTGAGATGTATGTACCATCCTCCTGCTTGTACCATGCATTGATAACATCAGCGGTCAACATGTTGTGTGCACCTTCAATAACGGCCTGACCGAAGTCCCAAACCTCCAGTTTGCCATCCCATGTAGATGGGGTATAGACCTCAACTTCTTTCAATTTATGGTTGAATTCATAGACGCCTATAGCTTCGCATGCAACAGTCTCAACAGCGACATCGTTGACGAAGAATGTCAAAGAGCCAGCACCACCAAGATAGTGAAGAGATACTTTTACAGTAGCATTACCCCTAACATTCTCGAATATCATAGCGGAGCCAGCATTAATCTGAGCTCCATTGTCTGCGTCGCTGAAACGGAATTTGCCGTTTGTAGCATCTGCCGTAGCAGTGTATGTGTCGCCCTCAGTAGCTGAAGGCCATGATTGAGTCGTGCCTTGAATAGGACTTGTACTATATAATGAATTGTCAGTGAAGATGAACTTATGGTCAATACCTCCCTCAGACAATTCAATTTTGTCAAAGTAGTTATTGCCAGATGTAAACTCAACCTTAATGGTTGTGAAGTCAGCAGGAGAGTATTGGGCGCTGATAGAATAGAGATATGAAGTGGCGGTAGCAACTATCTCAGCATATCCTTGTTTAACGTCATCACTTGTAGCTGTGTATGTGACAAGATCAGCATCAGCTGCAGAGCCACCGACAGTGTAGTAGTGATAGTTGGGATAAGATACAACCTCTACAATATCTTCCGTAGTGTAGACAGGAACCTTGATAATAGTGCTTTGATTGAACTGAGCATCCGACTCACGACCAGCTAATTTTCCCGATGTTGCATCTACTGACAGGTTGAAGCCAGCAAGAGTTGAGGCAACATAATCTGTTTTGCCTTGGATATTTGTATCAGAGATACCAGTAGGTACACCATGCTGGAAGTCCCATAAAGCAACTATAGGGGCTTTATAAGAAAGCTCATATACTCCGTTAGCTGTCATATCCTTTGAATCGACCACAACTCCGCCAGCAAAAAGCTCAATCGTCGTTGTTCCATTTTGGTAGGTGTCTTTAATCGAGATAGAAGCATCACCTTCAACAGAGAATGAAATCTGAGTACCAGCATTTACCTGTGCGCTTGGCTGGCTATTATAGGCAAATTTTCCGCCATTGTTTGCATCGATAGTGAACTTCCATTCTCCCTCCTCATCATCGTCCCATTCGCTGACAGAGCCTTCAATTGTTGTGAATGCTTCACTATTAATCGCAAGGGTATGAGTCCCATTATCGTCAGTGACAACTAATGGATTAATGTACGTTTGTGCCCCCGAGAACTTAAGAGTGAGGGTTGTTGATGCTGTCAGAGCATAGGCTCCTGCTGAGGAGACCAGTGCAATGACCATCAACATAAGTTGAATAAAGTATTTTTTCATGTGAGAAATATTTGAATTATTGTTGTTCGTAAATATCTTAAAGCAAAGGTATTGTATATGTCTATTCACAAATTCTCACTTTTTAAGAATTGTTAAATATCCCCCCTTTAATAAACAAATTGTAACACTTTGCGGTGTAAGTATCCTTGTCGCTTATCTGTTTAGGGTAGAAAATAAGAGAGCGCACTTTCAAAGGGTGCGCTCTCCTGTTAATCAAAAACTATATGACCAATCTTCTATTTCAGAATCTTAGTTACAGTAATAGTGCCATCGGTGTAGGTAGTCCGGACAATGTTAATGCCCTTAACCAGCTTGGATGAGCGTACTCCTGTTAGTGAGTAGTATTCGACACTTGCGACTTCGTTGACTGCATTAACGGATTCCATGTCGGTAGTAGTCGAATCGGTAACTATATACATACAGATGATGGTATTGGTGGTACTTTTCTGTATTGTATGATTTGCAGCATTGGCATCGAGTACTAACTTATAGAGACCTGGGTTATTCTCATCTGCTGTTGCAACGGCTGTTGCAGTGCCGTCATACTTAATGGAAGTAGCACCAGATAGGATGATAACGACCTTAGAAGCACTCTTTGGAGTGAATGATATTTTTGTAGAACTCTCAAGCTTAATGCTTGTCGTGTATTTTATGTTGTCGCAAGTGACAGGTTTGGACGATATGTCGGATGTTGTAGTACTTTCCAATGTGAAGAACCCATTAGATGTGTAGAATGTATTCTTTGCAGTGGCGTACAGAACATCATCATAGATATCCTCGGGCTTGCTTGCTTCTGTCTTCTCTTCAAAAGTAGGCTCTACACTTATATTATCGCTCAATATTGTGCCCTCAGCTATGCTCCAGCCCTTGAAGGTGAAACCGCTCTTTGATGGCTTCTCTGTTGGGTATACGACACTTGTTTGCTCGGTCATGACCTTGAAATCCGTACCATCAGCATTCTTAAATGTCACAGTATAGGTCTTGACGGCCTCAAACTGAGCATTGACAGTCATGTTGCTCGAAAGTTCTGTACCTTCAGCAACGTCCCAGCCTGTGAAGACGTAATTATCCTTGCTTGGATTCTCTGCTGGATAGATTATGGTATACTGCTTCTCAGCAACACGGTAGTTGCTTCCATCAACAGCGAATGTCACGGTGAAAGATGGTTTTGAAGAATCTGTCACAACGAGGGTGTATGAGGCGGAGGCTGCGCGATACGTTTCGCTCTTCGCAACAGAGGCAGTAATTGTGGTAGAACCAATGCCTATAGGAGTGATATTGCCATCAGTATCGATTGTTGCTACGGCCTCATTAGAACTACTGTAGGTGACGTTTTTATTGTCCGAACTATTTGTTAGTTCAGGATATACCCATGTCGACTCTAATGCTTTGTCAATCTCGCAGTTGTTCTCATCGAATTTGAAAGTAGGGGTCTCAAGACTGCCGACTTCTGAGGTCGACTTGATATAGAAATAATTGAATGCAGCCTTTTCGCCAGGAGAAGTGGGGTTTGTGGGGGTTGCTACAGACCACCCTTGCAGTGTGATGTAGCCATCGCTAATCATCTCAGATGTTACATCGATTATCGCACTTGCCTTTCCTGAGCCCTTATGAGAACCGACAGATGTTGTTCCGTTAAGAATGAGGAAACGCTCAGGGTTGCTTGATCCAGTATTGGCGAATGATACTTCAATCTTCTCTCCAGCAGTAACTGGAATATATAACACAGCATTTGTCTGAATGTAATTTCCCTTAGAACCAACGCTCATAGTGATACCTTTTGATGCAGAAGTGAATAGAAGACCTTCGGCTTCTGTTACACCAATTGCACCACGCTCTATCGCTGCACTATTCTGATAACGGTCAGTATTATCGCCTTTGTCAACCCATGTTACCCCAGTCGTATTGAGTGCCTTGACAGCGTTTATTGTTGCACTGCTCCACGAGGTGAAGTCCCAGTGATTAACAGTCTGAATGGTACTGCCATTGTCTTCCTCAGAAGAATTATTGCCATCGGAGAATTGAGGATGAATCTCCATATTTTCCGTCATCACAGTGCCGCGAGCAACACTCCAGCCTATGAAGGTGTATCCCTCTTCAGCCGCTGGGGTAGTCTCGGGATAAACGAGTTTTGTGAGATAGCCGATAGTTGCAAATACGCCGCCATCCTTATCGAGGAATGTCGCTGTGTATGTTGTTGGCTCTTCAGTTGTGTTGCTAAAAGAGGCAATTGAAACCAACGAGGTCTTATAGTTGGTTAGCAAAGACTTAAGAGCTGTATTTACACTATAAGAGGCGTCGTCGACATCGTTGTTAAAGACATATACTAAGTCGCCTCCGTTCATACGACCGGCGAGGCTCTTGACTTTTGCAGGAACGTCGACAGCCCTGTCGGCTGTGTATTGATGCATAACATCAGCGTTGGTATCGAAGTTGCTGTATGACGTTCCGCCAGCACGGGTTACGAATGAAGAAGGGACCTCTTCGTTGCGGGTGGATGCTTCATAAGCGTCGAAGCTGGTTGCACTGACGGCTGTTGCTGCACTTCCAGCTACTTCGTTAGCTGTGATGTAGCTGAAGTTCTTGCCGCAAGATGCAAATAAGTTGCCGAACGATTTTATCATGCCACCGTCTTCGCCTGTGAATGTGCCATCGCCAGTTGCATCTGTACCTTGCTTTGATGACATCATAGGACGGTTTGTGTTGCGGAAATAGTTGGCTTCAACGAATACATTACTGCCAGTGGTGGCTCCTATGCCGTATTTTGCGATACCATCGTAGTAGTTGTTATAGACATGAACAGTCATAGTGCGAACGCGAGGGTGACGCGAGTCGGAGTGGTCAAACCAGTTATGATGGTATGTAATATAATTTGGCCCAGACTCGCTTGTCATTCCGCAGAGCGATGACTTGCCTGAATCCCAGAAATGATTGTAGCTGTAAGTCTGGTATTGTGAGTTGCCCTTGACATCCAAAGATCCGTCTCCCTTAGCCTGATCAGAGTCGCTGCCTGCATTGCCATAAAACAAATCAACATTATGTACCCACGTATATGAGTTGTCGGTATCGAGAGATATATTATCGTCAGCATCGTTAAGCACAGCAATATTTCTTAATTCAACGGAGCAGGTGGTGCGTGCCAAGATTCCGAAACCATTGAAAGCAGCATCTTCACCGATGCCCTCAATGGTGAGATTCATCTCCTGGGTTTTAGAATTTCCCTTAATCTGAAGTCCCTCAGCTGAAGACTCCCATTTGTCCTTTGGAAATCCCGTCAGGTTTATCTCTCCAATGACACGTATGCATACAGGTACATTATTATTGTATTGCATGTATTTCCAGACGCCATCGTTGTTAACTATACTTTGGATTCCGTCGAGAGATATTGTTCCTCCCTTGTTGTCCTTATTAATTACCCACTGATACGAGCTGAAGGTTGAATTGTCGACATATATAACCTTAGCGTTCTCCTTTAGAGTGCCGTCAGCCTTATATGCGCCAGGAATCTTGTCATTCATAAAGGCAAATCCAGCTCGGTCATGAGCTTCAACGATGATGCCAGAACGTACTGTGGCGGAGCCAACAATCTCGCTTTCATCCTGCGTTGCGACAACTTTTAGGTCGTACGAGCCTGTTGAGATACCCACAACATCTGCACGCCCGTAGTAACCGTAGTTCCTGATGAGTTCACGGTCAATCTTAGTCCATTCTGAAGAAGATGACAACTTATAGTAAACATTGTACATATCAGCATCGGGGTAGAGATCCCACTCTATGAATGCTGATTCTAACCATCCTCCTGCCCTCTTGACATCTATTTGAGCTGAGGCGGCAGACAGTAGAACAAAAAAAAGCGTAAGTATAAGAGAAAACCTTTTCATGGTGGTGAAACTGTATTCAGATTTGTGCAAATATACATCGCAACGCTCTATGGGATATTCGGTTTATTGATTAATCAGGTATGTCGATTTGGTATAATGCTACAAGAAAGAGCAAGGGTGTGTTAAAATCAGCATTCTAACACACCCTTATAGGTTAGTAATAATCTACTTCGTTAATCCATTCCTAATTTGGTCCTAACTAAAGGTTCAGCATCGTAGCTAAGGTCTGACACGGAGAGTATGACTTTCGAACTGGTATCAAAGATATAGATAAAGTCGTGTTCCTTGCGTACTTGTTCTATAGCATTCATAATCTTCTTAATGACAGGTTGTAGCAGTCGTTGTTCCTTTTGAGTTATGCTTTGCATAGCCATTTCACGGAATTGATCGATGCGTTGTTGAGTATCTTGAATATCCTTCTCGATGGTATTTCGAACCAAATCTGGGAGAGAATCGCGTTTAGAGACGTAGTCACGGTACTTCTGTTCGAGTTCTGCATTCATGACGGAGAGCTGGTCTTTCAGTTTCTGAGTCTCATCAGCAAGACGTTCTTCTGCCTCCAGTTTGCCAGGGTAATCGTTGAGAAGCCTTTGGAAATCCAGATGTGCGAAACGATACTCCTGCGCAATGGCGTTGGTCATTGCGACAAGCGATATAATGAAGAATATGGATAGACGAAGAAGCTTCATATTATTTTCACTTCATTGTTGCGAGTTTTGCCAGTATCAGTGGCTCTGCATCGACGCTCTGCTCAGAGTGATAGAGGATTACTTGAGAAGAGAGGTTGTAGATGTAGATAAATCCCTGTTCCTTACCCACCTCGTCGATAGCTGTCTGTATTTTATCCATGATAGGCTGAAGAAGTTTTGCCTCCATCTGTTGCAGGCTCTGACCAGCAGCCTGTTGCATAACCTGAATGCGCTGTTGCATCTCTTGGAGTTCCTGCTCGCGAACTTGACGGACTACTTCTGGAAGAGAGTCGGCCTTGGTAACGTAATCGTTGTACTTAGTTTGGAACTCGGTCTGCATTGTCTGCATCTGCTCGCGGATTTTATTGCTTTCAGTATCCATCTTCTGCTGAGCCTGTTTGAACTCATCGAGTTGAGCAACAAGCTTCTGCGAGTCGATATGAGCGAACTTAAGGTTCTGAGCTTCAATAGAGATAGTTGCTATAAGAAGAGCAACGATAGAGAGAAATATATTTTTCATGATGTTATGTATTCAAGATTATTTGATTCCGAGTTTTGCTTTTACCAAAGGGGTTATATCAATGCTTTCAGAAGAGATGTGAAGAGCTAATCCGCCCTCGCTTTCAATAATGTATATAAATCCATTTTCAGCACCAACCTCCTGGACGGTACGGAGCAGTTTCTGCTGAATAGGTAGCATCTTCTCCTGATATTGACTTTGGAGTTCCTGTTGTGCTGTCTGAACGAATGTTGTTACGCGCTGGTCAAGTTCCTGAAGCTCTTGAAAGGCTACACGTTTCTCCTCTTCACTCATAGAGTTTTGTTTCTGTTGGAGTTCGTCGAGTTTTTTCTGACCCTCTTCACGGAGCGTAGCAATCTGGGTTTCGACCTGACTCTGGCGTTGCTCCATCTCTGTTTGAATCTGCTTAACCTCGGGCATATTCGACATAAATGTATTGCTATCGAAATGTCCGAACTTAAGTTGTTGAGCTTGCATTCCTGCTAAAGGCAAGAGTAAAGCAAGCAATGTTAGGATAGATCTCATATATATGTTATGTTTTACAAATGACGGGTTATTTTATATAGCCCAATTTTCGAAGTACCTGGTCTGAAATATCAAGAGATGAATCGGCATACATCAAACCTTGCATAGAGGACTTATCGAAAACTGCGTTGTAGTTCTTCTCTTTTGCTATCGATGAGATTGCATTGTAGACCTGCTCCTGGATAGGTTTTACGAGATTCTCCTGAGTCTTGTATAACTCGCCATCCTGTCCGAAGTATTTCTGTTGAAGCTGTTTGGCAGCCTGTTCTTTCTCGATGATTTCATTCTCCTTCTTTACCTTCATATCGGTGGTGAGGAACACGCTTTCGGTCCTGTATGTTTCGTATAGATTGGCAACCTCTTGCATCTTAGCCTTAATTTCGTCCTCGTACTTTTTTGAAAGGTTAGCTATCTGCTCATTAGCCGTCTCGTATGCCGGTATATTTTTGAGGATATATTGAGTGTCAACGAAGGCATATTTCTGAGCGAAAGCAGAGATGCAGCAGAGAGCCATTACCACGATTGTTGTGAGTATCTGTTTCATATTCTTTGAGTTATTAAGTTAACAACTATATGTTTAGCAAATTATGTGCCATTTTAGAATGATTGACCTATTACGAAATGGAATTGAGAACCGCCAGCATTCTTGTATCCGTTAATATCATCAAATCCATATCCCCAGTCGAGACCAAGAAAACCGAATATAGGAAGGAAGACTCTCAGTCCGACGCCGGCTGAACGCTTGAGGTCAAAAGGTGAGTAATCCTGGAATTCACTCCAGCAGTTACCAGCCTCTGCGAAGGCAAGAGCGAATACTGTTGCCTGAGGCTTGAGAGTGATAGGGTAGCGCAACTCCATGGTAAGTTTATTGTAGATATTGCCGTCATAGGAATATGATCCGTTAACAAGTTTACGAGGAGTGAGTGAAGCATTTTCGTATCCGCGCAAGCCGATAGTCTCTTCGCCATATGTAGAGTAACCCGACATGCCATCGCCTCCCATGACATATTTCTGGAATGGTGATTTGCGATAACGATCATAGTATCCGAGGAATCCCATCTCAAATTTGCCCATGAGGATGAGTTTATGCATATTGTCGAGAGGCTTGAATACTGCGCCCTTTACAGTCCACTTGTGGTACTCTATGAATTCGTATAGTTTCTGCTTGTCATCCTCGTTTTTCCAACTATGATTAGAGAACCATGAGTAGGGAGGTGTGACCGACAAGCCGACGGAGAAGTTAGAACCCTGGCGTGTATATATAGGGTTGTCAATAGAGCTACGACTAAGGGTAACGCTCATTGATATGTCGTGGCTCTGACCATCCTGCATCAGGAAGTACTGCCAGTTGCGCAGTTTATAGTGCTGATACCCCATTTCCGTGTAGAGCACAAACCAGTCGTCAGGCCATGTAAGACGCTTGCCGAAGCCCACAGAGAAGCCCGATACCTTACGGAATTGGTTGATAGAATTCTTGGCAGGTTTGTTGACCTCTCCCATGTTATATCCCTGAGAGTAGCCATTATAAAAGTTGTTGTAGTAACTTGAGCTGACACCCGTTTGAGAAGATATGAATGCAGATATTGATAATGAGTTAGGACGGCGACCGCCTAACCATGGTTCTGTAAATGACATGGAGAGCGACTTGAAATATTTTCCGTTGGCCTGGGCTTTAAAGGATAGTTTCTGTCCATCGCCTGTTGGCAGTGGTGAGTATGCCTCTTTATTGAAAATATTACGAAGCGAGAAGTTGTTGAAAGAGAGTCCGAGAGAGCCCACGAACATACCTGCGCCCCAACCTCCAGAGAGTTCAATCTGGTCGTTAGACTTCTCAGCAAGGTTGTAGATTACGTCTACTGTTCCATTGTCGTAGTCGGGTTTAGGCACAGGATTGATTGTCTCGGGGTCGAAATGGCCCAAGTTGGCGAGTTCCCTGACAGTACGAATGAGCTCTGCTTTACTGAAGAGTTGTCCTGGTTTTGTGCGAATCTCACGGCGAACGACGCGTTCATGGGTCTTGTCGTTGCCCTTGATTATAATTTCATTGATTGTAGCGACAGTTCCTTCGACTACACGCATCTCAAAGTCTATGGTATCAGCATATACATTGCTCTCAATCGGTGTAATGTCGGAGAAGAGATAGCCATTATCCATATACAAGTTATGGACTGCATCGTCATCTTCAACGAGACGTTTGTTTAGTTTCTTGCTGTCGTATACATCGCCTCTCTTCATACCAAGGACATGTTGCAGGTATTCACCGGAATAGATACTATTGCCGACCCACGTGATGTCTCCTATGTGATATTGGAGGCCCTCCTCGATATCGATAGTGATATTGACAGTGTTGTCATCATTCTTGACGACCTCCTCTTTTAGCACGCGTGCGTCACGATAGCCATGTTCGTTGTAGTATTCAATCAGTTTGACAAGGTCGTTGCGATAGTTCTCTTCGATGAATTTCTTGGTACGGAAGAAGTTATATAAGGCCTTCTCATTAGTTTTCTTCATGGCCCTATTGAGTTTGCGGTAGCTCATCACTTTGTTGCCACGGAAAACGAGAGATCTGACCTTGACCTTCTCCTTTTTATCGATATTGAAATCAAGAATTACCTGTCCTGTATGGTATGGGTCATTACGTTGGGTAACTTTTACGTCGACGTTATAGAAACCTTTGCCGAAAAAATAGTCTTTGACGTATTTCTCGGCTCTCTTGACCAGGAATGGAGTAACCTGGGTGTTTTCCATTATAGCGACCTTTGATTCGACCTCTTTTACTTCGCTACGTTTAATGCCATAGAAGTTGACTTTTGAGAGACGTGGGCGTTCTTTTAGTTCTATCTCGAGGTATATATTATTGTCAACAATTTTATTTATGTAGACCTTTGCATCAGAGAACAGACCGTTGCTGAGATATCGTTTAACGGCTTGAGTGAGTTCGTCGCCTGGAACGGAAACGACCTGGCCGACTTTAAGTCCGGATAGGTTTTGGAGCATCTTCTGATCCATGTGGTCGATACCTGACACAACGATATCGGCTATGGTATATTTTCTGGCTATTCCAGAATATGATATTTTCGAAGCGTCAGTCTTATTCTCCTCCTGTGAGTATGCGGAGTGAGCGCATGGCAGTATAGCCAGGATTGTGCAAATGATTATATATGAGTAATGTCGCATTCTGTTTTGAGTGTCGCTTATTGTTGAATCTGCTCGCTTGTCATTCCGAACCGGCGTTCACGGCTTTGGAAGTCGAGGATAGCTTTATAGAAATCATCCTTACGGAAGTCGGGCCATAATGTCGGTGTAAAATAGAGTTCAGAGTATGCAATCTGCCATAGCAAGAAATTACTTATTCTGTACTCTCCGCTTGTTCTGATGAGTAGTTCTGGGTCGGGCATATAGCTGGTTGCCAAACGCTCTTGTATGGTATTCTCATCCACCTCTTCGGGGGTTAGTTTCCCATTCTTTATTTCTGATGCTATCTGTTGAGCAACGTTTGTAAGTTCCCAACGAGAGCTATAGCTGAGGGCAAGTGTCAGAGTCATGCGCGAGCAATGAGCTGTGTTACTAATGCACTCGTCGAGTTTAGCCTTTACCTGAGGGGGGAGCGACTGATTGCCAATTACGCGCAAGCTTATGTTGTTCTTGATTAGCGTGGGAGTCTCGTCAGCTATTGTTGAGACGAGAAGCGACATGAGTCCTTCCACTTCAGCTTTTGGTCTGTTCCAATTCTCAGTTGAGAAGGCGTATAGAGTGACATAAGGTACCCCTAATTCAGCAGCTGCCTCTGTTACTTCGCGCACAGCTTTTACGCCGTTTTTGTGTCCGAAGAGACGTACGTTACCCTTCTGCTTGGCCCAACGGCCATTGCCATCCATGATTATAGCCACGTGGCGTGGCAGTCTGTCGAGTTTTATTTCGTCTTTCAGTGACATATCTCTGTTACTTATTAAAATTTCGCAATCCATCGTTGCATGATAGTTTGCGAGGCCACATACTTGCAGTGACTGTGAATCCGCAGAACGAATACCAGTCGTTGTTATGTGTCAATTTGTGTACACCCGAACCAAAAGGGTCGTTTGTATTTATATCGGCCTGTTCTGGATCGACATAATCCAAATCGTCGGCAAACGATTTGCGCATAGTCCATTCAGCACCCACACGAAGCCATTTGTTGACTTTGTATTTCATGCCCAAACCAAAGGGCAAAGATAATACAAAATCCGTTTTCCCCGTTGCATCATCTTTGTAGCTTTTATATATCGTTGTGGCCAATCCGATTGTCATGTATGGTGCGAAACGTGATTGATCCTGATTGAACATGTGGTCGAAAGAGCGAAAGTTGAACTCTCCAGTTACTCCGACATCAACCAACATTCGTTCAAAGCTATATGATAATGTTGAAGGCTCTCTTCCTGTCGAGGATGTTCCTGTACCCAGAAATAGTTTGTCGGGGTAGCATTCGCCATTTGCTGGGTATTTTCCTGCAATGCCACCTCCTATGATGTTCAGCTTTGCAGCTAAACGATCGGAGATGACATACCGAGCTATAAATCCAAAGGCAGGCCGTGGGCTTTTGAATTGTTGTGAATGGTTGAGGTCGCCCAAATAGTAACTGACGCCGCCGAATAAACCCATCTCAAGCTTATCCTGCGAGCGCGCCTCCTCACTCCGAAAAAAGACAAAAGTCAAGAGGGTGAGCATTATGAGGACAATCCCACGCATCAAGGGACAAAATTACAAGCATTTTTTCAGATTTCGGCAAAATATTCAAGTAACGACCGTTTTTTTACTGCAAATGACTTGTTGAAGACAATATCTGTACTGTGCATCAACAGTATGCAGTCGTTATGAATCGCAATTGTGAGAATTGCTCACGAATTGGAGTTGCGTCTGTCGGCGCCCCACATGAGTTTGTCTCTCAGAGTTGCAAAGAAGGAGTGCCCCTCTAATTGGACGCGTCGTACTGAGAATGGAGATTTGCCAATGCGAAGCTGACAATCGCCCTCCATTAAGTGAGTACGACCATCCATGGATGTCAGGATTTTGGGACCTCTTCCCTCTACAATGAGTTTAATAGCTACATTGTTAGGAACAACTATTGGTCGTATGCTCAAGTTATGAGGAGCTATGGGTGTTATGATAAAACTTGGGGTTGAAGGGTATGCAATTGGGCCACCAACGCTTAGAGAGTAGGCTGTTGAGCCAGTTGCTGTCGCTATAATCAAACCGTCTGCCCAATATGTCGTGAGGTAATCGCCATCGACATAAGCATGGATAGTAAGCATAGATGAGTTGTCGCACTTGCTGACAGAGAACTCGTTGAGAGCGTAGTCAATAGGTTCCCTTTTATCTCCCTCGTAGACCGAGAGGACATCGAGCTGAGCCGTGCGGTAGGCGCCCCGTAGCAATTCGCCCATAGCCCATGAAATTTGGTTAGGCTGCAACTCTGACAGGAATCCGAGACGGCCCTTGTTGATGCCAAGAATGGGAATATTGGATGTCAGAACACTCTTTGCTGCCTCGAGAAATGTTCCATCTCCTCCGATGCTAAGCATAATGCGACCAGAGTCTGGTGTAATTGTTTTCTCGAGAGGCTGTATGTCAGTCTCAGTAGCTATGCCGTTGTCAATAAAAGGCTGATAGAGCACATCGCATAGCTTGGCTCGGATGCGGTTTTTGCGAAACGCCTCGATGAGAGAGGAATATATGTCGCAGGCCTCGGGGGTGTAGTTATGTGCGTGAACTATCATAATTTATTGAGAATGTAATGTTCTCCTAAGGTTATGGAACTTTGTTGAGGTTTGTCTATTGGGCGGTAGTGAACTCTCGGTGTTAAATGAGAGAAAAAGAATTGACCCTAAGGTCAATTCTTTTTATATTCTAACACTTAGCCTCTTAGTCAATGTATTCGAATCCTGTGTATGGCACGAGGACTTTAGGGATGCGAATACCCTTCTCAGTCTGGTTGTTCTCGAGAAGTGCTGCCACTATGCGAGGTAGTGCCAAAGCAGAGCCATTAAGAGTATGGCAGAGCTGAGGCTTCTTATCGGCGCTCTTATATCTGCATTTTAGACGATTAGCCTGGTATGAGTCGAAATTAGAGACAGATGAGACCTCCAGCCAACGTTGCTGAGCAGCTGAGAATACTTCGAAGTCGAAACATGTTGCTGCAGTAAAGCTCATATCGCCACCGCAAAGGTGGAGGATACGATATGGGAGTTCGAGTTTTTTAACAAGACTCTCAACATGGGCGAGCATCTCTTTGTGGCTCTCCTTAGAGTGCTCAGGAGTATCGATGCGAACGATTTCGATTTTTGAGAATTCGTGTAGGCGGTTCAGACCACGAACGTCCTTGCCGTAAGAACCAGCCTCGCGGCGGAAGCACTGAGTGTAAGCGCAATTTTTGATTGGCAGATCCTTTTCGTCGAGGATTACATCGCGGTAAATATTGGTGACAGGTACTTCAGCTGTTGGGATGAGGTACAGATCGTCAATCTCGCAATGGTACATTTGACCCTCCTTATCGGGCAATTGACCAGTGCCGAAACCAGAAGCCTGATTAACAACAGTAGGAGGCATGATTTCGAGATATCCAGCGTTGCGTGCCTCATCGAGGAAGAAGTTAATCAATGCTCGTTGTAGGCGTGCTCCCTTGCCGATGTATACGGGGAAGCCAGCACCAGAAATCTTAACGCCAAGTTCAAAGTCAATGAGGTTATATTTCTTAGCAAGTTCCCAGTGAGGAAGGGCGTTTGTGAGAGTAGGAATCTCGTTGCCCATTTTTACAACCTTGTTATCCTCAGCAGTCTTTCCCTGAGGAACCTCCTCGTAAGGAAGATTAGGAAGAAGAACGAGATTCTTCTGTAATTCGACCTCAATCTCTTTGAGTTGGTTGGTCTGCTCGTTTATTTTTGCTTTCAGGGCTGCAGTCTGAGTCTTAGCCTTTTCTGCCTCATCTTTCTTGCCCTCTTTCATAAGCATGCCGACCGACTTAGATATTTCGTTCATGCTCTTCTGAGCAGACTCGGTATCGCTTTGGAGCGTCTTGCGCTGATTGTCAAGGCTGATTATTTTGTTGACTATCTCAGTAGCATCGAAACATTTCACTTTGAGACGATCGATGACGTAGTCGCGTTTTTCCTGAATAAGTTTAAGTGTAAGCATCTTATAGAGATTTTACTTTATGCGAAAATGCACAATACTCAATTCACAATGGGTTCATTGTGCGCTGTGCATTGTGCATAGATTTCTGTTGGTTATCCATGAGTAGAATCATGGATTCGCCCGATGATCAATGGATTATTCTGCTGCTGGAACGACAGAGACAAAGCTCTTATCATTCTGCTTCTTAGTGAAGGTAACAGTTCCGTCAACAAGAGCGAAGAGAGTGTGATCCTTGCCCATGCCTACGTTGAGACCTGGGTGGTGCTGAGTACCACGCTGGCGAACAATGATGTTACCTGCCTTAGCGAATTGACCTCCGAAGAGCTTCAAGCCGAGGCGTTTGCTTTCTGATTCACGGCCGTTCTTAGAACTACCGACACCTTTCTTATGTGCCATATCTTCAGTAAATTTCTTTTAAGGTTAAACAATTAGCAGACGATATTCTCAATCTGGATTTGAGAGAAGTACTGACGATGCCCGTTCTTCTTGTCGAAGTCTTTGCGGCGTTTCTTGTGGAATACAATGACCTTCTCGCCCTTAACATGCTTAAGTACCTTTGCTGATACCTTAGCACCTGCAACTGTAGGAGCACCTACTGTTACTGAACCATTGTTGTCGAGCATGAGAACCTTGTCGAACTCAACTGCGTCACCCTCATTCTGCTTGAGGCGATGAACAAAGATTTTACAATCTTTTTCTACTTTAAATTGCTGACCAGCAATTTCTACAATAGCGTACATTCTATTTTTAATGTATTGGTTGCTACCCGTAGGCGTTTGACGAAAGGTGTCAACTCTTAATCGTGCACTAACGGATTTAACGGCGCAAAATTACAACACTTTTCTTATTTGACAAAGTTGCATTAATAAAAAATGAGAAAAATATTTTTATGCAACTTGCACAGCAATAAAACAATGCATAATTTTGCACCTGCAAAACAGGCGGATAGGGTTTTGTACCCTAAGGGCTTTGAGCACAATAACTAATATCAAATAATTAAACAGTTAAACAAATGTCAGTAAGAATCAGACTCGCACGCCATGGTCGTAAGGGTTATGCTTTCTACCACATTGTAGTAGCAAACAGCAAGGCGCCACGTGATGGCAAATTTATTGAAAAGATTGGCTCGTACAATCCTAACACTAATCCTGCTACAGTGCTTCTTGATATGGACAAGTCTATCAAGTGGCTTCAGAATGGTGCTCAGCCTACCGATGTAGTTCGCAGTATCTTCTCAAAGGAGGGTGTACTCCTTAAGAAGCATCTCCTCGAGGGTGTCAAGAAAGGCGCTTTTGATGAGGCTAAGGCAGAGGAGAAGTTCAATGCGTGGAAGAACGAGAAGGCTAAGAAAGCCGAGGCAAAGAAGAGTGCAGATAACAATGCGAAGGTTGCAGCAGCTAAAGCTCGCCAAGAGGCAGAGTCAAAGGTTAATTCAGACCGAGCAGAGGCTATCGCAAAGAAGAAGGCTGAAGAGGCAGCAGCTAAGGCTGAGGCTGAGGCAGCAGCAGCAGCTCCAGCAGATGAGGCAGTTGCAGAGGCTCCAGCAGCTGAGTAAATCTCTCTTTGTAGAATCACAAATAAGTGGGTGTGTCAGTTTCGCTTGGCACACCCATTTATTTTGCTATATATGAGTATGGCAGTGCTATTATATATTGTATTTTGCTATTAACTCTACGAGATAGGGAATGGCTAATTCGAATTTTACGCCATACCAGTGGTCTGAATCATCTAAGGTGTACTCAATTGTCTTTAAAGTGTAGTCTGCAGCAAGTTTCGCCGCATCAAAGGCGGATAGACCGCGGGAAATGGCTCCAGTAAAGGCAGATGCAATTATGTCGCCTGTTCCATGACACAGTTTAGGGATTCTTTTGTGTTCGTAATAGTTGTATTTGTTATTCTCAAACACAACAACACCAGTTGTTTCTGGCTTGTAAGAAACCCCTGTCATTACTATTGTTTTTGCCCCTATGGCTTGCAGCTCCTTCAGAAGAGAGTCGATATAAGATCTGTCGTACGACTCTTTATACTCTTTGCCTGTTAGCATTGAAGCCTCTGTGATATTTGGCAGTATGACATCGGAAGATGCTATCAGTCGTTTCATTGCTTCAACGAAATCGTTATTGAACCCTTTGTAAAGAGAACCATTGTCGCCTAATACAGGGTCAACAATTCTTATAGTTTTCTCGGAGGCGTGTCTTCTCATTATCTCTTGGATATACTCAATCTGTTTGATGCTTCCTAAGTACCCTGTATAGAAAGCGTCAAATGTGATTCCTTCTTTAAGCCAATGGTCGCTTATCGAGGGCATATCTTCAGTCAAGTCGCGAAAGGTATATCCTGAGAATCCTCCTGTATGTGTCGAGAGAACAGCTGAGGGGAGAACTGCAGTCTCAACGCCGAGGGCGGAGATTATGGGCAGAGCGACTGTAAGTGAACACTGTCCAACGCATGAAATGTCCTGGATTGTTAGAATTCGTTTGTACGACATTTTTCTTTGTTTTATGATGCAACTTTTCTGTTTTCCTGATTTTCTTTTACGCAGTCGCGTACGATTTTCGTTAACGATTCGTATGTCTCGGAGTCGGAGTACTTGTCAGGGTAGATAGGTTTGAGAAACTCCACTTGGATGCGTTTGGGGCGAGGAAATATTGCACCTTTAGGCATTGCTTCGAAGGCTCCCTTGATGCTCACGGGGACTACAGGCACTCCAAGCTCTTTGCTCAGTATGGCGAATGTTTTCTTGAACTCACCAAGTTTGCCGTCTATGGTACGTGTCCCTTCTGGGAATATGATAATATTCTTTTTCTTCTTGAGGGCTTCCCCCAGTTTCATAATCGACTCTTTGATGTTGTTCATATCAAGAACTATTACGTTATGGTGTCTGGCTATGAACTTGAGTATAGGACGTCGTACATGTTGTTCTTTTGCATAGAAATATGTGTTCTTGATGCTTCTGAGTTTCATGAACGACATGACGAAGAGTCCGTCAAGAAAACTTTGGTGGTTAGGAGCGATAATTACCGGACCATCAGGGATATTGTCGGTTCCAGTTCCTGTCAGTTTGAAGTATAGTTTAAACAAAGGCTTTGTCAAGGTAAGGAATACCTGTCCCGTTGCCCACGTGTCGGGGAGTCTTACTTTGGAGTGTTGACGCAGGATATGAGCCCAGTCCACCTTCTCAATCTCCATTTTTGTTTTGCTCTGGGCGACCCATTCTGACATCTCTTTTACGCTCCGGAATGATGATATCTGCTCCGTAGTCATGTCCACGCCAAAAGAGTTTTGAAGAAATGCTTGAAGTCCTACTTTGTCGAGTGAGTCGAACGCAAGGTCCATCTCGATGTGATTGTCTGGATTTACCTTGCAGTGCTTCTCTTCTTCAATGTATTGCTTTATTATCGAGAATTCTTTGCTGGTAATATCATTTTGGTCATTTCTCTCTTTATTATCCTCTTCTCTTTGGTTGCTCTTCTCATTCTCTTTAAGAATATCAATAAGTCTGTAGCGTTGAAGCTTATCAAGTTTTGTTCGTGGTAGCTCCTTTCTGTATATGGTGAAACTCATCAGTTTTTTGTATGGAGCAACAAGATTGTTATATGGTTCAATCACGTTCCACTTGATATGTTCTGCAATATCTATGTCTGATAGATTCTGCAGATTGTCGTTCGGTACGATGATGGCATGCAGCAGGTCGTCCTTAGCTATAACCCCGCATTCCTTAATATGGTCAGTATAGTTCTCTATTTTTTGTTCTATCTCGACGGGGTTGATGTTCTTCCCGTTTGATAGAACGATAATCTCTTTTCGGCGACCTGTGATTATTAGTCGTCCGCACTTATCAATATGCCCAAGGTCGCCTGTTCTGAGCCATCCTTCAGAATCGAGAACGGCTGCTGTCTCCTCAGGGCGGTTGTAATAGCCCTTCATTATGCCCGGACCCTTTGCAAAAATCTCTTCGTCGCGGATTTCCACATTTACTGATGGCATGGGTTGTCCTGAGGCCCCAGGAACTATGTCGTTAGGTCTGGTGAATGCAATCATAGGGGCAGCTTCTGTCATGCCATATCCTTCAAGAACGTCCAGACCAATTGTTTTTAATCCTTTTGCCACATCCCGGTCAAGTGCAGCTCCACCGCTTACAAGATATTTTATTTTTCCGCCCATCTTGACACGGACAGTACGGAATATAAGACGAGAGAGCCAACGCCATTGCATATGTTCGCACATATGGTAAAGCGCTTTTGTTACTTTGTTTGAGAAAATCTTATCGTGTATGCCCTTGAATAGTGTTGTGTATAGTCGTGGAACGCCAATGATTATACCGACACCATTATTCTGTAGAGTCTGCATCAAGTCGTTCGCCGACAGGGATGGAGCAAATGCAATTGAACCGCCTGTTACAAGGGGAGCAACGAGTGAACCTAACAGTGGCAGTATATGATGCAGAGGTAAGAGAACCAGTGTGCAGATGCTTGGAGTAAAGATAGGGACCTCCACTGATACGGCGTGTATATTGGCCATTATATTGCCAAAAGTCAGCATAACCCCTTTAGGGGAGCCTGTAGTGCCAGAGGTGTAGACGATCAGTGAGATATCTGATGAATCATATTTAATCTCAGCTTTTGGCAATGTATCATCGTAAGGTGGAAGAGAGGCCTCGACTTCATTGATATTTATGATGGTTGGTTTATTTGATGCTAATGATAGAGCCTCTTTGGCCAAACCAATCTTAGACTCTGATACCATCATACACGCCGGTTGGCAGTCATCGATGATGTATGCTATATCTGAAGGTGTTGATGTTGCATCGACAGGAACTGCGATACCTCCTGTCGACCATATTCCGAGCAGGGAATAGGCCCAGGTTGGGGAGTTCTCACTAAGAATGATTGTCTTAGCCCCTTTCTCTTTTGGCGAGAGAGAGGCAAAATAATATGATGAGCAGAGCATCTCATTGTATGAGATATGTTTGTCTGCATAACATATTGCGATCTTGTCTTGTGGCTTTATCATTACCGTATCTGTAACAACCCGCAAAATTACAAAACTTAATGTATAACTCAATCCACCGCACTACTAATAGAAATTAGCAGTATGTAAAACATGTTAAAAATGTGGGAGTTGCGCAGTTTCGAGCGTGTGTCATCTCACAACCACAATTTTGCCGACAGCCTCGTCTTTGCCGTCAGAAGTCTGCGCCCAAACGATATAAACACCTGATGTCACTCTGTTCCCATTGCCCCAAACGCGTAGGTTCCATTTCATTGTGCTCTGTGTAGTTGTTGTTCTGAATACCAACCTGCCTTGTACGTCGCTGATGCGGACATCAGTATCTTCTGCAAGTCCATCTATCGTCACCTCTCCTACATATGACGGGAGTATAGGATTGGGGTATATGGTGAGGTTTTTATCTATGGAACTCTTCTTCTCAGTATCGAAGGTCTTGTATGCCAATATGCCTGATGAGCCAGACGATATATAAAGGATGCCTCGCTCTTTGTCTAATGCAAGCGAGTTTATGGTATTACTTGGAAGAGGACTATTATCTTCTGTGAAGTGTTGCAACATCGAGTTGTCATCACCAATCAGGTATAGACCATTATTGTCTGTTCCAATCCATTTGCGGTTATTATCATCAATAACTATTGCATGAATCACATCGTCTGATAACAGATAATCGGCATTGTTGGTGCCGTCATTTCGCGCAATCTTAATTCTGTCGATTGAAATATTGCCTACCTTGTCAGTGAAGAGTTTTTTGTTGTGGTTGAAAACATATATGCCCTCGCCAGAACCGAGCCATATTACGCCGTTTTTGTCTTCAGCAAAGGCAAAGAAGTATTTTGCAAGGGGTTCTCCGTCTTGGTCAACCTCAGGAAGCAGACCTTGAAATAGTGGGTCATCACGCATATTACGCGATGAGTAATACATATCGTCAGAGGGGTCTTCTGGCGTGTCATTAACATTGAACACTGTCAATCCGAAGTTGCCATCCATACGACTTGGGGCGAACCAGATATTGTTGTTGCTTGAGCAGAACATCTTGTTGCTTGAATGGGTATTATTAATGGAGTAGTAAGGTAACCCATCTGTCCATGTCCCATCAGCTAACCGCACTTTAATACCAGGTGACCTGAATGAGTTGTGAACGTATAGATTGCCATTATAGTCGAATGTGATTGCTCCGCATACGTTCCATACTTGTCCTGGCGTAGATATATTTTTGAGGGTTGAGTTATAGTCGTTGAATATTACAGATGCTTTTTGCGAATCTATCTGAAGAGCGCCATAACCGAATGTGCTAACCAGTATAGAGCTGGGCTTATTTGGGTCCGAGCATAAATGAAGTGCGTCTTTAGCTGAACTTGATATGGCCGACCACTTGTCGTCATGCAGTACATGAATTACTGCAGGGTAGTACATCTTCTCGTATGAGGAGTTGTGACCTCCGCTTGTTGCGTAAAGATCTTTTCCAACACACAGCAATTCAAAGGCGCGACTGTTTATGGGACTATTAGGGATATGGCTTTCGGCGTTGCCTGATAAGTCGCAAATGACAATGCCTTGTGATGCATCGGTTACAGAGATGATATCTTTGTTAATGAAAGAGATGCTACGAATGTCGGGGGTATATTTATTAGTGTTTCCATCTTTACTGATTAAGAATGCGGAAATCAGCGACTGTGCAGAGTCAAGCGCATCGTATGTCGTAATAATCAAGCTGTTTTTTGTTGCTATGACCACCTTGTTGTCGTTGAATGTCATATCCTCAAAAGTGTCGATACTGCGGATTATGCTTAGAGTCCCATCTGTTATGTTGACTCGGTATAGTATACATGATTGTCCTATGGCTCCCTGTACGGCAAATATATCTTCACCATTTACGTATAGACGGCAGAAACTTGCCTGAGTCTCTGCAAATAACCTCCATTCTTGTGTATCTTCCAGCCTTTTAGATAAGACATTAGCTATACGTAATCCTGTACTTGTGGCAACCATCAGAGTGTTGCCTATCAGGCAAACGTCATTGACATTGGTTGTAGATGTGTTTATTCTATAATAACCCTTTATATCACTCCTATTTAGGTCGATATCAACGAGACCTGATTTAAATGCTACGTATAGGCGATTGCCTTTCTTCAGGAATCGGTTTATTCCTTTAGAAGTGATATTGGTAGAATTCTTAATGTCGGGAATATTCTTAACAGATAGGTTTGACTTGTTCACTATGTCGATATTCCCATCATTATAGCCTACGAGGTAGCTTTGTTCAGTCTCCTGCACGGTGTTGATACCGCATGACGACAGGTAGTTGGCTTTTGAAAGTCGTTGTATGGAAAAATCCTCTGTGTCGTATATGAACCACGCTAACGAATTGCCTGCGAAAGCTGTTTTTGAGTTGCTTCCTCCGTAGAAGCATCCTGCATATGAAAAGTGGTCTATCCACTGAGCATAGGAGGTGAGGCCGTTCAGCAATAGTATTACAGCGTAGATATAGCGTATCAGTTGATGTTTCATTTAGAAGCAGACGATGAGCTTAAGGCGTTTGCATGTTCTTTCGAATGAACCACCAAAGAATTGCGGTATTTTATGCATGATTTTGAAAGAGACACCAATGATACCCCATAGTTTATGAGATCGATATGCCTTGTAGTCTTCTTTCCATTTGCGTACAGACATTTTGAAACTTGTCGAGGCACCCCCCATTCTCATCCGTATAACATATTCATCGAGGTATGTGACCTTTAGAGACTGGCTATACAAGCATGTGAGCTGCCAATCTGTATCTGCTGCTATCTTGTACTGCTCGTTGTAATATCCAGAATTCTCAAATATATCTTTCTTGACGTATACGGTAGTATGCAGAGGAAGCCAGCCATGCCATATCTTGCTTTTACTATAGTCTCCACTCTTCCAGTTCCTGACAACATAATGCAGGTCGGTAGGTAAAACAAATATACCATTGGCGTACAGATAATCGGCACTTGTCCGCTTCATCTCGTATACAATACGCGAAATAGTGTCGGTTGCGTAAAAAATGTCGTCAGAATGGAGCAGGCCTACAATATCACCTGTAGCCGCTTTGATGCCTTTATTGATACCATCGTACATACCATTATCTTTTTCAGATATGATTCGGTTAATACGATCGGCGTATTCATTGATTATCTCTAATGTACCATCTGTACTTGCTCCATCTACTACTATATACTCAATATCAGCATAGTCCTGGCTGAGGACACTCTCTATAGTATCCCGTATGGTTGATGCTCTATTGAAGCATGATGTGATGATAGAAACCTTCATAACTTATTCTTTGAAAGATAGCTCTCAATTTTCTTCTACGAAGGTTTCCCCGTTAAAGGTTATAGTCCTTTGAATTTTACTGAAATGGTATACTCCTTCAGAGTTGCTTGCATATACAGCCACTCTTATTTTTTCGTCACTTACCATATTACTACTGTTGAATTGTGCTGATAATTCAATATCACCATTTGAGTTGTAAGTAAAAGGATATGAGGCCATTGGCGTGAAAGAGTTGTACTTCCAGTCGATTGGGGTCTCATCGTTGTATGGCGTCAGAACAAACCCGATGACCTCAGCATTTTTTACATCTTTTAACCTTGCCTTGATATAGTTTCCGTTGTAAGTAAAGTTCTCAACTTGTATGTTGCCGATGGCCATTGTGTCGGCAATATTGATTGTGATGAATGAAGAGTTTGAAAAGCCATTAGTGCAAGTTGATACAATATTGTATGTTCCTTTCATTTCGGACAGAGATGCGAATTTCTGTGTACAGTTTGATGTCCATACATAATCCGAATGTTTTGTGAAAGGAATAGTAATATCAACACTTGACATGCTAACCTTCTCAAGTACGAAGGAGTTGTCGTTGCTCAATACTGAGAAACATGGCGTAAATGTATACTCTTCTTCTGCATTTGCGCCATTGTCGGCATAATCCTGAAAGATATATCCCTTTACTGTAGGGTCAAATGAGACTTGGGTATCTTCGTCCAAGCATGATGTGAAACTTAGTGATGATAGTAGTGTTGCTAAGCAATACAGTGTAATTCTTCTCGTTGTCATTTGTTTAAAACTTATGTTGCAAAGATAGTAATAATTTAGCTAATATAATAATACCTCGATAATTGTTGAATATTTGCTGATTCTTATCGTCGGTAACGTTTGCGTAATCCACTATGTAGTCCGACGGATACCAGAATATGGTTTTGGTTGCCATGTTGATTGACTTTGAAACTTTTTTCTTCAAAAGTGTAGGGGTCTATACTATATTTAGTTTCCTCCTTAAGGTTTGGTATAATGCCCAATCGAATTGTCACGCTAAGCATCGTGCCTCGACGTACTTTGTAGAATATGCCTGTGTCGAACGCGAGACATGGATATATATCGTTAGTCTTGTATTTAACAGATTCGTCATCGGATGACTCCTTGAATTTTGATTGGAAATCCATAGTATTATGGATTAAAGCTCCACCGACGCCTATGCCAATCATTGGCTTAACTCGTTTGACTCCGGCAATGATTCGTCCAAGAGCCATTGCAGAGACAGATGCATAGCTGGCGTCAAATGTCCCTCTGAAGCTTAGGTTGTTCCAAAACGCCTCTTTGTAGGGGTTGTGGGAGTATCCGATTTCGACTCCTAATCCAATCATCTCACTTTGCATCCACATTCCTTCGATGGCACCCGAAAAACCAGGGGCTGCAACATCGCTGAATCCTATCTCGTCTGATGCTCTTCCCATCGAGAGGGGGGCTATGATGCCTATGCGTGGCGCCAGATAAATCTGTTTCGGACACGTTGAATTGCGTTTGTACAGATTTCTTGCTGGTAATGTGGATGAACATAATGCCAGCAAGATAAGTATTGTAATATTCTTAATTGTGCCCAACAATTTCAGGTTGTTCTAATTGGTCTTCATCTTCCAGGTATGAATCTCTGCAAGATCCGCATTTGCCTTCTCTATCTTTTTCTCAAGTGAGTTCTTGTATTCTATGACTTTATTCATAATATCAGAATCACCTACACCAAGAATCTGCGAGGCAAGGATTGCTGCGTTCATAGAGTTGTCCATACCGACAGTAGCGACTGGGATACCTGGAGGCATCTGAATCATTGATAGCATAGAGTCCCATCCATCCATCGATATAGATGCCTTGATTGGTACTCCAATGACAGGAAGGGGTGTCAATGCTGCGACAACGCCTGGAAGGTGTGCAGCTCCGCCCGCGCCAGCTATTATAACACGAATTCCTCTGCCCATTGCTGCTTTTGCGAAGTCAAGGACCTGCTGGGGCGTGCGATGTGCTGATAGAGCATTGAGCTCAAATGGTATCCCGAGTTTCTCGAGATGGTTGGCAGCTGCCTCCATAACCTTGAGGTCGCTTGTGCTGCCCATGATAATAGATACTAATGGTGTCACGTTATGTATTTTATCAGTTTATTCTCTCTCTACGAAGTTGGTTTTCTGGAGTCTGTCCCAAAGCTTGTCCTTGAGCTGCTGGAGTCCTTGTGTGGTATGAGATGAGAAAGCCACTATATCGGTGATGCCAGCTTTTTTCATTTTTTCTATGGCTTTTGTCAATTCCTCTTCCGTCACGAGGTCAGTTTTGGAGATAGAGACTACCCGCTCTTTATCGACTAATTCGGGATTATAGCGTCTCAGTTCATCAAGCAGAATCTCAAACGCTTTCACGGGGTCTTCGGAGTCGGCGGGAATCATAAATAGGAGGACTGAGTTTCTTTCAATATGACGTAAAAACCTTAGTCCTATGCCTCGACCTTCAGCAGCGCCTTCGATGATGCCAGGGATGTCAGCGATACAGAAGGAGTGATTGTCTCTATGCTTTACCATTCCAAGATTCGGTACAAGGGTGGTAAATTCATATGGGGCGATTTCTGGTTTTGCTGCACTGACAACGGATAGAAGAGTGGACTTTCCTGCATTGGGGAAGCCAACAAGTCCGACATCTGCCAGCACTTTTAGTTCCAGTATGGCAGTAATCTCGACTGATGGTTCGCCCGGTTGAGCGAAGCGAGGCGTCTGGAATGTAGAAGTTCTGAAGTGCCAGTTGCCTAATCCTCCTCGTCCTCCCTTTGCAAGTATAACCTCCTGTTTATCTTCTGTTATCTCGAAAAGAATCTCGTCTGTGTCGGCATTCTTTACTACTGTGCCCAGTGGAACATCTATATAAGCGTCTTTTCCATCTGAGCCGAACGAACGCTGTTTACCTCCACTTTCGCCATCTTCTGCAAAGACGTGTCGGGCAAATTTAAGATGTATCAAAGTCCAGTATTGAGCATTGCCTCTAACGATTACGTGGCCACCTCTGCCTCCATCACCTCCGTCTGGACCTCCCTTTTCTACAAATTTCTCATGACGTAGATTTGCTGAACCAGGGCCACCCTTGCCAGAGCGACAATATATCTTCACGTAATCTACGAAGTTTGATGATGCCATTGATAGTACCTGCTGTTTTTTACAAGAAAAGCCGTACTTGATGTTGTCACCAAATACGGCTTATATGCTAATACGTTATGATTACTGATTTTGTGGTGACCCAAGCTTTGTCATTGCGCAACGGAAACCGAGGTCGTCGCGACTCTCATTCTCGTCGAGGAAACGGCGTGTACCAGGGCTTAGCCAATATGCGCGGTCTCTCCAACCTCCACCTTTGTATACTCGGGTAGAGTCAGTTACAAGAGAACGGAGGTTGTCGTCTGCTTTAGAACCATTATACATGTCTCCGGTAGTTGCTTGTGAAGTCGTCCAATCGTTACCACCACCTTCTGTTTGATTTGACCACTTGTCACCATCGCCAAAGTTGCGGTTATCTGCGGTACGATAGTTCTTGCGGTTGCCTATGCTCGACTGCGTCTGAACTTCATAAACCACGTTGCCAACTGAGTCGGTCTCAACAAGTTTTCCTTCGTCATCAAGTTTCTTCTGGCGGAATACGTTACCTCTGAAAGGATTGAACTCGTCAAAATCCTCGAGTGACTGTGAACGATATACGTCAGCTACCCATTCGTTCACATTGCCAGCCATACAATAGAGACCATAGTCATTAGGCCAGTATGAACGTACTGGAACTGTGATATCACCGGCATCGTTCAAGTCGCCAGCAGTACCCATATAGTCACCATTACCACGAACGTAGTTCGCCATCATCTTACCGCGACTATCCTCGTCAGGATTTCTGAGTACGTGAGTGTTCCATGGGAAAATCTTGCGTTCGCCTACGCGCTCCGAGAGCGTATTGCCTATGATACCTAATGCTGCAAATTCCCATTCTGCTTCGGTTGGAAGACGGTATTTTGGAAGCAACAGGCCATCTTCAAGACGAACATTGCGCTTGGTTGCTTCACCCTCCTCATCGGCACCCATCGGCATCTTGACATCCTCGAATGGGTTATTCTCTTCATCCATAACGATGACTTCATCGTTCAAAGCACCATATAGGTATGCTTCAGTGTTGAAGTTATTGCGACCACCGCCACCCTCTTCATGCATCTGTTTCTTGAGTGTCTCAATCTTGTCCAAAACACCCATCTCGAATAGTATGCCCTCGTTAACACGGTCAGTACGCCACTTGCAGAAGTTAGTTGCCTGACGGTGTGATACGCCTACTACTGGGTATTCAGAGTATGCTGGATGTCTGAGATAGTTCTCAACGTATGGCTCGTTGTAAGCTAAAGCACGACGCCAAACGAGCGTATCAGGTAGTGCACTACGAAGCACTTGAGGATACTCCTGGCGGCTAAATACTTTGCCAAGCCACCACAACCACTCTCGGTAGTTAGAGTTGCTCACCTCGCACTCATCCATAAAGAATGAAGAGACAGTGACGCGACGGGGTTGCGTGTCCCATGAGTACATGACATCCTGTTCTACGCGGCCCATGATGAATGTACCACCCTCTATACGTACCAAGCCTGGACCTACCTCTTGCTCGTACCCCGCATAGTACTCAAAACCGCCCATGTTCTCTGGGTCGTTGTATGACCATCCCGTAACAGAGCTCGTGCCTTCGTTGTTTTTCTTCGATTTGCACGAAACTGTCGACATACATACACCAATTGCCAATGTGGCAATCAACAATTGCTTGAATGTGAAATTCATAGTATTGTATTTTGTATCTTTTTCTTTCTTTCTTTGAGCACGTTGATGAGTCGCACCAACAAGCTATTTTACTTGCACAATATACAAAAGGTTACATCGTGAGATGTTTTGTACACTCGTGACAAAGTGCAAATTTATATAAAATATTTATTAATCGCTCAGATTGCTTGAATTATTTTCTTCGGTTTCGATTTTAGAATCTTCGGGTTCAGTCTCGTTGGTTTTTTCTTTCTCTTCGCCTTTTGAGTTCCATGGTCTTGGACCATATATCTCTTCAAGGTCGTCTGAGAAGATTACTTCACGTTCAAGGAGTAGTTCTGCGAGCCTTTGATGTTTCTCTGCATTCTCGCACAAGATTCTTTTAGCTCGTTCGTATTGTTCCTCGATTATTTTTGAAACCTCTTTGTCTATAATCTGGGCTCTGCTCTCTGAATATGGTTTGCCCAAAGCGTATTCCTGCTGTCCGGTTGAGTCGTAGTAACTGATGTTAGGAATCTCCTTGCTCATGCCGTAGTAGCGAATCATTGCATAGGCCTGTTGTGTGACTTTTTCGAGATCGTTGAGGGCGCCAGTGCTTATTCGGCCAAAAACTACCTCCTCGGCTGCTCGTCCACCAAGGGTCGAGCACATTTCATCGAGCAGCTGCTCTGTTGTCGTCAACTGTCGCTCTTCTGGAAGGTACCATGCTGCTCCTAACGCTTTGCCTCGTGGAACTATAGTGACCTTAACCAGCGGATGGGCAAATTGCAACAGCCAACTAATGGATGCATGTCCAGCTTCATGTATCGCTATGGTGCGACGTTCCTCTTCGGTGATTATCTTATTCTTTTTCTCAAGACCACCTACAATTCTGTCGATTGCATCCAAGAAATCCTGTTTGTTAATCTCCTTCTTGTTCTTACGTGCTGCTGTAAGAGCTGCTTCGTTGCAGACATTGGCTATATCGGCTCCAGAGAAGCCTGGAGTCTGTTTCGCAAGGAACGTCCTTTCGAATCCTTCTTCGAGTTTTAGTGGACGCAGGTGAACATTAAAAATTGCCTCTCTTTCGTTGATGTCGGGCAGTTCTACCGATATCTGTCGGTCGAAACGTCCAGCACGCAGAAGAGCGCGGTCAAGTATATCAACACGGTTCGTTGCAGCTATTATGATAACACCCGAATTGGTTCCGAAGCCATCCATCTCAGTGAGTAGCTGGTTTAGCGTGTTCTCTCGCTCTTCGTTTGCTGAGTAACCGCTTGAGCGACCGCGAGCACGACCAATGGCATCAATCTCATCAATGAAGACTATGCTTGGGGCTTTTGATTTAGCCTTTTGGAATAAATCTCGTACGCGACTCGCACCAACACCCACAAACATCTCAACAAAGTCGGAACCCGACATTGAGAAGAATGGAACATTAGCTTCGCCCGCAACGGCCTTTGCCAACAGAGTCTTACCTGTACCTGGAGGGCCTACAAGGATAGCTCCCTTAGGAATCTTTCCGCCAAGTTCGGTATATTTCGCGGGTTTGCGAAGAAACTCAACAATCTCTTCAAGTTCCTCTTTCGCCCCATCTAATCCTGCAACATCTTTGAATGTTACATTCACATTCTCATCCTTCTCGAGCATTTTTGCTCTGGATTTTCCAACTGAAAATATACCACCTCCACTACCACTAACTTTTCTGAAGAAGAAGAAGTAAATTAAAAGGATAAAGAATAACGGCCATATAATAGCAAGAACATCTGTCCAAATCTTGCTACGCGATTCAAATGACACAGAAGGAAATTCGTTGCCGTCATTTTCCAATGCATTGCGACGAGCTTCAAAACTGTCTATACTTGGGATATCAACCACGAAATGGGGACCGTCCGTCTGTACATTGTCGTTCTTAAACAGCGATTTGTGTTTTTCGATGGCTTTTTCATTCAAGGTTACTTCTGCCTTGTTCTCGTTGCGCACGACAACAATCTTTTTGATGTCGTTGCTTGGTAGTAACTCTCTACTGAAAGTACTATAGTCAATAACTTGAGGTTCATTGTTCGTATTATTCGAGCTGATAAATATGAGAACAATGACTATAATTCCGTAAATCCAATAGGGGTTAAACTTAAATTTATTGTTACCTCCAGAAGGATTCTTCTTATTTGTCTCCTGCATGCTCAATGTATGGTTATTTGTCGCATTAATCTTCGTTTTCAATGTCGGTTCTTACAGCATCGTTCCATAGTGTCTCAATGCTGTAGAAGTGTCGTGTCGGGCGATGGAAAATATGGATGATGACATCGTGGTAGTCCAAGAGGATCCATACTCCATTTTGACGGCCTTCATCGTGAATAGGTTTTTCGCCAAGGTCGTCATGAACTCTATCCCAAATGGAATCAGCTATAGCCTCCGTCTGGGTTGTATTGTTTGCATCGCAAATCACAAAATAGTCACAAAGCGAGCCATCAATGCCTCTAAGGTCGAGGATAGATATGTTCTCGCCCTTTTTATCTTTGATGCCCTCTATGATTGATTCTAATAATTTATCCGTCATTGATATATTCTATTATATTAGGGCAAACTCAATCACTTCGTCAATGGTATTTACGTAGTGGAACGATAACCCTTTAATGTATTCTTCTTTTATCTCGTCAATATCTCGTTTGTTGCATTGGCACATTATTATATCTGTTATGCCAGCTCTTTTTGCTGCTAATACCTTCTCTTTTATGCCACCAACGGGGAGTACTTTGCCTCGAAGTGTAATCTCGCCTGTCATAGCATAACGTTTGCGTGTGGGGCGTTTTGATAGAGACGATACTATAGCAGTAACCATTGTAATGCCTGCAGATGGTCCATCTTTCGGTATTGCTCCTGCAGGCACATGAATATGCAGATGTAGGTTGTCGAAGTCAATATTTTCAAGGCTCCATTTGCTTGCATTCGCCCTAACATATTCGAGCGCGAGGATAGCAGACTCTTTCATGACGTCTCCCAATTGACCAGTCAGTGTTATATTGTTGCCTTTGGCATTGCTGGTGCTTGCCTCTACAAACAATATCTCACCTCCGACTGCTGTCCAGGCCAGTCCTGTGACAACTCCAGGTAGTGAAACGTCGGACCATTCATCGTGGTTGAACTTTTCTGTGCCAAGGAATTTCTTAATATCTGCGATTGAAATGGAGCTGTTAGTAATCTCTCCTTTCTCGTTTAGCAATGCAAACTTCCTGCATACCGTCCCTAAAGTCTTATCCAGTTGGCGTACTCCGCTCTCCTTCGTATAATTCTGCACTATGAACGATAATGCCTTCTTGTTGATTGTCATATCTCCCTTTTTCATACCATGCTCGCTCAGCTGACGAGGCAGAAGGTGGTGCAAGGCAATCTCAATCTTCTCTGCTTCAATATACCCATTTACTTCAATGAGTTCCATTCGGTCGAGCAGAGGTTGCGATATTTTAGAAACGGAGTTTGCTGTGGCTATGAACAAAACATTCGACAGGTCATAGTCGATGTCTAAGTAATTGTCATGAAAAGCCGAGTTCTGTTCAGGGTCGAGAACCTCAAGCAATGCCGATGCTGGGTCGCCATGAAAATCCTGGCTTATCTTGTCGATCTCATCGAGTACAAAAACAGGATTTGATGTCCCAGCTTTCTTTATATTTTGCAGGATACGCCCCATCATAGCGCCTATGTATGTGCGTCTATGTCCTCGGATTTCGGCTTCGTCGTGCAAACCGCCTAAAGACATTCTGACATACTTGCGACCTAAAGCCTCGGCTACGCTTTTTCCTAACGAAGTCTTTCCGACACCTGGAGGGCCATATAGGCAAAGGATAGGCGACTTCATATCGCCTTTGAGTTTAAGCACGGCTAAGTGCTCAAGAATTCTCTCCTTTACCTGATCTAAACCATAGTGGTCGCTATTGAGACGACGCTCTGCTTTGTTAATGTCGAATCTGTCTTTCGAACAGTAATTCCAAGGCAGGTCTAACATTGTTTCAAGGTAATTGACCAGCATAGGATGTTCAGGAGCACTCGGGTTTGTTCTCTGTAGTCGCTCAATCTCTTTGTTGAAGATTGTCTTAATAGAGTCGTTCCACAGCTTATCTTTAGCTCTTTTTTTTAGCTCTTCTATCTGTAGTTCGTTCGGAGAACCGCCTAATTCGTTTTGGATGGCTCTCATCTCTTGATTCAGGAAAAACTCCTTTTGCTGTTGGTCTATCCCTTCGCGGACTTTCGATTGGATGCTGTTTTTTAGTTCTATGAACTGTATCTGTTGCGACAAAGCTTTAAGGAGAAGCATAGCTCTGTCGTATATGGAGTCGGTAGAGAGCATCTCCTGTTTGTCAGTAGCAGAGAGGTCTGTATTGGCAGCTATGAAGTTTAGTACGAAGGCGTGGGCATCGCTATCGTTCATTATAAGAAAAATCTCTTTTGGAACGACGGGAGAAGACTTTAAAATCTTTAATCCCATGTCTTTAATCGAGCTCAAAGCAGCATTGAAAGTCTCGTAGTGCTGATGGTCAACTGCAATGTCTACTTGTTGGTGAGCATTTACTACCATGTATCCGTCGGTGCTGATCAAAGAATCGAGATGCATTCTTTTGCGCCCTTGAAGGACAACTGTCGATGACCCATCAGGCATCTCGAGGAGCTTCAAAACACAGGCTAATGTGCCTATTTCATAAACGTCTTCGAATGAAGGGTTCTCTTTATCGTCGTCCTTTTGAGTTGCAACGATGAAATTTCCCTTTGAGTGTTTCATCTCGCGAATGAGACGTAGGGAAGACTCTCTTCGTACAGATATAGGAAGTACGCTACCCGGGAACAAGACATTCCCGCGAAGAGTAAGAAGTGGATATTGGGAGGCCAACGTCTTATCCTCGGTTGTCATCTCCTCGTCAGATGTATAGAGGTTGATGACTTGTGAGACGTCGGTGTCGGATTGACTGTTGGCGGTTTTTATAGTGAGTTTAATCGTGTTGTCCAATTTCTGTTAGATGCTATTATTCATCGTGCAAAAATGTGGAATGTTTTTGAAATTTGCAAATCAGATAGCGTTAATGACAGATATATCCTGAAATACTGTTTTAAGCGACTTGATGATGAGTTGGTGATTTGCATTCGTGCTTAGAGCTATTATGATGGTGTCGTCGCCAGCGAGAGAGCCCATAACGCCCTTTATCTGAAGTGCATCAACTGTTGCAGCTATCGCACTTGCGTAGCCGGGCAAGGTGCGAAGAATGCATATCTGCCCAGATATTTCAACTGAAATGCTGGCAGGCTGTATGAGTTTTGTATTAGGTGCTGTGCTTTTAGCATTGGTTGGAACAGCATGCTCCGACAGCATATATTTGTATCCATTGCCTGTTGGTACTTTAGCGACCTTAATCTCTTTCATGTCTCTTGAGAGAGTGGCTTGGGTCGTTGAATATCCCATATTGCGCAATCTTACCAAAAGGTCGTCCTGACTACTAATAGTTCCTGTCTCAATCAGCTCTTTTATCTCTTGTAGTCTTTTTTGTTTGTTCTTCTCTTCTGCTGGAAATGACATAGCTAATGAATTTTTATTCGTAATATGCAAATATATACAAATAGTGGAAAAAACCATCCATACTATGAAATATAAAAACGAGAGGGTGTTACATGATGTATGCCGCACCCCCTCGATACTGAGTCTGTGTAAAATTAGTTCATCAAAATAGTGACCCTATTGTTTTCGCATTCAAGGTACCCTTTGTCGCAGCTGAAGACTTGTTCGTTGCCAGACATATCTTGAACACGGATGTCCCCCTTGTTGAGAGAACTAATTATGGGCGCATGGCCACGCAGTAAGGTGAAACGACCTCTCTTGCCAGGAACTTCGACAAGATTGATTTCTCCTCGAAAGATAATCTTTTCGGGAGATACTATTTCTAATTTTAGATTACTCATGGTATGCCCTCCGAATTTTATTGTTGTGCGGCTTCTGCCAAGAGTTTCTCACCCTTCTCAATAGCCTGTTCTATGGTTCCGACCATATGGAATGCTGCCTCTGGATATTTGTCGAGTTCCCCGTCCAAAATCATGTTGAAACCCTTAATTGTATCTTGTATTGATACGTATGCGCCCTTGAGACCAGTGAACTGTTCGGCGACGAAGAATGGTTGTGAGAGGAAGCGTTGAACACGACGTGCACGATGTACTACGAGTTTGTCCTCGTCAGATAATTCTTCCATACCCAAGATAGAGATAATATCCTGCAATTCGTTGTAGCGTTGCAGAATCTCTTTTACGCGTTCAGCACATTCATAATGAGCTTTGCCCACAGTCTCTTCTGACAGCATTCGGGATGTCGAGTCGAGAGGGTCAACGGCTGGGAATATACCGAGCTCTGAAATCTTTCGGCTAAGCACCGTAGTTGCATCCAAATGAGCGAAAGTCGTAGCAGGAGCTGGGTCTGTCAAGTCGTCGGCAGGCACGTATACGGCCTGAACTGATGTGATAGATCCATGTTTTGTAGATGTGATTCTCTCCTGCATAGCGCCCATCTCAGACGCCAATGTAGGCTGATAACCAACGGCAGAAGGCATACGTCCGAGAAGGGCTGATACCTCAGATCCTGCTTGTGTGAAACGGAAGATATTGTCGATGAATAGGAGAATATCGCGACCTCCGCTTGTGCCATCGCCATCGCGGAGCGATTCGGCAATAGTCAGACCAGAAAGGGCAACGCGGGCACGTGCACCAGGTGGCTCATTCATCTGACCAAAGACCATCGTTAACTGGCTCTCCTTAAGCTTTTCTTGGTCGACATCCTCAAGATTCCACTCACCTCTCTCCATGCCTTCCTTGAATTTATCGCCATATTTTACAATGTTGGATTCTATCATTTCGCGGAGCAAGTCGTTGCCCTCGCGGGTACGTTCTCCGACACCGGCGAAAACAGAAAGACCGTTATGGCCGATAGCGATATTGTTAATCAATTCCTGGATGAGCACTGTCTTACCAACGCCAGCTCCTCCAAACAGACCAATCTTACCTCCTTTGGCATAAGGCTCAATCAAGTCGATAACCTTGATACCTGTGAAGAGAATCTCTGCTGAGGTAGAGAGTTCCTCAAATTTAGGTGCTGGTTTGTGTATAGGGGAGCCACCCTCCTTGGTTGGGTTCTCAAGACCATCGATGGAACCACCAATAACATTCAACAAGCGACCACGGACATTATCTCCCTTAGGCATGATAATAGGAGAGCCTGTATTGATGACATCCATACCTCGTGTCAAACCATCAGTTGAGTCCATCGCTATGCAACGGATAGTATTCTCGCCAATGTGTTGCTGGCATTCGACAACAACGACATTGCCATTAGGTCTTGTTATCTCAAGGGCGTCGTAAATCTGAGGCAATTCACTATCAGTGATGTCAAACATTACATCGACCACCGGACCTACAATCTGGATAATTTTTCCTGTTTTGGCCATCTTGTTTATCTTTATTTGTTACTTTAATTCGTTAGTGGTTACGTTTGATAAGAGACGCGACAAAATCGGCCATAAATCGCTTGCCTTCTGCTGATATTTCCATCGCAATCAGCATACGCATAGCCTTATTCATCAATTCGTCAATTTTCAGTTCCGTCTTCTCTTTTACGCCTATTTGGTTGTATAGGTTTGTGACTTCCTTAATTTTTTCTTCTCTTTTTGCATCACTGTTTTCTATCCATTTCAGCAACTCCTTTTTCTGAGTTGAGTTGGCATCTTCGAGAGCTGTTATAAGGAGGTATGTCTTCTTGCCTTCCATAATGTCGCCGCCGATGGGCTTTCCGAATACCTTCTCATCTCCATACACATCGAGCAAATCATCCTGGAGCTGGAATGCCAGACCTATGTTAATGCCAAAGTCGTAAAGAGCCTTTGTGTCATGTATATTTGCTCCGCCCACAAGAGCGCCAATCTTTATGCTTGCTGCTAAGAGGACTGCCGTCTTGAGGCGTATCATCTCCATATATTGAGCTATGGTGACATCTGTCTGTTTCTCAAAATCCATGTCGTACTGCTGTCCTTCACAAACTTCAGTTGCAGTCTGGTTGAATGTCTCTAATATCAACGAAACCGAGGGAGAGTCAACGTCGGATATTAACTTGTAAGCCTCAATCAGCATCTGGTCGCCACTGAGAATCGCAGTATTTGTATTCCATCGTGCCATGACCGTAGGTTGACCGCGACGCAGTTGTGAGTTGTCCATAACATCATCATGAAGCAAAGTGAAGTTGTGGAACATCTCGATTGCCAAAGCCGCTTTTTTAGCCTGGCTATAGTCGTCTTTGAAAAGAGCGCATGACGCTATGCACATAACGGGGCGCAATCGCTTTCCTCCTAACGAGAGCGAATAGGTAATAGGTGTATATAACGAGCGCGGTTCACGTTTGAATTCCAGCTCTTTCAGCCAGTTGTCTACGTCCGTGCGAATAGTCTCAATAGAAATCATTGTAAATGAATTGTCTGTAGCGAAGTTACAAAAATAAAATAATTTTGGTGTTAATAGCTTAAAAAAAGTTGCATGGTCTATCTTTTGAGTGCTTGCTCAAGAACTTTATTCTTTGAAACGACGGCGACGTACTCTTTTAGATAGTATGGTTCATAGTATGCAACATCGACGAACTCCTTATTCTCAAATTTCAAGGCTGCCAGTTTCGACATCTCCTTTGCTTGTGGAAGAATATCGTCTATGAATGAGATATTGTTATTGCCAAGTGTAGAGAGACATTTTTTAGCACCACTTCCAGCTATGTGGATGTTTTTTTTGTTTCGTAGGTCGCTGAATGAATTCTCATCAATAATCTTAGCTTGTGTGGGTATTATCTCAGTCAGCTCTCTGTCGTATGCAGCGCAATAGACCTCCATTCGGCGTGCATCAATCATAGGCACAGCTATTGATGCATCTTTCTGGTGCTCAAATATAGAAGTCGCTATAATCTGCAATGTTGGTATGGCTATCAGCGGGAGGTTTTGAGCGTAGCATATTCCTTTGGCGGTACTTACACCGATGCGTAGACCAGTGTATGAACCAGGGCCACAACTGACGGCTATAGCCGATAGTTCTGAAATTGGTGTATTGGCATTGTTGGCAACGTTTGAGATGGCTGTTGTCAATAGTTTTGCGTGTTCTCCAGTGTCACTGATTATAGTGTCGGAGATTACGTTTCCCTTGTCGTCGCATATAGCTGCAGAACAGGTGAGGCCAGAGGTCTCGATGCAAAGAATTCTTGCCATGATTTTAATTTATCTCGTCGTAGGGACACAGCTCAATGAGTGTCCGGTATGTGGAAAATGGAACGTTCTCACCATCGGTAATTATATTGGCTTGCCGGTAGAACTCCTCACGTTGAGTTAGTTTCTCGCGTATGAACGTGGTCAGTTCTTCTCCTGTTTTATTCTCTAACAGGGGTCTCCCGTTCTTGGCTTTCTGAAGTCTAATACTTAGATTCTCAGGTGTAACATTAATGTAAACGACGACACCTGTCTTCTTCATAATCTCAATATTATGCTGATTGCATGGAGTTCCTCCTCCAGTCGATATGACAGCATTAGGAATTGTTGAGACACGTTCGAGCAAAAGAGTCTCCTCTTTTCGGAAGTTCTCCTCGCCATATTCTGAAAAGTATTGGGATATAGAGCAGCCTTTCTCTGATTCGAAAAGATGATCCATGTCGACATACTGCCATTTGAGGTCGTGAGCAAGAAACTTGCCTATCGTTGTCTTCCCTGACCCCATAAATCCTATGAGATATACTCTTGGTGTCACTATTATCTGAGATTATTGTTGTTCTTATGACAAGTTCTGCTTATCTGCCTTTTAGAATCTCTTCTAACGCAATGGCTAACTGGTCGGGACAACTTGTCGATTTGTATCCGCATTTTATGCCTTTAAGTCTTTCAATGACTTCTGTGACCTTCATTCCAGCAACGAGGCGAGATACTCCCTGAAGATTGCCATGACAACCGCCTATGAATGCGACCTCTTGTATGGTGTCATTCTCTACCACGATGGTAATCTCTTGGCTACAGGTACCTGATGTTTTGTATTTGTATGTCATAAAGATAACCCTTTTTCTTTGGTTGCGATTATTATTTTTTCTGTTACAATGTCAACGTCATCCATCCTGTCGTGCAAAAGGATAATAGCCTTTGGTTTTAGTCGCTTTACAACGCGACTTACAACCTTTTCTCTTGGTGTTGACATAGTGTCGAACGAACGGATTGTCCATCCCCAGGTGCGATACTTCATTCTTGTGCATGAACTTGCCACAGTGGGTGTAGTGATTCCTAACGGAGGTCTGAAATCTTTGACATCGATTCCCAACTTTCGCATTGACTCATCAGTACGTTTCAATTCTGACATGTATTGTCGATGGATGTGGAAATTATGCCATGGATTGTGGAAGTATGTGTGGTTGCCTATTGTATGACCTCTTTTAGCAACCTCTTTTACGATGTCAGGATATTTGTCAACCTTTTCTCCAATCATGAAGAATGTTGCTTTGATGTTGTATTTGTCAAGGACGTCAAGTAACTTGGGTGTATTAATGGGGTCCGGACCATCATCATATGTCAACATCACCTTGTCGGAGTCTGGATTCTTGCATACTGCCTCTATGAACATTCCGGAATGAATATTAGCACTACCATAAGCAACAATTGCAAGAGCAACAAGCGATAACAAGATGATAATTAGAAATGCCATATTGATGGAGGGTTATATTAGTGTGACGTTAATCCCATAATCTGCAAGAGGATTATCGAGCTTGCCATCACATATGTGGGATGCTAATTTAATTGCTAATTCTGAGGTATGGATGGTGAGGTGTTGATGGATGTTTATCTGTTGAAGATTGCCGACAGAATAGTGAGCTACACTGCGTTCGGTCTTATTTGCTGTGATGACCATGGCGACAGCGGAGATGTTATTGCTCGGTCGTTGAGTATTCTTGTCGATACGCTTTGCAATATTTAGAACTGTATCTGTCACTTCATCGAAAGCTATAATGAGTATGGCTTTGCAATCGTCAATGCATAGACGCATCTGTGCATCGAGCAGTGCATCAGCGAAACTCTGATAACCATTGACGTATGTTATATTTGCTGAGTTGTTTTTTGTTATGGTTGCCACATTAGAGCCTACAGTGTTGAATGTCGATTGTATGAATGGTGTTGGCGACAACTGTTCGGAGGAAAGCATATCATTCAGAAACTTCTCGCTATCATTAAGGAACCCATAACCTGTTGCTGTGATTATGGTTTCAGGTGTGATATTGCTCAATTTGATAGCGGCTATTCCTATCATTGTTGCACATTTGTTAAGTGCAGTCATTCGGCGACGCATATTGGCATCGGGTATAAGACTCTTTATATCCAGATTTTCGGAAGAGCTTGTGACGATTGATTCTATGTAGACCTCTTTCATTATAGTTTTCCGATAATAATAGATGTACAATTACCTCCGAAGCCAAAAGCATTGCTTATGACGTTGTTTATCCGCATCGGGGTGTTTTTTGAAAGAGGCGGATGCCCGCACTCTGAGTCCATAGGAGATGTCAACCTTAGGGTGCCCCATGCACTCTGACTCTCTATTGCCATGTAACTGAAGATGACACCCAAGACACCTGCAGCTGCAAGCGTATGACCCGTGTGTCCTTTTGTGGAACTGAATGAAGGGGCTGATGCACCAAAAATATTTCTTATGGCGTGCAACTCTGTAGAGTCGTTATTTGCAGTTCCTGTTCCATGCATGTGGATATAGTCGATGCCGTCAGGAGTAAGACCTGCTTTCGACAACGCTTTTTGCATGGCCATAGTGGGACCGCATGCATCAGGAGATAATGCTGTCTGATGATAGGCATCGCAGGCATTGCCATCTCCTTTGATGTATATCATTTGTGAAGTGTCGGCCTTTAAATTTTTGAGGTAGTCATCGCTTGCAATAACGATGTATCCTGCTGCCTCTCCAAGGTTGAGTCCGGTTCTATCAGAAGAGAGGGGCCTACATAGCTCTTTGTCGTATATCATAAGCGACTTAAAGCCGTCGATTGTGTAGGAGCTCAAGGCATCTGTCCCTCCGCATATCACGACATCTGCGAGTCCAGCTGCAATAAGCCGGCATCCTGTTGCAATTGTGTTTGCAGATGAGCTACAAGCTGTAGATATGTCAGAGTGGTAGCACTCCTTAAACTTGCCTTCAGACAGGAGTGACAGATGAGAATGGCAGGGGTGCCCGACAATGTTTCGGAGTCGTCCCTTCGATGTGTCCTTAATGTACTCTTTATAAAAGAGAGGAGAGCAATCCATACCGCCAACTGTTGTGGCTGAAATGACAGCTATCCTGTCGGATGGTGTAGCATCAATTATCGTTTGTGCGTGAGTAACGGCCTCTTGGAAAGCGACATAAGATAACAATGCGGTACGACTATGTACAGCTTTGTTATCGGTATGTACACGTTGTTGTAACTCCTGATTCGATAACGAAACATCTCCGACAGGGACATCATATCGGTAATGCGTTTGCTGATTAGGGAGACGTATTCCACAAGAAGACCCTTTAAGATTGTCGAGAGTCTCCTTGTAACACAGTCCGATGCTACTGATTAATCCGATGCCAGCAATACCAAAGAGCATTAGGTGTAGAGTGCTCCATTGATAGATATAACCTCGCCGTTGATATATGCAGCTTTGTCAGACGCAAGGAAGGCAACGAGGTCGGCCACTTCACGTGTTTCTCCGAAACGACCCGCTGGGATGGTTTTCTTAATCTCTTTTTCGTCAAGGTCTGCAGTCATATCTGAGCGTATGAAACCAGGCGCAACAGCGTTTACAGTGACGCCTTTGCGTGCTACTTCCTGAGCTAAAGCTTTGGTAGCAGCAATGAGACCTCCTTTGGAACAAGAATAGTTTGTTTGCCCAGGCAGGCCTTTGAGACCCGACAATGACACCATATTTATGATGCGTCCGAATTTCTTGACGCACATATTTTTTAGTAGAGGTTGTGTGACGTTGAAGAAGCCGTTGAGAGTGATGTTGAGAACTGAAGACCAGTCATCGGCACCCATGAAAAGCATGAGGTTGTCCTTGCGAATACCAGCGTTGTTAACAACACATGCTATGTATTCACCCTCGTGTTCATTGTGCCATTTCTCTATTGCTGCAGCGGTTTGTTCAGCGTTAGCTACATCGAAAGGTAAAAACTCACCATCTGAGCCAGCCTCTTTGACGAGACGCAGAGTCTCTTCAGCTTCAGCCTGATTGCTTCGGTAGTTGATTATGATGGTGTATCCAAGTTCTGCGAGAGCCACACTGACTGCTCTGCCAATGCCTCGGCTACCGCCTGTTACTAATGCGTATTTCATAAATAAAATGGTTGATTCCTTCTATTATTACTGCTTGTTTTGTCGGTACAAATATAATACTTGTGCGTTGTATCTGTATCTATTTTGTTAACAATAACAGAAAGGAATAAAAACAATCAGTTGCCACTCCTCCATAATGAGAGTGTGTGACAACTGATGGTAGTTACTTATTTTGCAGAGTCTACGGCTTGCTTAATATCAGCAAATATAGCATCTATAGAACCTACGCCCTTGATGTCGGCAACTTTTCCAAGTTTCTTGTAGAAGTCAAGGACAGGCTTAGTCTGTTTGTTGTATACGTCAAGGCGCGACTTGATAGTATCAAGGTTGTCATCTGAGCGACCTGAAGTCTTGCCTCTCTCAATTAGACGTGTGATGAGTTCATCTTCTGGAACTTCAAGGTTAAGAGTGACAGCAACCTCAGTATTGTAGGTCTTGAGGAGGTCATTGAGAGCCTCAGCCTGAGCTACAGTGCGAGGGAAGCCATCGAATATGACGCCTTTAGCGGTTGTACTACACTTGTCAAGGAATGAGTCAATCATGCCTATGATAACTTCGTCAGGTACAAGTTCACCCTTATCCATGTGTTTCTTTGCAAGTGCACCGAGTTGTGTGTTGGTGCTGATTTCATGACGGAGAAGATCACCCGTAGAGACGTGCTCTAATTGATATGTCTTGATGAGGTTCTCGCTCTGAGTACCCTTGCCTGATCCAGGAGGGCCGAAAATGACAATATTAAGCATTTTATTAGTAAATTGTGAATATTAATAGTTCGTTATTTAACGAGCGTGTATATGTCTCTTAAGTTTCTGCCATATCCATCGTAATCGAGACCATACCCCACAATGAAGTCATTTGGTATAGTGAGGCCGATGTATTCTGGTTTAATTCCACTCATACATGATTCTGGTTTGAATAGGAGAGTCGCCACACGAACATCCTTTGCACCCATTGCAACGACTTGTTCTTTCAGTCCTTTGATAGTAACACCTGTATCAATGATATCTTCAACAAGAACAATAGAACGGCCCTTTATATCCTCATTAAGACCGATGAGCTGTTTTACAGAGCCAGTCGATGATGTCCCATTGTAGGAGGCTACCTTGACAAATGATATCTGGCATGGAATAGTCACAGCTTTCATCAAGTCGGCTGCAAACATAAAAGCTCCATTCAGAACGCACAACATAAGGGGATTCTCATCTTTTAGGTCGTGGTTAACCCTCTTAGCTACCTCATTAATGCTCTCGAGTATAGTTGCTTCTGAGATTGATGTTTCGAACTCCTTGTCCAGTATCTTAACACGAGTCATGATGTTTGTTATGTTTGAAAACTTCTACGCTTCTTAAAATATTTGGTTGCAAAGCTATAAAAAATTGACGAAAAAGAGTTAATATTGCAACCAGAAGAAAAGTATAATTCATGAACAAGAAGTGGACGCTGAAAAAGCAACCCGATACTTCACAGGTAAAAGAGCTTGCAGAACAGTTAAATATTCACGAAAAAATAGCCAATCTGCTATTACAGAGAGGCATTGAGACAAAGGAACAGACTGAGGATTTTTTTAACCCTGACCTCAGTAAGTTGCATGACCCATTTGCTATGTGCGATATGGATAAGGCGGTTGCGCGCATAGAGAAGGCCATAGAAGGTGGTGAGAAGATCTTGGTTTATGGAGATTACGACGTTGATGGAACAACAGCTGTAGCACTTGTCTATTCTCACTTGCGAAGTTTCATCCCAGAAGATAGAATTGATTATTATGTTCCAGAACGGTATAAAGAGGGGTATGGGATATCAGTCAGAGGAGTTGACTATGCAGCGGACAACGGCTTCTCCTTGGTGATAGCACTTGATTGTGGTATTAAGGCAGTTGAGCGTATTAATTATGCCAAGAGCAAGGGTGTTGATTTTATAATATGTGACCATCATACGCCGGGCGAGCAGTTGCCTTCGGCTATAGCTGTTGTCGATTCAAAACGTTCGGATTGTCCTTATCCTGATAAAAACCTCTCGGGGTGTGGCGTCGGTTTCAAGCTGATGCAAGCGCTTAATAAACGGCGAGGGGGGGACCCAACAGCCTTATACGATTATTTGGATATATTGGCGGTCAGCATAGCCTCTGATATTGTGCCGATGGTGGGAGAGAACAGAATCCTTGCTTATCATGGAATGAAAAAACTCAATACTAATCCATCTGTCGGTTTGAGATCTATCATTAAGGTCGCAAAACTGGACGATAAGCTCAAACAGCAGGATATCACCGTAAGCGATGTGGTTTTCAAAATAGGTCCGCGTATCAATGCCGCTGGCAGAATGAAATCTGGAAAAGAGGCTGTGAGTCTCCTTGTTGGAACAGACCAGAAGGATGTTCAAGCTATTAGCGTGGGAATAGATCAAGCGAATCAGGAGCGCATGGAGTTGGATCGTAAGACAACAGAAGAGGCGATAAAAATGATTAAGAACGACCCAGACTATGATAAGCAATCTACAACGGTACTCTTCAATAAAGAGTGGATGAAGGGGATTGTCGGGATTGTTGCGTCGCGTCTGACTGAGGAGTATTATCGTCCTACAGTTGTCCTCACAATGTCGCAAGGTTTGGCTTCTGGCAGCGCACGCTCTGTCGAGGGTTATGATTTGTATAGTGCTATTGATTCCTGCTCTGACCTTCTTGAGAATTTCGGAGGTCATATGTATGCAGCTGGTTTGACAATGAAGGAGGAGAATGTTCCAGAGTTCAAGCGTCGGTTTGAGGAGTATGTCGCTCGTACAATAACACCTGAGCAAACAGAGCCTCAGATAGAGATAGATGAAGAGCTCGACATACAGGATATTACCCCTTCGTTTTGGAAACAGCTACGTTGTTTTGAGCCTTTCGGACCAGGAAACCCCATGCCTGTATTTCAGACACAACCTGTATACGACCGCGGTAATTCTTGCAAAATAGGCAAGAATATGGCTCATTTGCGTCTTGAGTTGATTGGTAATAAAAACTCTGATACAATATGGGGAGTTGCATTCGGGAAGGGATCTTTGTATGATCGTATTCGAATAAAAGAAGAAAAACAGGAACAAAGAGTCTATGCCCCTCCATTTAAAATATGTTACAACATTGATGAGAATCATTTCAATGGTAGAACAACATTGCAGCTTATGATTAAGGAGATTGACATCGATTAAGTGCATGGTGTTCCATTGTTCATGCGGTAGACTTTAAATATTTAATCTTTGAAAACCTTTGCCGTCATTTGGTGAATTATAGTCAGTGGGTCATATCCATGATTTCTGAAAGATGTTCAAGAGAGGCGGAAGTAGTAATAACTCAGTTCAGATTCTATGAGGGTTCATTTTATTGCAGTAGGTGGAAGTGTAATGCATAATCTTGCACTTGCGCTCCACGATAAGGGGTATATGGTGACAGGTTCGGATGATGAGTTTTTTGAGCCGTCTAAGTCGCGTCTCGAGGCAGCTGGTATCCTGCCAAATGAGACAGGGTGGCATGCTGAGCGAATCACTGCGGATCTTGATGCTGTCATATTGGGAATGCATGCAATGGAGGATAATCCAGAGTTGGAGCGCGCGCGCGAATTGAATCTGAAGATATATTCATTTCCAGAGTATCTGTACGAGCAGACAGCAAATAAACGCCGTGTGGTAGTTGGAGGAAGTCATGGTAAGACCACAACGACAGCTATGATAATGCATGCGCTACGTTTTGCAGGTTTGAAGTTCGATTATATGGTAGGTGCTCAGTTGGAGGGGTTCGACAGAATGGTTGGACTCTCTCATGATGCCGAGATTGCTGTCTTTGAGGGAGATGAGTATCTGACATCAACTCTCGACCGCCGTTCTAAATTTCTACACTATAAGCCAAACGTTGCAATTATCACTGGTGTAGCGTGGGATCATGTTAATGTTTTCCCAACGTGGGAGGGATATGTCGACCAGTTCCGAAAATTTGCAGCGAGCATAGTGGAGTATGATAGTCATAGTGGGAGCCTAATATATTGTGATACTGATGAGGCTGCTACGGAGGCCTCTCATTCCGCTCCGGCTTGTGCCAATGTGATAGGGTATAAAGGCTTGCATAATGAAACTATTGGGGATAGAAATATAGTCATACTGGGAGATAATCGTTATGAAGTAGGAGTCTTCGGACGTCATAATATGCAGAATATGCAAGCTGCTATGTTGGCGTGTGAGAGGGTTGGTGTCTCCAACGATACCTTTATGAACTCTATGAAGACTTTTACGGGAGCAGCAAAGCGTTTACAGTTGATAAACTCCAATGAAAAGGCATCGGCATACCTGGATTTTGCTCACTCTCCATCCAAATTGGAGGCAACAACAAAAGCTGTTCGTGAGCGATATCCCAGCAGAAAGATAGTAGCTATCATGGAACTGCATACCTTCAGCAGTCTGCAGAAAAATTTTCTCTCGCATTACAAGGGAACAATGGATGCAGCTGACAAGGCGTATGTATTCTTTAATCCAGAAGTGGTTGAGCATAAGCGTATGGAGATGTTCTCCCCACATGATGTTGCAGTGGCATTTGCTCACCCAGATATGGATGTATTTACAGAGTCATCAAAGCTCGTAGAGGCTATAAAGGCAAATTCTTATGATAATTCTGTTTTGCTCATAATGACGTCTGGCAATCTCAATGGTGTCGATATAAAGAAATTGGCAACGGAGGTCATCAATAAATAGTATCAGATATGTATCTGTTCAACACAACATTTATTGTTAGTATTAAGGAGACTGACTGGTGGTCCGATTGGATGGAGGGTCTCTATATTCCTACATTGAGTAGTCAAGTAGCGGATTCGCGAGTTGAGCTCTACAAAATTTATGACGCACCGTCTCCATCTGACGAGCCATGTGCGACCTATTCTTGTCAGTGGCAGGTTAGCTCTTTGTCGGACCTCAAGGCGTTGCAGGATGCATCAGAGACTCTCTTCTCAAAGTTTTCGAAGCGGATGGGGACGGGTGTTCTACAATTCTCTACACTTATGAAGGGTGTAGAGATTAAGTCTGAAAAACTATGAGAATTTTAGGCATAGACCCTGGTACCAATTTTTTGGGATGGGCTCTTATTGACACGGAGGGGAACAAAGCCAAGTTAGTTGTTATGGGCATAGTGGACCTCGCAAAATACACAGATGCGTATGTGAAACTCAAAACGATTCTTCAGCGTGTTAATTCTATATTGGAAGAGTATAAGCCTCAAGAGATGTCAATTGAGTCGCCCTTTTTTGGTAAGAATATTCAGAGCATGCTGAAACTGGGTAGAGCGCAAGGAGTCTGTATAGCATCGGCAGGTGTTCATGATGTGCCAGTCACGGAGTATGCTCCTTTGCGAATAAAACAAGCGATAACAGGTTCCGGGGCAGCATCAAAGGAGCAGGTGGCTGATATGTTAAGGAGGATGCTGGATATAAAAGAGATGCCCGAGAAGTTGGATGCGACGGATGCTCTTGCGGCTGCATATTGCCACTTCATCCAGCTGCGTAGTCCTTTAGGTTCGCCCAAATCAGGAAGAATAGGAGGCCCTGTTAGGTCATGGAAGGAGTTTGCGGAGCGCAATCCCAACAGAGTGAAGAAATAAGTTAAAGTTATGATAGAGGAATCAAATAAGTTGATTTACGACTTGCCTGATGATAGAATAGCCAAGTATCCACTCGCTGAGCGTGATGCCAGTAAATTCCTTGTGTATAGGGGCGGACGAATTGAGGAGAGTCTGTTTCGACGAGTAGGAGATTACTTGCCTGCAGATGCTATGTTGGTTTTTAATAACACAAAGGTCATCAGGGCTCGTCTGAGTATGCACAAGTCTACGGGAGCTAACATAGAGGTCTTTTGTCTCGAGCCAGTCGTGCCTTCTGATGTACAGCAGGCCTTTACGATGACACATGAAACGACATGGAAGTGTATAGTCGGTAATAGCAAGAAGTGGAAGGGTGGCGATATTACATGTTCGTTGAATCAGGATGGTGGAATATTATTGCATGCGTATAGAATAGAGTCGCAGGATAATACAAGTATAATACGATTTGTATGGGATGATCCAACACTGACCTTCGCTGATGTCATAGAACGAGCAGGTGTGACTCCCATACCTCCCTATCTCAATAGGGAGACTGAGGAGATTGACAACCAACGTTATCAGACTGTATATTCAGAGTATAAGGGGTCGGTGGCTGCTCCTACAGCGGGGTTGCATTTCACCGATGAGGTCTTGAAGCAATTGCGGGATGCAGGTCATCAATTGGTAAATCTAACACTTCATGTCGGAGCTGGTACTTTCAAACCGATTAAGGTCAGCGACTATCATGACCATGTCATGCACTCGGAGCATTTTTTTGTAACACGAAATGCTATCAAATCGATTTGTGATCATGAAAGAGATATCGTAGCTGTGGGTACTACATCAGTGAGGACATTGGAGAGTCTCTATTGGTTGGGAGTGAAATATCTCACCGACAGAAATGCTGATTTGGAGCAATTGGGGCAATGGGATGCATATAATCTGCCAAAGACCTATAGTCGACAAGAGGCCTTCAGTGCTTTGCTTCAATATATGGATGAGCACAATAAGGATCATTTTCAGAGTGCAACGCAGATAATGATAGTACCAGGTTACTCTCTCAGGGTAATAGATGGACTTATAACAAATTTCCACCAGCCAGGTTCTACACTTCTTTTACTTATCTCTGCTGTAGTCGGAGATAGATGGCGTGACATATATGATTATGCTTTGTCTCATGACTTTCGTTTTTTGAGCTATGGAGACTCGTCACTTTTAATGAAAAGTTAACGCTTTTAAATGAAGACCAACGGTCGTTCAATATGCATTATCATACTATTGCTCTTTGTGGAGCAAGTTGCTTGTATGGGAATAGGAATAGACTCCATCAAGAGATACTTTCTGTACTATTCTGATTCTATTGAATTGTCGGAGGGGGTTTATTTTGAATATGTACTATTTGAGAAAGAGGCTTTCAGATTTCATCCTGTTAATGGATTTGACTTGAAGCAGACGGCTCTCTTTCATTTCCGAAAAGACTCTTGCAAAAGGACGCAGATAGGAATCCGACTGCAGTATGCATTTTCTAAGAGAGCTTTCGAGCCAGCGGTATGGATTGAGAAAAGAGTCAGTCGTAGCTCATTTCGATTGGACGTAAATAGGGAGCTGGTCGATTGGAAGCGAGAGATGAATGAGTCGTCCAAATGGTTTCGCAATACGTGGTATTGTCTTGCCGTACATAAGAATGAGAAAACGCTTGTTGATAAGTGGATGGGGGCTCTGACCTATTCGTTCGACTCTAAGCAGTTTGCCAACATGAATATGTCATCTCCGCATATACAGTGGAGTATTTCTGCCGAATACTATAAGCTACGTCCAGTGAGGAATGAGGTTGATTTCGACATGCTTTTCATATGGGGAGATAGAAGTTTCAAGGATAACGTGCCTGAGAATTACTATGTGGAGGATGTTCATTTGAGACGATTGGACGATGCAGTAGTGGGGCAGGCTTCTTTTTCATTGTCGCCAAATTCTTCTCCCAACTCTCCAAAGTTTTCAGTCGGAACTAAGTATGTTTTTAATGATGCGACTCTTCACTTGAAGCTGTCGGCGGAGCAAGATGTACAATGGAATGATTTTGGCAGAATATATTGGAGGGTGCGATGTGGGCACTTTTTTGGAAGAAGTGGCGAACTTACTTTCCATGAGTGGCAACATTTTCTTGGCAGTAAAAGGCTATTCTGTCCTGAGGTGTCGGGAGTAGGATTCGGATTTAATGGCTTTGTTGATTATGGTCAGTATGTGATGTCTACAAATGACTTATATGCGGATTTGGATTTTAGAATGATGTTGCCTCGAATGGTATTGCGCTTGATACCGGCATTGAATAATCTGCACGAGGCAGGAGAGGAGTTATACATACGGCGTTTATTGCTTCACCAGCAAGGAAAAACCTACACTCAAGTAGGATATGGCTATAATAATATCCTTAAAATCTTTCGTGTAGGTCTGTTAGGCTCGTTCTGTGGAAGTCGATTTGACGGCCTTTCCTTTCGTATGAATATGCGACTCAACGCTCTTTGATTATACCGTTGCGATAGGCAAAGAGTAGTTTCTGTAGATTTGCCACTTGCTCAGCAAGCTCTTTCCCTCGGTCGGTATCTCTAACCAACATACGTCGTGTCTTGAAGTCAACAAGCTGAGTGCGACTATGAATATCAGATCCTTCAGCGACAGCTTTCTCTTTGCTTTCAAACGCCTCGTGTTGAACAAGGTGTAGTCCGTGACTATTGTATATCAGCGTATAGCCAGCTATGCCAGTTGTCTTATGGTATGGTTTAGAGAAACCTCCATCTATGACAAGGCGTTTGCCGTTAGCTCTCAGAGGACTCTCTCCGCGTGTTGTCCGCACGGGAATGTGCCCATTGACAATGCGGGAATTAGCGGGGTCTAATCCAAATTCCTGAAGGATATAGTCGCAAGTCTCTTCGTTGTTGCACAATTCGTAGTATGCGCCCTTCTTCTCCTTGAATAGCTCCTCGTCTTTTGTGAAATACCTCTCAAAGGTTGTCATCTTGTCCTTGTTGTATAGAGGAGAGTCTGGACCACACCATAGGTACCACATGTAGTCGAGTGCTCTCTGCCGAGTCTCGCTTCCAGCATCGGCGAAGTATGCATCGCGAATAATTCTGTCAATGCGCTCCAGCAATTGTCGACCGCTATACTCTTCGTCGTCTATTTTTACGCGACGGAATGTGCCATCGTCGTTAAGAGGTATGGCGGCGTGATAAAGAAGATTATTGTTGCGTTTAAGGAAAAGACTGCCATGCTGATACAGGCAACGCAGGTGCTTTTGGAGTCGTTCTGAGCAAGTGAAAGAGTGGAAGAGTTGTTCCATGAGTTTCCGCTCTTCATTGCTCAAGCTGTAAGGGTGGGCAGGGTCAACCGTTGGAAACTTAGTATCAACTAACGGGTATTCCTTGCCAGCGATGGTGATGACACCACGTTCGTAATCGATGAGGTGTAACAGTCGTCTATCCTCCATGACGTATTCAGGATGACGTTTTATAATCTGCCCTTCAAGTTTGAATTGTATGATGCTGATGGCTTTATGCATCTTTGCCATCATCTGCATCGATTGCTCCATTCTGCTGTTATTCTCAAACTCGCGGACCTGGAAATGTTCGCACGGGTCATCTCCGTAAGTGTCGATTGCGAAAGTAGCTAATGGTAGCAGGTTTATTGAGTAGCCCTCTTCGAGGGTCTCTACATTCATATAACGTATGGAAATCCTGACGACATTTGCTATCAACGCGAGATTGCCAGCTGCTGCACCCATCCATGATATGTCGTGATTTCCCCACTGGATGTCGAAGTCGTGGTAGTTGCAAAGTGTATCCATAATAGCGCAAGCACCAGGGCCTCTGTCGTATACGTCGCCTATGATGTGGAGTGAGTCAATAACAAGATGATGTATCAGTTGGCATATCGCCTTGATAAACTCCTCAGAGCGACGAGTCTCTATAATTGAGCGTATAATGCCAGCGTAATACTCCTGTTTGTTCGGCTCGCTTGGTTGTTCGTGCAACAGCTCTTCTATGATATATGCAAAGTCTTTGGGAAGAAAACGACGGACCTTCGAACGAGTATACTTGGAGGATACTTCACGAGCTATCTCGACAACTCTGTGGAGAGTAATCCGATACCAGTCGTTCAAGTCCGCCTCAGTCTCGTTGATGAGCTTCAACTTCTCTTCAGGGTAGTATATCAGAGAGCATAATTCGTTTTTGTCGGCTTCGCGGAGGTTCATTCCAAAAATGTCGTCGACTTTACGTCTAATTACACCCGAAGCATTGTTCAGCACATGCTGAAATGCTGAGTTCTCACCGTGCAAATCGCTGAGCAGATGTTCTGTACCCTTAGGGAGGTTAAGAATCGCCTCAAGGTTTATGATTTCGGTAGCAGCCTCAGCTATTGTAGGAAATTTATCTGCAAGTAGGTTGAGGTATCGTTCGTCCGATTTTACTTCTTCTTTATTCATATCTGTGAAAATACAGGTTTGAGTGATGGGTATGTGTTTTTAGTAAGTTCAACGACCTCCTCTATAGAGCACCATTTGGCTATAGCAATATTCTCTTCGGTCTGGGGCTTTAGAGCGGGGCGACCATCAACGTGCATCATAAACCATGAAGTACGTTTAAGAGCTGTCACACCTTTCAGAGGGTATGTGTGCCATGTGTCGCAAATATGATGCGTGATGCGGTGGCCAGTCAGTCCGGTCTCTTCTGCAACCTCACGCAAGGCATTCAGTTCTGGAGTTTCGCCCTTCTCGGCTTTTCCCTTTGGTAGGTCAGTGTATCCTAACCTGTTTATAATCAAGAACTCACCGAAAGAGTTTTTTATGAGCCCCCCAGCAGCCTCTATAAAGAGAAAGCATTGTTTGAGGTGGGATAAGACAATCTGTATGTCATGATAATATATACATCCCATTGCCAACTCCTCTTTTTTTATGAAGAGATCGACGAACTGTTTTAGTTCATTTTGGTTGGAGTATTTATGGATAGCATCGTATCCGTTGCTTGGGAGTTTCAGCTCTTTGTCAGAACAGATGTGTAACTCTCTATTACCAAAGAATATTATCATATCTGAGTTTGTAATATCCGAAAAAGGCGAAGTCGCCAAAGCCACCTCGCCTCATTATGACTATGCTTGAATCTATTTCGTAAGCTCGTTCAAACGATTCTTCAGTGCATCTAATTTCTGATGAGCACCCTCAAGAACAAGAAATTTCATAAAAATCTCTTTGTCTTCTTCTTTCTCATAGCTATTAGCAAAAACAGTGACCAAAGAGTCGATATTTACATCGTTGTTCTTGATAACGTATTCAGAAAGTAGCTTTGCATCATTTTCAGGGTCTCCCGTAGGTTTAATAGACTCTTTAGAACAACCAATCATTGCCAGTGCAATGACAAAGCTAAATATTAATCTTTTCATCATTATATAATATCTTGAATGCTACAATTCAAAGTAGCGCCTAATCGAGCGTAACTTTGCCAAAGTTGTGCAAAGTTATACATTTATTCATTACAAAAACTCATGTTTTACAGAGTATCATGCATTACGCAGATTCTTAATGGAAAATATTCGGGACAATCTAATGGATGAGGCCATATCGCTGTCCATGCTTCTATCTATCCAACGAGATATGTTGTACGTTGAGGTCTCCAGAGAAGAAGATGGAGGCGGTGTCTTCAAATTTTGAACAGCTCTCTGTTGTTAGGAACCTGACAGATGCCCCCCTGCTGATACGCCTCTGCATCTCGGGATGATGGGCGAGGTACTCTTGAAGGCTATGAGCAATGATGTCTCCCTGACTTATTATCTGAATTCCATTGGGCAGATATTTGCGAATCTTTTTCAGCAAGAGAGGGTAGTGGGTGCAAGCCAGAATGATGGTGTCAATCAATGGAGATTGTTTCATTAAGGCATCAACATACTTCTGTATATAGAAATCGGCTCCATCGCCATCAAACTCGTTGTTTTCGACGATAGGGACCCACATAGGACAAGCTTGCTGGTGTATTATGATATAAGGCCATATCTTGGCGGTCTCCAGAGGATAGCTGTTACTGTTGACAGTTCCTTGTGTAGCAAAGACTCCGACATGTTTGGTCTTAGAAATTCTGCCGAGTTGTTCAACGCTTGGCCTTATTACCCCTAAGACGCGCCGCGAGGGGTCGTCGGATAGAGGTAAGTCGTTCTGCTGAATATTACGTAATGCCTTGGCAGAAGCTGTATTACAAGCGAGGATGACAAGGGGAGAGCCGAGTTCAAAAAGTTTCTCAACACACTCTTTTGTGTATTGATATACAACATCGAACGAGCGAGTGCCATATGGGTTTCTGGCGTTATCACCCAAGTAGAGATAGTCATATTCAGGCATTAAAGCTCTTACTCTCTCAAGAATTGTCAATCCTCCGTAACCAGAATCGAAAAAAGCTATTGGCGACAACTCTTTCATTTGGCATTCACGTTATTATACCATGTGGTATATGTCTGGTAGTTAATGGCATATTGCTCTATTACAGAGGGGTGCAAATCTGTTGGTAATTCCTTGACCTTCTTAGCAGGGACTCCTGCGTAGATGCTGTTTGGTTCAGTATGCGTATTAGCAAGAATCAAGGCCCCTGCTGCTATTATGGTATTGCTTTCAATCTCGGCGTTATCAAGAATTGTTGCCCCCATTCCGACAAGGACTTTATCATGGATGATAGCCCCATGTATGGTGGCATTATGCCCAACTGTTACCTCATCGCCCAGTATAGCCTGACTTTTATTGAATGTGGCATGTACCACTGCATTATCCTGTATGTTGCTTCGTTTCCCCACGCGGATGGCTCCTACATCTCCGCGAAGAACAGCGCCATACCATATGCTACTATCTTCTCCTATTTCAACATCTCCTATTAAGACAGCAGTCTCTGCAACGAATGCATGTGCGTTAACCTTAGGCTCAAAGCCTCTTAATCGCTTTATTATTGCCATATTTAAGAATTAATATCTGCCTTTGAAAAGAATATTCGACTCCTTTATTGGTTCTAAACCATGCATCTTGAGAAGAACCTGAGCGGTGGTGACTACATCCTTCTGGCAATATGTTGAGATGCGTTCGAGATTCTTTTCTTCGTAGAAGACGTTCCTGACATCAGCACCATAAATGTCGTCCTTAGGCGTAGGAATGCCAAAGACCCCAGCCAGCAACTCAAGGGACGCTGAACCCTTGTATGAACCGGATCTCCATAACTCAAGGGTGTCAAGGAAAGAGACCTCCCAGGGCTTTTTGCCGGCAACAAATAGCGACATGTGCATGCGTATACCATTGATCATCATTCTTTTAGCAATGAAAGGCATGTCAAACTCCTTTATATTATGGCCACAATACATCTTGTTGTCAGTCCAATAGGAGGTAATCATCGCATTGAATTCATTAAGAAGTCTCTTCTCATCTTCCGAGCAATATGACTTGGTGATGAACTCATTTTTCCCCCTTGAATAACGCGTGATGCCGACAGAGATGCACACTATACGACCGAATTCAGGATATAGGGCAGCCCTTTCGTCGTAGAATGATGAAGGCGATATCTCGTCTCCATTGTTGCCGGATGCTCTTTCATCCTTAGTTTTCTTCGCCCATAGATACTGCATCTGCTCCGATAACTCATCGAACGATCTGGTGTTAGGCGCCGTCTCTATGTCAATGAACAGTAAACTGTCCAGTTTGATGTTGTATAGCATATCCAAATGTATGTAGTTCGTTTTTGTTTCGTTTTATTTTTTACCTTTGCAAAGACAAACTTAGTAAAAATCCGAGATAAATGATTAAACATATCGTACTATTTAAGATGCGTGATGATATCGAGGTGCAGCAACTCAGTAGCGAATTGACAGCCATTCGTCAGGGCTTGCTTGATTTGATGGGTCAAGTTCCAACATTGAAATCGATAGAGGTGGGCATAAATTGCAATCCAGTAGAGAAGTTTCATTTGTCGCTCATCTCTACACACGACGATATGGAAGGTTTGAAAGCCTATGCTGTTCATCCTCTGCATCTTGAAGTGAGTAAGAAGATACGCGCTATATTAGACGAGCGAGCATGTAACGATTTTGAATTCTGAGTATGATTTCATTTTTTAAAGTACCTAAGTATCGTGTGTTTGAATATAAACCGCGATTTTACAATCCCGATAAGGAGCGTCTGGAGGCTCGTAAGCGCGAGCTTGGATTGATGAGTACCGAAGATGGAAAAGAGCATGATGGTTCAACACCCAATAAGGTGGGAGATATCCTTCGTTCGGGAGTAATGAGAGCTCGTCATGAGCAGTTTTCGCAAAAGATGGAGATGCAGAGCAAGCGTTCACGACGAATGATAATAGTATTCGTTGTGCTTCTTTCGTTATTAGCCTTTTACATTCTCAAGTAGTTTTTATGACTAATGTTATTCACCAGTTGCCAGACTCCGTAGCGAATATGATTGCTGCAGGAGAGGTTGTTCAGAGACCTGCTTCCATAGTGAAGGAGTTGGTTGAGAACTCTGTAGATGCAGGAGCTACTGAAGTCAAAGTCATCATTCAGGATGCAGGTAGGACCTTGGTGCAGGTGATAGACAATGGTTGTGGAATGAGTGGCATAGATGCTCGTTTGGCTTTTGATAAGCATGCAACGAGCAAGATAACGTCGGCGGATGATCTGCTGAATCTGCACACTATGGGATTCCGAGGCGAGGCTTTGGCTTCAATAGCAGCAGTAGCGCAGGTCGAATTGGTCACGCGTCGTGAGGATGAGGAGTTGGGTACAAGAGTTGTCATATCAGGCTCTCACGTTGAGTGTGATGAACCGACAGTGGCCTCTAAGGGTAGTCAGTTCTTTGTTCGAAATCTATTCTTTAATATTCCAGCGCGTCGTAATTTTCTGAAGTCGGATGCTACCGAGATGCGCTATATAACATCGGAGTTTATACACGTTGCTTTGGCGCACCCAGATGTTGCGATGTCGCTGGTCAGCAACTCTCAGACGTTATATAATCTCTCAGCTGGGAATATGAAGAATCGTGTTGTCGCCATAGCAGGTAAATCTATGTCGGGCGAGTTGCTTCCAGTTGAGGTAGAGACAGACCTCATTACAGTTAAGGGTTTTGTCGGCTCTATAGCGACGGCTCGCAAGTCTGCTGGAGATCAGTATTTCATGGTTAACAACCGTTATATGCGGAGTTCCTATTTCAACAAGGCAATTGTTGAAGCTTATCGGGGTATTATCCCTTCAGATCAGGTGCCAGCTTACTTTATATATCTTACTATAGATCCTCATAAGATAGATGTTAATGTGCATCCTCAAAAGATTGAGATTAAGTTTGAAGATGAGGCGTCAATATGGAAGATACTGAATGCCGCAGTGCGGGATACTCTCGGAAGATATAATGTTATGCCAGCGTTGGATTTTGATGCAAGTGGTCAACTCGACATTCCAGTGAGACCAAATCCAGGACATACATCGAACTATTCGCCTTTTAATCCGAGTAATCTTGGTTCTTACTACAATCCTTTTGAGAGGGAGAAGGAGTTTGAGTCAATCGACGTCTCTGCAAATAACCAACCACCGTGTCCTGCTGTCAAGCAAGTGTCATTCACGGCCTCGTTTCAACCATCGGAGAGACAATCAGTGGATGGCTGGCAACAGCTCTTCAGCTCAAAGAAGGAGGAAGAGCCTCGCCTTTTTGAGGGTAAGCCATCGGCATATTTCTTTCAATTCAGAGGTCGATATATTGTGACTCAGGTCAAGAGTGGACTAATGTTTATCGATCAGCACCGGGCTCATGAGCGGATACAGTATGATATGCTTATGTCGAATGTGACGTCAAGTCAGAAGAGCTCACAGATGCTTGCGTTCCCAGAGGTGATGACCATAGGCGCAGAGGATGCATGTGTAGTAGAAGAACTCTCAGTAGAATTGGCAAACGTGGGATTGGAATATACCTATGATGCTGAAGCTGGATTGTTATCGATAACAGCCATTCCTTCCTGTTTCGAGGCATCACGTGTTCATAGCTTCATTGAGGCACTTATATATGACTATCGTAATGGAGAAGTTGATATCGAGAGGAGTATTCAGCAGTATGTCTGTACAATGGTTGCATCGCAAATGGCACTGCCGACAGGTAAGGCTTTGACTCCCGAGGAGATGTCATCGTTATATGACCGTCTTTTTGCCTCTTCTTCGCCTAAGATTTCACCGCGAGGTAAGGTTATTTTTACGATTTTGACTGATGATAATATAGAACAACTTTTTAATAACTGATAGTTAATGCCACCACTAACAAATCTGACAAAGAATATAATCATTATAAACGTCCTTTTCTTCGCTGCAAGCTACGTTTTTAAGAATAGTCTGGGTATTAATTTAGATGATTGGCTGGGGTTGCACTATATTCAGTCGTCATCGTTTCATGTATGGCAGTTGCTGACATATTCATTTTTGCATGCTGACGTCAGTCATATTTTCTTTAATATGTTTGCTGTCTATATGTTTGGCGCCTCTATCGAGTATGCGTTGGGAGCCAAGCGTTTCCTCATATACTATATGGTGACGGCAGTAGGAGCTGCTCTTATTCAGGAGGTTGCTCTCTATTTTGATTTCAGGACTTTCATAGAGGTTGTTGATAGTTGTTTTTCAGAGACAACAACACAGAGTCTACAACAGTTTATTCAGACATATCCTCCGAAAAATCAGGCGACAGCAGAGATGAGCAGACAATTTATCAATAGCTACAATGCTCAGTGTCAGATAGATTCAAGTGCGGCTATGTCTCTGGCGAGAGATTTTCTATCAAATTATCAAGCAGCTTATCTGTCGAGTTCTGTGACTGTAGGTGCTTCGGGTGCTGTTTTTGCCTTGCTATTAGCTTTTGCAATGTTCTATCCAGATATGCGTATCTTGGTATTCTTCTTGATACCGATGAAGGCAAAATGGTTTGTGATTATTTATGGCCTTATTGAGCTCTTTCAGGGTCTTGGCATTCAGTTTCAGGCTGATCATGTGGCACATTGGGCGCACCTCGGAGGATTATTGTTTGGTTTCTTTCTTATTAGGAGATGGAAAAAATCGTAGACGGTATAAAACGTCATTTTCTGGCTCAAGATATGACAACGCGTCTCATTTATATAAATGTGGTGCTCTTTCTTGTTGTCCGTCTGATGGATTTTCTATCTCTTGCATGTATTCTTCCGACGGGGTGGGTGTTGCAGTGGTTGCAGATCCCATCAGGAAATATTCTGACCTCCTTAATGTCGAGACCATGGACGGTGGGAACTTATATGTTTACGCATTACGACTTTTTGCATATAGTCTTTAATATGCTGGCGCTCTATTGGTTTGGCAGGTTATGTTCAGCTCTTGTTGCCGAGCATGTCGTGCTCTATGTCTATCTGATAGGGGGTGTTGCAGGAGCTTTGGCTTTTTGGTTTGCTCCAGCCTCGATTGTGAGGCCCTATTCGTCTATGCTTGGGGCCTCTGCGGCAGTTATGGCCCTTATATTGTGTTCGGCTTTTTATAACCCCAATTATATTGTGGGTGTACCTCTTGTGGGTAGTATAAAGCTCAAATGGTATGCGGCAATATTTGTCGTTATTGATATAATAAGCATTCCGGGTTTTGTGAATGTCGGTGGGCATATAGCACATTTAGGGGGTGCAATAGCTGGTGCTCTTCTTGCTGTCTACTGGAAGTCACATGGAATACCTGTTCGACATGCTTTTGCACGAAGGGGTGAGAAGACGAAAATGAAGATTGAGAGAGGCGGTCGTGCTATGACCGATGAGGAGTGGAACCGACAGAAAAAGAGTCGCTCTGCAGAGGTCGATCGTATTCTTGAGAAGATAAAGAGTTCGGGTTATGATAGTCTGTCAAAAGAGGAACGACAGATGTTGTTTGACGAGAGTAAACGTTTATGAAATATATAATCAGGATATTGTTTTTTGTCTTGCTTGTCGTTGTCGCAATAGCGACAGAGGTGACATATATTTCATCATTTGTACAGCCAGAGAAGCTCGATAAGTATGTTTTCATCCAATATGCCTTTCCATATTTGTGGATGTTAAATGCCCTTCTTGCATTGCTGGCATTGTTGTTTGTTCGCAGATGGTGGGTAGTCATTCCAATTGCTGTGGCAGCGATGACATATTCGGGAATCCGGAGTGTGGTCTCGCCTCATTTTGGTAGTAATGAGACAACGATTACGAAGATGGAAAATCAGTTGAAGGTGTTGTCTTTTAATGCTCATGTCTTCTCGATGTGCGATGTGGATAAAGTGGAATCATTCCTGCTTGATGTTGATGCCGATATTCTATGTATGCAAGAGTATGTTAATGGTAATACGAAGTTTCTGGAGCAACTGAAGCAACACTACGAGTATTGCGCATTTGGCTTTTATGGTGGAGGAAAAATTTGTCATACAGGAAATCAGCAAGTTGTCTTTTCTCATTATCCTTTGCAACTTGTTGATACTCGCCTTGACTGGGATTTGGGGTCTGTCTGTCAGTGTGTTGACATACATATATCTAAGGACAATACAGTGCGTTTGTACAATTGTCATCTGGCATCTACAGGCATTAAGGTGGAGAGTACGGGTTCGGTGCCCGATATATATGCGCAAAAACGAAAGGCCGATTCGGGCAAGAAGGAGCAACTTAAGGATGTCTACTTTAAAATGTTTGGAGGTTATTTGAAACGGCAACATCAGGTTGAAGCCATAGTGAACCTTGTTAATGCGACAGAAATGCCTATGATGCTTGTTGGAGATTGCAACGATTATCCGATATCGTATACATATCAGACGATTAAAAAGAGTGGTTTGACCGACTCTTTTATGGATAAGGGACGCGGAATAGGAAATACGTTTAATGGTGATTTACCACCATTGCGTATCGACTATGTATGGTATTCTGGAAGGTATTTCTCAGCTGCCAGTTATCTTGAACACAGTGTTGA
>JABUTU010000037.1 GCA_021443545.1 Marinilabiliaceae bacterium | reverse complement strand
ATAACGAGGGAAAACTTACAATATCACAGTCTTTATACTCTTGTAACATCTCGTCATCTGAAATATTACACACCACCGAATAGTCAATTTTCAGCAAATCAAGTTGTTCTTTTTGAGAATCAGATATTTTCGCAACAATCCTAAAATGACAGTTCATACCTTCCAGTGCAAGAATCGTATTATTCAAATTCTTGTTAGGTTTTGACCCTATATGCAAGACTCTTGGGCAATCGCCATTTATTTTTTTGGGTGAATACTCATAAGCTTTATCAAAAGGATCAGGAATTACACTTGCTTGACCATTTGTAAATTTTACATACTTTTCTGCCTCTTGTTTACTTGATTCTGAAATAAACGTCACTCGTTTAGCAAGAGGCAATGTCTTAATCCAAATAAAATACTTACTTATCGATGATAGACTAAGTTTCTTATTAGTAAAAAAGCCCAAATCATGAATAGTTATTACTACATTTCCTTTTCTTAAGAATGGAATCAAATAATGCTCAGTCCCTGTAATATGAACAATGTCATATTTTTCAGATGCTACTGCCTTTCTTACACACTTAATATTTTTGACCAAACTTTTCAGTCCATATCCAAATTCAGGCATATATAGACTATTCACCTCGGCATATTTTCTCATCTCCTCTTCAATGGGTCGGAATACCTTACCTATTGAAAAACCCATTTTAGGATTTCTGTATATATAGAGAACTTTCATAGACTAAAACTTTTCAAAACCCAACTCCCGAAGCACCCGTCGTACCATACCCTCATTCGAATAGTCGCTCTCCAAGCAACGACGCGTCCCAGCCTGAGCTATGCGCTCCCTCTCGGCTGGGGTGGCAAGGTAATAACGGCATTTCTCAAGCAGTTCCTCGTCGCTCGAGAAGAATTCCGCCTCTTCGCCCTCCCTGAAGAGCGACTGATGCTCGGAGGTTCTCTCCGCCAACATGAAACCACCACTTGCTGGTATCTCCATCGTTCGAGAGGTCTGCTGGTCGTAATTCATCTTACGCAGGAAACAGAGCGAAATCTTGAATAGTCGCAACGCCTTTGAATAATCCTCATCAAACAAGTAGCGCCCCTCGATTCGCAGGTTTGGCGAGACATCCCTGTAGTCATTCCACTTTCCTCCGCCCCAGACACGAACGCGTATGCCATGCGTGGCGAGGTATATCATACTCCGACAGCGCTCCTCTTCCCATGCTCCGATAAAGCCGACATCCTCACCCAACCGCTCATAATCCGCCTCGTCGACCTCACGCGGGTAGTGAAACTCCTTAGCATAACTTTTATTGACAAACATAACCTGCTTTGCCCCAAGACGCTTCAAGTCGTCGATGATATAACTCTTTGTCGTGACGTGAAGGTCGTACAAGGGAATTGACTCCACGAACTGCTGACTTTGGTTATGGCGTAGTGCCATATTATCGGGAGAATAGGAGACAATCTTAGCTGATGGCTGTTTCGTGCGTATATATCGGATGGTCTCAGGAGCAATGCTATTACCCTTATCAATCCATACAATGTCGTATGCGTTTTCATCCACTAATCTCTTTATCACGTCATTCTCACTGTTGTTCTGCGGAATAGGTACAGGCAAGCCCCACAAGAAGAGATGATAGGCAATCCTGTACCATAGTGTCGCAGGACAGGATGTAGTATTGACCTCATCAACATGGTCTGCAATACTCTTCAACGCCCATGTACGATGAAGACAAGTATTGCTCAATCTCGAAAAACTACCAACTGAAAGAACTCGCATATTACCTCCCTATTAACTTACAGTTCGCATTTTACGATTACCGCCTTAGCTTTCACTGTTATTCTTTTTGCACATTACTCACTGTTCTCAACTTAGCTTTCTGAGATTTGGCAAAAATATTAGCAACATACATTACCACCAAATACAATATCAAACTCTGCCAGAAACTGCGGAGTAAGAATGAAGCATCATTAATACATCCCGTACCGCCATTACGTGTCTTACCGAAATACGCAAAGACAGACAACAGACCTAATGGAGAATAATAACGCACTCCGTTAACCACACAGGTTAATGAGTCCAACAACTTAAATATCAACCAATATAAGATGAATTGAACTCCGAAATACCACCACCCAAAGGTGGCTAATCCATCGGCAAGTGATGATGTAACTCGATAACTCGCAAATACTCGTTGATTATTGGCTAATGCGTACAAAAAATCGCCTCTTGAATTCGACAAATCATTTTTATCTAATCTGATACCAAGAAAGTTAATCACTGGCGTAGGCAAGAGTATTATCAACCGCTGAAGGTAATCGGCCTGCATGATGCTATTTGGCCATTCCAATTTATTTGCAAGGTTGAGTGTGGCATCGGTTATTCGCACATTGCAATAGCGATTAAGCATGAAGTTATCGATATAGGTTTCATCCCATTTTTCAGCAACCACCATTGCGCCTTCAGCCTCCTGAAACGATTCGTGACGCTCATTCCTTATCTTCGTCATCAACTCATCATCGTTGTAGGTGTCGAAGGTACGTTCTATCAACTCCGAATAGGTGACATCCGCCCTAATCTTTCGGTTATAGAGCATGGCATCCGAGAAATCAGAAAAGGCATTCAACATAAATACGGCGAGAATAGCCATCAAAACATAACCAAATGATGCGAAACTGCGAATTGTCCTTTTTTTTACAACAGCATCCAAGAACCATAATAGAGCTATTGTTCCCACAGAATATAACATCTGTTGTCGTGAGTTTGATCCAATGCCTAAGTATAGAAGAAGGAGAATATAGATATAGACTAAAGACCTTTCACTCTGAGAGTCTCCTCTATGCGTCAATCTGTTAAACAATATCAAGAGTGGGGCATACTGAAGATATGCAAAACCAACAATGAACTTACTCAACACATCGCCATACTCAATACCATGAACAGAGCGTTGAAAAATAGAAGCATATAACCCTATAAATCCTAATGCCCAAAGGACACCATTAGAGGGTGGTGCATACAAGCCAGTTGTTCTCAGGTTGGTTACAAACCAGTTGTTTCTATTACTATTTCCTTTGGAAGAGACAAAAGAAGCTATGATGAATAGATACAACAAAATCTCTAACGGGAAAGTCTGCTCGGGTACAACCATCATAAAACTAATCGGATGACCCTCCAACAACGTCGCAGGCAAACATAAAAACCTGTATAGGAAGAGAGTAGTCATTGCAAAAAAGGAGAATGGTCGCTCAACAATATTTCGTTCTGACAAAACGAAACGACTATATAGATAGAACGCAACGATTGCCATAACACACCCCAACAAATTTGGAATGCTGAAAAAGAAGAGCATCTCACTTAGAGCCGATAATATCAGAACTATCAGTAATATCAACCTGACAGCCGACGCAACACGTATTCTCTTATTAGTCTTTCTAATTTTTATTTGCACAAGAACTCTCAATTAAGTGGTAGATTTGGTCTCTGAACTCACTCACATCTTTTTGGCTCTCAGACAAGGCATTATCATACACTCTTGCGTCTAATATATCCTTTTCAATATTCCCGCTATACACTACTGGCTTATACTTAAAAAACTCAAATTTTACAGAATGTACAGAAAAAATAACGCACTTTGTTTTTAATAAAGAACTCCAGTAAGCTGCGTGATAACTACTTGTAACGATTACCTCTGATTCTGCTATAAAAGATACCATTTCTTCAATAGAACAAGTATTTTCTATCACTTGACACCCTCTAATTTCTTCTGGCACATCTTTGAAGTTTTTATGAACTACTATTCCCAAGCGTCTCTTCTTATCGTATTGTTTCATAAAAAGCGGACTTAAACAAGTTGCACATGGAACATACCGCAATCCACTACTATGATTAAAATCTCTTATTGCCTTGAGAGTAAATCGACTAAAATCTATTTCTATCTTACATTTACCCAAAAAGCTATTATATCCCGCAGACCACAGAATAGATTTTCCTGCTAACCGAATTGCTTTGTTAATTGAATAATTCCATTCGTTTAATGCATTTATTAATCCGCCACCTCCTACAATAACAATATCTGATTTTTTTATCATATTAAAATTTACATGCCTGATATTATGAATTACACAATTATAATCTTTAAAAAAAGGCATGCAATACTGATAATATCCACACGCCAAATCTCCAGTATTATTAGTATAATAAACATGAATAAAATGAATTGTTGGCTTTATTGTATCGCTAATTCTATTTAGAAATTTTGCTTCACTACGATATCTGAGGGATTCTACATATGTAAAAAAAGTAATATTATTTACCAGCCATCGCCAAACAGGCTTCATCCGTTTCATAATCTCAAAATTTTATTTAAGTCTACTATTCAAAAATTCTATATATCTTTATCCACAAGCTTCCCACGTCAATTGTTCGATGGTGTCATGCGAGGAAATACTAATTATTATTCCTTGCAAATCCCAATCTATTAGAGACTACACTCTTCACTGTTTCCAAATCTTGACTGAAGTGAGTCCATAAATCACAGCCACTCATCGACAACAGCTTGCAGGCATCATTGGGCACAAACAAAACCATAACCACATCGAATAACAAGGCACCCAATGCAACGCCTAACAGCCCAAAAAATCCCGCGAGAATATAACTCATTCCGACCGATAGAGAAGCCATAATCGTAGCGACAACTGCAAAATGATATGGCTTATTTGTCACTCGATAGACAACCATTGCAGTCCACCATATAGCATTCAAGACAACTCCTAACATAAAGACCAGCCACACATCCGACGGCACAATAAGTTCGTTATGCGTCCACAGGTTATAAATATATGGTCCCGCAAAGAGCAGAACGACAAAACCACAAAGAGCGATGACTAACGACACCAGTATCGAAACCCTGAAGAGCCTCTGTACAATCGGCAAGTTCCCTCGCCCATACTCATACTGCATCTCAGGAAAAACTCCAAAATTGACAATTGAGAATAGCTGATTCACCGAACGACATACCGTCCGCACAGTATTGAACATGGCGACACTCGCCGGTCCGAGAACAATTCTGACCACAAAGGTAGAGCCCTGGAAATATATCGCTTGCCATATTGGATCAGCCAAATAACCAAGACCCTTGAGCATTAACCCCTTAAGCTCAGCAAAGCGAACTACACCTCTGCATTTCTCAAAATCAACTAAGGAACGACCATAGATGAAGTAAACGAAGGAATAAACAATATGAGCAACAAGAACAGATAGGGAGTAGCCAACAACTCCACAACCTGCATATAAAACAATGATTGAAACACAAATCGTCAATAAGCCGTACCCAATGTGAAACAAAACCGCCATAGGAGCTTTCCTCGCAGCTCTGAAATAACCCTCTATCAACTGGGCAAAGAACCCCGACAACCTTGAAGCCATTAGGAGTGAGACAGCCAACATCGCCTCGTGAGCATCAATAAGCGACTTATCAAAGAGACCGAAATAGTCGCCCGACAGCAGGACACCCACTGTTATCAGCATTCCGAGCATGACTGCGACAGAGGCTATTAATAACCCACATTTCGATATATCCGCCGCCCTTTGCTTATCGCCTTTGGTGTATGCGAGGACAAAACCATTGCCTGCAGCTGTACCCACACCGAGATCAGAGAATGCAAGGATGCTTGGGATAATCGTCAAGGTCAACCACTCGCCATAGTACTCCGCTCCCCATTGAGTCAGGAAGAAGGGCACCAGCAAGAGCTGATCCAAGACCCTAACAAGCTTCTGAATCGTCAAAAGCGCACTATTCTGAAGTATTCCTTTAGTAACTGACATTTAAACGATAACGATAACTGATAAAGATAACTATAACGATAACTAATGACCGTTATAGTTATTGTTTTTGTTAGTATCTACAGCCTAAATATATTTCATCAAACTAAAATCGTTCTTCCACAATGAACATACTTTTGATACTAATGCATCAATTAGATATATTATTACCAAAGATATGAACAGTGCAACATATTTCGATACGCTATCATTTAGACATAAAATCACAGCGTCACCAATTATCCAATGAATACACATTAATCTTAATGAATGCCTTCCTGTATATGAAAGAAACTTGCCAATAAAGGTTTTATCAACAATCAAACATGAAAGACTCAATATAATAGCATCTAAAACTCCTATAATAAAATACAAAAAGACACTATATAATCCATACTTACCATAAATACCTAATGCAAGATTTGGCATTAAATTTATCTTACACAACACATAATACAAAAGGCCTAATACTATTAGAGATAGAAATAATAATTTTCTGTTTTTATCAGCTGTGGCAAAAAGGTGAGTTGTTGACAGAAAATCTCCAAAAATAATAAACAACGCTGTTAATGGTGCTGTATCAAGACTCCAAGGGAACAAAATAGGTTTATAGACGCTTGCAAGTGCAAGGAGTGATAATAGCAGAATAAATACAAGTCTATAGTTAGAAAACTTTTTATAGGCATAAAATATCAGATATGAAATATACAATGAATATAAAAACCAAAGGGGTGTTACAGGGTTGCATTCACCCAGAAACAATACATTTTCTCCTTCGTGGTCAATTGGATAAAGTGCCCATCGTCCATATATCAATCCGAATAGTGCTCGAATATAATCAGTGCCATCATGGCATAATACATATATGCAAATACCCAATATTCCATAAAAGAGACATGGAATAAAAAACCTCTTAGTTTTTTTTGCAATCTGATTTGATATTGGAGTTCTTGAGGCATGTGTATACCCCGAAACGATATAAAACACCGCCATAAAACCATAACACAGATATATGATAGGTGATGACAATCCGCACAGATGTATTGCAATGACTAAAAGCATCGCTACGCCTTTTACAGAATCTATCCAAGAAATACGTTCATTCATTATCGTAATTCATTATCAATAAATCGTTCAAAATGCAAAAAGATTCAATAAAATATGTCAGCATAACAGCTCTATCAATAAGAGATATGAACACAAGAACACCAGCTAACAAATATTTATTGAAACATCCTGTGATCATATCCTTTTTATGTTGCGACTATATCAAAGACACATCACATGCATTCCCCAAAAGACAACTCTTTATCTCCCCTCAAGAATCACAAAAATGTGAACCTCAAAGGGTTAAAGAGGTAGACGACGAAGAGTCGGAATAGTATATTCCACTTGGATATGCGTCGAAAAGACAAGGCGTTTGATAATTATTGTGTAAATATACGCATTAAAGGCAACTTCGTATACAAAAATTGAAAAAAAGTGACGTATTGTACGAAATTGCACTAAAAAAGCGAAATAAAGAGAGCATGCACGATTATCCGTGAAAAAATCGAGGTTTCTACGCAACAAAAGAGGGTGACTTTATCGTACAATTGCTGAGTGACTTTTGCAGGAGATATCATTAGTTCTCCGCAGAATTCATAAAAAATAATCTAACTCTTACAAAGAAGTTCTTTTTCGGCACACCTCAGATTATACTTTTCATAATACACTGAACCTTTGTCATTTAACAACGTCAAGGGGAGATAGAGAATTGAAATGCATTACATTTACAACAGACCAAATTCGTCTTTTCCAATAGTTGCCGGATATTGACTAATATTATAAGGTTTATTATGCTGAAACTGACAGAGAATTCCAAAATATACATATACTGCACAGCGGGTGTTGTGACAGGTGGTTCTGAACTATTGCACCAGTTAGCAAGTTTTCTAAGGGATAACGGACGAAACTCCTATATGGTATATTATGGTGTAGATGCCCATGTTGTTCCTGAAGATTATAAGTGCTACAATATAGTTACCTCAGAAGAGGTCGAAGACAATTCAAATAATGTTGAGGTATTTATTGAAAGTCAGTTCGACTGGATAAATCGCAACAAGAATACCCAAAAGTTCCTGTGGTGGCTCAGCGTAGACAATCTTTACTACAGTTCAGGTCGCTACCTGTCGGTATATGATTATTGGAGATTTGATAAAAAATATGCACTGAGAATCTTAAAAGGCAGATTGCATCAACTCATATTTCAGAGAAAAAACGTTTTTAAGAATACCTTTTCACTGAAGCAACTGAGTCAAAAACATATTCTGACAGGTTACCAATCAGAATATGGGCACTTCTTTTTGAAAAAAGAGGGATTCAAAGAGCTGGTTGGACTGAAAGACTATATCAATGATGAGTATCTATCCTCCTTCTCAACAAGCAACAAAGAGGATATTGTTGTGTACAATCCGAGAAAGGGAATAGAATACACCAGGAAGCTCATACAACTATCACCCGACATAAAGTGGGTTCCTCTCCAAAACATGTCGCGTAAGGAGTTGATTGAAACCATAAGGAAAGCAAAAGTATACATCGATTTTGGCAATCATCCAGGAAAAGACAGAATACCACGTGAATGTGCAGCAAGTGGCTGCTGTGTAATTACAGGTAGCAGGGGCTCTGCTGCCTATTTCGAGGATGTACCAATACTTGGCAAATATAAATTTGACGAATGTAAAGCATCAATGCATGATATAATAAAAACTATCAAAGAGACCTTGAGGAACTACGACACTTGCATTGAGGATTTTGAGTATTACCGTCGCAGCATAAGTCAGGAGAAGCAGGAGTTTGAGAATCAGATACGACTCATATTTGCTCTATAGAGATGTCAGAGGAGAACCTTAAACAAAAAACAGCGAAAGGATTAGCGTGGACATCTATTGGAACCATATCCAATAGGTTGATAACGTTTTGCACTGGCATTGTTCTTGCCCGCATCCTATCGCCTTCCGACTACGGAATAACAGCTCTTATAACGGTCTTTGTAGTCGTCTTGGGAATATTTACTGATGGAGGGCTCTCTACTGCTCTAATCAGAAAAGAGAACAGAACAGAATCGGACATAGCCACTGTCTTTTGGTACAATCTGGTTGCCTGTTGCATAGCTTATCTTCTTATCTTTTCTTTCGCTCCATACTTAGCAGATTTTTATGAGATTCCTATCCTGTGCGACATAGCTCGCGTCAGTACCCTCAGCCTACTCATAAGTCCATTCTCAAGCATACAATCGACTATGCTTAGCATCCGAATGGACTTCAAAACTTCCGCATTAATTGGAATTACATGCAATCTGATAGCTGGCATCATAGCCATTATAATGGCATATAACGGCTTCGGCGTATGGTCGCTCGCCTATCAAGGCTTAATTGGAACATTTTGCTCAGCAATTCTGATGAATATAGCTCTACGCTGGCGTCCTAAATTCAAGTTCTCTAAAGAATCATTTCGAGAGTTGTTTGGCTTCAGTAGCAAGATGATTGTGTCGCTCCTAATATGGAGAGTCTACGAGAATGTGTCATCGCTGATAATAGGAAAATGTTATTCAACACACCAGCTTGGCGTCTACAACAGAGCATTAGGCTGGGCGCAGTTACCATCTACAACTTTCGTACAGACCATTCATAGTGTCTCATTCCCTGCACTGTCAAAGTTGCAAAATGATATTCAAAGGCTTAGAAGTGCCTACCGAAAAATGATACGACTGACAGCCTTCATCAGCTTTCCCATGCTATTGGGTCTTGCTTCAGTTGCTGCTCCACTTACCATATTTGTTCTCACGGAAAAATGGGCAGAAAGCATCCCCTTACTGCAGATTCTATGCTTCTCATTCATTCTTCATCCTATCAACACCATTAATGAGAGCCTTCTTCTATGCTTAGGTAGAAGTGACATATACTTGCGCTATGGCATCTACACAATAGGAATAAATGTTATATGCATGTGCATAACTATTCCATTCGGACTAAATATATTCTGCTTCGGCATTCTAATCGGCACCATTGCTGGATTCCTCATAAAAGTTCCTGTCACCAACCGATTAATCGCTCTTGGCTTCAAAGATCAGATATCAGACATTCTGCCGATATTCATCAACTGCTGCATAATGTATTTTTTATGCACCCTGTCCCAAATGTTTTTCATTGACAATATACACAAGTTAATCATGGCCATCTCTGTCGGGGCTATTTACTATATCGCAACAGGATTACTATTCTTCAAAGAAGATGCCAACGAAGTATTAAGTATACTTCACCTTAAGAGAGGTAACTCCCGCTAAATAATAATCAAACGTGAGCAGATACACATTCGCACTCCCAGCATATAAAATCCAATTCTTACGGGAAGCCATTCAGAGCATCATCAGCCAGACATATAGTGATTTCAGAATCATTGTTTCTGACGACTGTTCGCCCTATGATGTCAAGACAATTGTTGATGAGTTTCACGATGAGAGAATAGTATACAAGCGCAATGCTACAAACATTGGTTCTAAAAGATTAGTAGCCCACTGGAATAATATCCTAAGCATGGTTGATTCAGAATATTTAATCATGGCTTCGGATGACGATGTATACGCTCCCCTATTCCTACAAGAGATTGACGCTCTGACAAATTCTTATCCCCAAAACGACATTTTCAGAGTTAGAACTGAAATTATAGACGACAATTCAGTTGTTACAGAGAGAGAACATTCTTTGGACATTCATATGACCCAATTAGAGTTCATAGCTGAATTCTACTCTACTGGTCACATTACCTGCATAGGTAATTACGTATTTAAAACAAGCGCATTACGAAGAATCGACGGCTTCTCGTACTACAACTACGCCTGGGGGTCGGATGTTGTGACTCCAGCCATATTATCGTCCGATGGAATCGTTTCGAGTAACACATTTCTATTTAAATTCAGACACTCACTCCTCAATATCTCCTGCAATAGTGCAGATGCAGAGATGGAAAGAGAGAAGATTGATGCTACAATGCAATATAGCACCGATTTGAAAAAAATGATAAATAGCATAAACACGGACAACAGCATCGTTGACTCCAAGATTAAAAAACGAATTGACAATGGAATAGATAACTACTTGCGTAATGCAATTCTCTACGGATGTAAATATATGTCGCTTAGAGAGCTTTACAATATAACAAAACGCAATAAGCATCTATACACATTCAAATACGACATATACATACTCCTCAAAAAATGGATATACTCCCGCTTTAAATAAGCGAATATCCTTCAGCACTTCCACAATTAATCTATGAAAGAGAGTACTGCAATATTTCTTCGTGGAGTTTACAAAAAATTAGTTCACCCACCACAAGAACCTGCGTATGACTTGCCATGTCTGAAGGAGAAGGATGCCATACAAGAGCTGATAAAGCAATGCGTATTGTCGGATGAACCCAAAATGGTATCACGCTTTGGCAGTATCGAACTGACATCTCTGGAAAATGCTAAGAACATAAGAGAAGGGAAGAGTATATGGAGATACATTACATGGCAAGGAGAACCTAATTATCTGAAAAGGAACCAGGCAGAGGCTCTTTGCAATAATGCAGGTTTTTTCCCATTGCCCGACGAGAAAATGATGATTCAATTTCTTTCGGAGTATGAGAGTGCAATGAAAGAGATTGACATACTCGGTTCATGGAGATACAACGAGGCAATCTTCAAGAAAGAGCTATCCAAATCAATAAAAGTCGATAGAGAGCTTATGACGCCGCTCCTCTGCGACCATCCCTGGACAGAGGCTTTAGCCGACAAAAGAGTTCTTGTTGTACACCCCTTTGCAAGTACAATAGAAAAACAGTACGAAAGGAGAGAACTTCTGTTCCCTGGAACAAATATTCTTCCTGATTTTCACTTGATAACATTCAAATCAGTTCAGAGTCAGGCACTATCACCTACAAAATTTGAAAATTGGTTTGAAGCTTTAGATTGGCAAAAGGAACAAATAGAGATGATTGACTACGACATTTGCCTTTTAGCGTGTGGTGCTTATGGTATGCCACTCGCTGCCCATTGCAAAAGAAACGGTAAAAAGGCAATACACCTTGGGGGTATCTTACAACTCTTATTTGGAATAAAGGGGAAACGATGGGAGACTGAAAAACAATATATTGAGGATTTTCCATACACAAATTATTATAACGATGCATGGGTTCGACCTTCATTTGAGGAGACTCCTATGGGTGCAGAAAGGGTAGAGGGGGGCTGCTACTGGTAGACATATGAATATCTCCGTAATTACTATCTGTTTCAACAACAAAGCAGGGCTAAAAAGAACCTTAGACTCAATTGCTCAACAAACACTCAAACCATTTGAGTTGATTGTAATTGACGGAGGTTCAACAGACGGAAGTGTTGAGTGCATCAAACAGAATGAACATATTATCTCTTATTGGGTTTCCGAAAAAGACAATGGTCCATACAATGCTATGAATAAAGGCATAGAGAGGGCTTCGGGTGACTTCTGCATTTTCATGAATAGCGGAGATATTTTTTATTCTAATAGCTCTCTCGAAGATGCAGAAACGCAGATGAAAGATGGTGTTGCCGACCTGTACGTTGGAGTCGCATCTATGAGTGACGGGGTTAGAGAAACATCTGTAGTTAAACCTCCGAAAGAGATATCATTAGGATTTTGGTTGTACCACTCAATGATACATCAAGCAGCCTTTATGCGTTTGTCAATGCTTAAAGAGAAGCTATATGATGAGAATCTCAGAATTGTGTCGGACTGGAAGTATATGTTTCAAGAGTACACATCAAGAGAGTATAGATACCAACCTTTGGAAACCATAGTATGCTCTTTTCAGATTGGAGGCATAAGCAGCAATGACTCAGAGAGAATTGGGGAACGGGAAGAGACAATAAAAACGACTTCTCAAATGCTCTATGAAGAATATCTGAGAAACAAGACCTTAAAATCGCTCTACTACAACAATATTCAACTAAGAGACGACTTAGGGATGATATTAGCATCAAGAAAACTGACCTCTATCTTTTGCAGTATCACTAAAGCGATAAGCCGTATCGGAATTTTCTTAAGAAGATAAAACCCCAACGTTGAATCAATTCTCAATAAATAGTGTAAAGTCACTTGGTTGCCAAGAAAGCAAATATTACAAGCAAAACAAGCTTATATTGCTAATATTCAGCGTTATGAATTGATGTCGTTTGAGAATGATATTATTTGCTTGAAATGATATGTTGACTTGTTATAATTAATAAAAATAAAATTATAAACTTGAAATATTTTTTGCCAAATAAGTATAATACGTATCTATACATATTATTTATAGTACTTGTATTCAAGAATATATGCTTTCAGTATTTTTGCTTTGACCCGTTTTTACCGAAAGATATTGAAGGCGACGCACTTCGTATAGCGCTATTTTGGGGAAGAAAGCTATTCGCACCATTCCTGATAACATGTTTTGCATTCCTTCTGAAGAGACGCTGGGCAATGCACATTCTTCTCTTCTTAATCGACGGATGGATTATTGCAAATCTAACGTATCACAAGTTTTACGACGACTTCTTTGCTTTAAACGCAGTTTCATGTTTAGGCAACTTGAGAGGTTTTGAGTCAAGCGTTATTGCACTGATGGAGTGGCGCTGGCTTGCTTTCCCTATATCGACCATTGTGACTATCATAACCTCGATATTTACAGTAAAAAGGCGATGTGTTAAGGCTTTCTTCGTCGGATTAGCACTTTATTATTTTGCTTGCATTGGGAATAACGTTATAGAGTTGAAGAGTTTTCCGAAAGATGGAGAGGATATATTGGCAGAGGCCGGAATTTCGTATACGAGCATATTTAACCCGCTGACAGACATTAAAATCACAATTTATAAATATCTCAATAACTGGTTCTCACCTAATATTGTCACTGAAATGTACACCAGCAGATATAATGTGATGGCCAGATTTGTACAAATGTTATTTTCGGGCAAACAAGATCTTCTTCTGTTTGAGGGAGGTACAGTGACATTGGCCGAAGGGGAAAAACAAGTATTGACCGATGATATTTTGCAAAGCGACGAACTAAAGTACATTTTTAGAGAGAAAGAGTCTTTTGAGAATAAGGGAACTAATCTTATTCTTGTCTTGGTAGAATCGTTTGAGAGTTGGGTATTAGAAGATAGTAGAATCTGCCCTAATATGCACTCTTTTATAAAAAAGAATAACGTTTTTTACGCAGATAAATTGAAATGTCAAATTCAAAAGGGGATATCTTCTGATGGTCAATTTATTTTGAATACTGGCCTATTGCCTATTGTTGAAGGTATTATAGTTATTGATTATCCATACAACACATATCCGAACTTAGCACATTTTTATAAAAACTCTTTAATTGTCAACCCTGAAATTGATGTCTGGAATCAGCGCTGTATGACAAAATGTTATGGGTACAACGGACAAGTTGGAAAATCGGATACAGAAGCTCAATGGAAAGATTTGGATATTGCTGACAAAAACAATGAGATAATGGATTTATTAAAAGCCGATTTTTGCATTCAAACAATAACAATGTCAACTCACATGCCATTCAATTTTGTTAATAGTTCTTTCGTTGATGAAAACTCCGAAAAATACCACGACATAAACAATTATGTGAAAACATTCCATTACGCAGATTCTTGCATAGGTAAAATTTTGGATAAATTCGCCGAGTCTAAGTATTTTGACAATACTGTTTTGGTAATTACTGGCGACCACACTATTCTTAACCGAGCAGAATATCATAAGCAGTTTTGTGACTATCGCACTGAACAAGGGAAATATACCGAGCACTACACTCCTTTCATAATGTATAGTCCTGATTTCGACTCTGCAGAGCATTACAATTCTGTATGCTATCAAATGGATATGTTCCCGACGATTTTGAGTGCAATTGGTCATAACGAATATAAATACAAAGGGTTAGGCGTAGATTTGCGTGATACTACAGAACGCGAAAATCGTTTTATATCGCCAGAAAAGGCATCGTACCTAAGTGACAAACTGATTAGGGCGAACTATTTTAAAGAGGTAGAGTTGGAATAAGAGTAATATCCTATTTCCGTTTTAACAGACTTCAATTATTATGACAGAATTCCAAAACAACCGAATTGCATTCATTGACATAGCTAAGGGAATAACAATTTTGTGTGTGGCTCTTTATCATCTTGATGCTCCAGGTAATTTGGGAAGGATTTTTAATCTTTTCTTCATGCCCCTATTCTTTCTGATATCAGGGATATTTGTCAATACAAAAAAGCCATTCAAAGAGTTCTTTCGTTCAAAAGCAAGGCGACTACTTGGTCCTCTCTTGGTTGGATTAGTAATCGGGTTCATTATTGAGTGTTTCTTTAAGAATTTTGCAACTGCCAAACTTGTTATTGAGTCAGGTTTTTACAATTTCTGGTTAGTTAGCAATGTGCCGCTGTGGTTTTTGCTCACTCTATTCTATCTTATGATGATTGTATATGCAGTCGAGAACCTACTGAAATCGGATTTAATCAAAATTGCTGTATATGTCATATTGGCTCTTGCAGGTTTCAGCCTTAGTCTTATGCATATTAAAAACACCCTGTTTATTGGACATTCCCTCTTGGTCATCCCATTCTTTGTCACAGGATACAAATTCAAAGAATATTGGCTGAGTTGCGCTTGGCTAAACTGGAAAATCGTATTAATTTCCGCTATTGCTGCCCTATATTTGTATAAAATAGAAACATTTACAAACATTCATCAATTTGCGTTTAGCCACTTCTATTTTCCTTCTCTTATAGCAGCTTTTGCCTTGATAATACTTGTCTTCACTGCATCGCATTTCATCGCAAGATATTGCCATAGTTTATCCAACATTCTCTCTTGGTTTGGTGTCAACACTATCTTTATACTGATTCTTCACGATTTGTTCGTCCCAGGAATCAAGCAGCTTGGTGAATTCATTATCCAGTGGAGTACACTTCCTTGGAGCGAGAAGTTAACCACTGATATATACAATTGCATTGTCACTATCCCTCTATGCGTTTTGTGCATCTTCTTGGGTAGAATACTGAAACGACTATTACCATCTCTATTCTGACATAACAAGTTCGCATCTTACATTAAAAAGCATCGTACCTAAGTGACAAACTGATTAGAGCAAACTATTTTAAAGATGTTGATTTGGATTGAAAGAATTTCAAATAGTTTGTGTACAGTTTGAACGAATAATGCTTGCAGATTTAAAATTCAGTTTTAAATTTGCAAGCAAAAACAAGATATAACAAAATGGCATGTCATTAATATTCAGACAGATAGAAAAATCAATTAAAAAAGATACTGAAGAGTGGCCTATTGTTGCGATTCTTGGACCTCGTCAGTGTGGAAAATCTACTTTGTCGAAGCAATTACTTTCTGAATATGACAACACTATATACATAGATCTTGAACTTCCGTCGGACTTGGCTAAACTGGACGATGCAGAGTGGTTTCTTCGTAGCCAGAAAGGAAAGTTGATATGCATCGACGAAATTCAGCGAAAGCCAGAGTTGTTCCCGCTCCTTCGTAGTTTGGTTGATGAGAACGATGGCGATTCTCATATTATCATATTGGGTTCAGCATCGCGCGACCTTATTAAACAGAGTAGCGAATCACTTGCAGGACGGGTTGTATATCATTCCCTGACGCCTTTTTTGTATAACGAGGTTAATGACATATCGAGCATTTCTGAGTATATCTTTAAAGGAGGCTTTCCACGAAGTTTACTTGGCTCGAATGACTTTTCAATAAAGTGGAGAAAGAGTTTTATTGAGACATACCTCGAACGTGACCTGAAGTTCTGGCGCAATTTTGTTCCAACAACGATGAGGCGATTATGGATAATGCTTGCAAACAATAATGGACAGTTGTTAAACTGTTCCACAATGGCAAAAGCATTAGACATGAGTTCTGTGACGATAAGGCATTACATTGATTTGCTGACAGAAACATATATGGTTATTCAAGTAGAACCTTACATGGCAAATACTAATAAGCGCATCACTAAGTCGCCCAAGGTATATATTGCTGACAGCGGGATCACTGCCACGCTGTTGTCTCTAAACTCCTTTGAATCGGTCTATCATCATCAGGTTTTTGGAAGCATATGGGAGCAGATTGTGCTAACCACAATAAAGGGTAACTTCCCTGACGTCGCAGTATATTTTTACAGAACGGTCGCTGGAAGCGAAATGGATTTTGTCCTTGAATATGGTGACACCATTATCTGCATTGAATGCAAATCGTCATCTTCTCCAATTTTACATAGAGGAACATACGAGTCCATCAAAGATATCAAACCAACACACACCTTGGTTGTTGCTATGGTTGAGAAAGGATGGGAGTATAAACCTGAAATAACTGTGGTGTCATTGCTTGAAATGATAGAACGTCTTCGTGCTTATTTTTAGGTAAAAAAGAAATCACGACTTTAAAAGAATTCAATGTCCAAAATCTCTTTCATAGTTCCTGCCTATAATATTGCAGAATATGTTCGCGCCTGTTTAGAGTCGATTACTCATCAGACGTGCGGCGACTGGGAGTTGATTGTGGTTGATGATGGTTCGACGGATTCAAGTGGACTGATATGCGATGAATACGCCAATCTTCCTAATGTTACGATTGTGCATAAAGAGAATGGAGGCGTCTCGACGGCACGCAACGCGGGTCTCGACATTGCAACAGGGGAATGGATATGGTTTATTGATGGCGACGATTTTATCGAGAGAGATGCACTCGAACAACTTCTTCCACAAATCGACGGAAAAAATCTCGACTTAGTTCAATTCGCATTGCGCGAGTCAATAGACGGAGTGATTCAGTCAAAGAAGAAAATCGACGACGTTGAGGATATGCTGCCTAATGATTTTCTGATGAAATATCCGTGCTTCAACAACGTCACGATGCTGTTTAGTCGCGACATTATTGAGAAATATAAGATTCGTTTTACTGAGGGATTGCGTCTTGGCGAAGACTTGGAGTTCCAAATGAAATACCTATGCTTCGTAGAGCATCCTGCTCAGTTCTCCAACTCTCTTTCTGTTTATTCAATACGAAACAATTCAGCAACGAAATCTACTGAGTCGCGACGACGCATAGTGGAAGATTCGTGCATTGAGATGGGAAATATTCTTGATTTCGTCGAAAAAAACAGAGTCGTCCAGCAACCATGGATTGCCTTCAAAATGGCCAACATGATGCGGAATATATTATACTCATCATCGCTTGTGAAGAGTATCGACAGAGCATGGCTTCAAACCGAAGTTCGTCGAATCATGGATTTATGGCGCAGTTGTGGTCGACCATTCGACACGAGTCGTCGTCTGAGATTAGCCTATTGGGACATCCGTGCGTATTGGTTTCTGAATCGAATATACCTTAAAGTCAGAGGTTTGAAATGAACACAATCTACAAAGAGGATATTGACAAGTACGAGGCTATTATTTCGGAATACGAAAAGTTGGTTGGAGCAAGAATATCTGTTGAGGATCTGAAAAAACGACACGAGATATTGTTCTCCTCGCATAGTTGTGCCATCGAGGGAAATAGTTTCACGGTTGGCGACACGCAGGAATTAAAAGAGAAAGGGCTTGGGGTTATTCCTCATGGGAAGACTCTTTATGAGGCTTTTGAAATTCTGGACCACTTCAAGGCATACGAGTATATCCTTCAGAATGTAGAAAACCCTCTCTCCGAAGAGATGCTTAAGGAGTGTCATCGTATTTTGATGAAAAACACATTGTCGTACAGAGTTCCAAGAGCTGTCGCAGGAGAATATACCGACACCGATATGTGCGATGGAGAGACCATCTTTGGAAATCATGAACTTCTTATATCACGAATACCAACACTATTGCAATCAACGCAAAGAACAATTGATGCTGCCGAGATACATCCAATGATTGTTGCGGCTAAGTTCCATGGTTTCTACGAATATCTTCATCCTTTTCGGGATGGGAATGGCAGGATAGGGCGACTTTTCAGCAATCTGATTTTGCTGAAGATGAAATGTCCAATGATGATAATAGATTCTGCCAACCGTCAAGAATATATTGACTCTCTCAACCTCATTAGAAAAGAGGGAACTGACGAGTTCTTGATTCATTTTTTCTTTAAGTGTGCCACGGCGCAAATGGAGAAAGATATTGCGGAATACAAATCGAGAAACGAACATATCAAGAGAGAAGATTTCAAATTCTAACCATACAAATACTGACTAATGATACCCAAGATTATTCATTATTCATGGTTTTCAGGCGAGCCTTATCCACTATTTTTGAAAGAGTGTATGGATACATGGCGCGATGTCTTGCCCGATTACGAATTTGTTCTTTGGGATGCTGAGAAGCTTAAAGCAACGGGGAATACGTTTGCATTAGAGGCTTACGGTGAGAAGAAATGGGCTTTTGCCGCTGATTTCATTCGGCTATATGCGGTCTATCACTATGGCGGTATCTGGCTTGATACGGACATAGATATGTTTAAGTCGTTCGACCCATTTCTGAACGACGGAATGTTCATCGGGCGTGAGTATTACGTCCATAAGGAGCACGGCAAGGAGGACTTTACAACACTGACCTCTCATTGTTTTGGGGCAGAAAAGGGACATCCCTTCATTGCTGAATGCATGGAATTTTATGAGAACCGGCATTTTATTCGCTCGCATAATCAGAACCTACCTCAGGAGTTGCGCTACGACATGACGATAATTCCAATGTTGCAGATGCGTCTTGCTGAGAATTATGGTTTTGATAACAGGAATAGCATCAATAAACTGCAGGTTCTGACAAACGGCATACACGTCTATCCTTCAGACTACTTCGACCAACCTGGCTATGGGACTATGAAGAATGTGGTGTGCATCCATCGTGTTGCGCAGAGTTGGAATCCGAAATGGAATAAAGATAAAGAGGCTGAATCAGTTCCTCACTCTAAGCATGAAACCACAATTAGTACAAACCCCAAGAAAAAGGGATTAGGATACTATAAGATTAAGCTGATTAACAATCTTCATAATATACTCAATAGGATATGAATAAGAATGTATATGCGACACTGCTAAGTACTCCTTCATATGCAATTGGAGTCATAGCCCTTTACTGGAATTTAAAAGAGGTAAAGAGTAAATACCCTTTTGTATGCTTTTGCTCCAAGTGTATTGATGATGCTACAATTAAGATATTATCTGAAGTCGGAATTGAGTGTGTTCGTCTGAACGATGAAATCAACATACCTTCACGAAATCAAATGGAGAGTCACTGGATGCATACATTCGACAAATTATTGTTATGGGGGGCTACAGAATACAACAAGATGGTTTTTCTCGATAGTGATATGTTGGTGGTAAGCAACATTGACGAACTCTTCGACTACAAAAATTTCGCTGCATGTGCCGCAGGAAATTTAATCCACAATGATTGGACAAGGTTAAACAGCGGACTATTAGTGATTGAACCATCAGAGAGAATAAAAGAAGATTTGGTTGAAATAATAAATGGAGAGCTATTTTTGTCATGGGAGAACCGTAGTATCGGCGACCAAGACATAATCAATATGTACATACCAAATTGGTTCGAAAAGAAAGAATTGGTCCTATCAGAAGGATATAATATGTTCTACAAAAACATTGGGATATACAAAAAGTTGTATGGTTATTCATTCGACAATTCGGAAAAACAAATTAAGATTGTGCACTTCGTCGGTAAAGAGAAGCCATGGCATCATAATATGATATATACCACATTTTTCTGCATAAAAGAGTTTTTCACTAACAGATACACTGTTGGTTCATACATACATTACTACAGGCTTTTATTGAGGGTTAAAAGGGTTTGTTGCAAATAACGGTCGATAATAATATTACATATCTATGCTCGCCATTACTAATACTCTCAAATCCTTTTACCATTACATACAAAACTCATATAGAGAGTTTAAAATAAGGAAGATAGGCGCATGGAGATATTTCCTTAACGAACAGGAGCACTACAGAAAAAACATCGAAAAGAAATATAATAAATCGGCTGAGCCTAAATCGTCTTTTTTCAAAGGAGTTATATTCATCTGTAATGAGTTAGAAAAGGGGGGAGGATTTGCGGACCGTCTCAAGGGAGCTATCTCAGTATATAACTACTGCAAGGATAATAACATACCATTCAAAATCCACTGGACATACCCTTTCAAGCTGCAAGAATATCTGATACCTAATGAATACGACTGGTTGATAGATGATTGTGAAATGTCATATAGCAAAGAGGATGTCGTCGTAAAGAGACTAATGCTTAATGAGTTATGTGGTAGAGAATCGATACGTAATAATCACCATGCTCTGTGTGCAGTATGGCTTAAGGATAACATACCAACAGAGAGCGCAAGAGACAAACAGGTTCATATATACACCAATATGATTCCGCAAGATGAGGCGTTTTACAGCTCATTCAGGGATTTGTTCAAACCAATTCAATTGTTACAAAACCTGATTTCCTATCATTCCGAATCAATCGGTGATGTCCCTTATATCTCTATATCTTTCCGCTTCACATCTCTTTTAGGCGATTTTAAGGATGTCAGCAATGAAATTCTTGAAGATTCGAAAAAAGAGAAGCTGATTAAGAAATGCTTATCTGCCATTACTGATATCAGAAAAGAAAATCCTGGTTATTCAAAAGTGCTGATAACAGCTGATAGCAGTCGGTTCCTTGAGGAGGCAAAGAGATTAGCTTTTGTTTACGTCATTGAAGGTACTCCGGGACATATTGACTTCTGCCAGAATGACGATGTTGTACGCAAGATGTTTCTTGATTTCTGCCTGATTGGCAAAGCTGATTTGGTGTACCAGGTTGTTACAGGCAAGATGTATGGTGGTAGATTCTCCTATTATGCCGCTATAGCACATGGCAAAAAACATTTCATTCTGTCGGTTTAATTCTCAAGTTAGCATGAAGCATATATCAATTATAATTCCAGCATACAACATAGAGAAATACGTCCGCAAATGTGTTGAGAGCTGCGAATCACAGGATTTGGCAAAAGAGGAATACGAAGTAATAATCGTAGATGATGGTTCGACAGATTCAACGGCTTCAATAGTAAGAGAGTTGCAGTCTTCGTACGACAACATCAAATATATCTATCAGGAAAACGCAAAACAGGGAGCTGCCAGAAACAGAGGATTACGCGAGGCTACTGGTGAATATATATGGTTTGTTGACGGCGACGACTGGATTGCTGAGAATTGCCTGAGTCGGATTGTAAAGAGACTGAAGAGTGACAATCTAAGAGGAGTTTTAGTAGGTCATGCAAAGCAATATCAGGACCACCTTAAGATTTGGGATAACTTTGATGAGACTATAATCCAATCGGGAAAGGAAATACTGAGCAATGGCTGTATATACATATCTCCGACATACGCCATTTGGGAACATGAATACCTCATAAAAATCGGGTTTAACTTTGTTGAGAAAGTTTATCATGAGGATCTGGGCTCTTTCCCAAGACTTTTTTTTGAAGCTGACCGAATCGGCTATATTAACGAAAAATGTTACTTCATACTAAGTTCTGCCAACTCGACAACCAGAAGGGTTAATCCGCAGAAAGCATTCGACCTAATTGCTATTGCTAACAGAAACAATGAATTCAGATTGCATGCAAATGACTCAAAGATAGATTTGGTTTTCAACAACCTGATTTCATTAACTGTCAATTCTTCTCTTATGCACTCATACAATATGGATGTGGAGATGCAAAATAATCTCAATACATTATTGTATGAAAACAGACATCTACTTGACTGTCTAATAAAAAGCTCTAAGATAAAGTATAAGATAGAGGGACTATTATTCAGATTGTTTCCAAAACGTTATATTCAGACATATCAGTTTATGCAACGTCTAAATCCGCACCCAGGTGATAATATGATGGAGACCGGTTTTTAAGATTCCGATTATGCCAGATATTCATTCATTCAAATCATACGCAATATTTTTCCTCCTCACCTTTCTGGTCTTCTCGAACCTCTACTCGATGATTCTACCAGGATGGCTCTATTGGGTTGGTCTTATTCTCATTGTTGTTTTTACAATCAGCAAGCTTAGGGGGTTCTCTAATGTCTCCACTGCCGCGTTTTGTCTGCTCGTTGTCGGACTTCTATCAAACATCCTGAATAACAATGTCAACTTTAGATTAGTACTATTCACGGCTGTCATATTTTCAGCTCTCATACCATCATCTTACGAACTCTACAGTTTTCGCATAAGGCTGCTTTTCACTTTATTCGTAGGATTTGGCATCACAGCAATCATAAACTACTACGCCAAGATGGTTAATATTGACTATGCAATATACACATGGCATTATTATAAGGGTATGGACCCTACAAAGCTTAAGTTTCAGGGATTCACCAACAATAGTATGTGGCTCTCAGCTGCTTGCGGTGTAGCCACTATCTTCTTCACATATATAGCCGTACGATTCTGGGAATCAAGAAAGGTTATCTCCTTTATTGCTTTAGCTTTTATCTGTTGTTCTATTTACGTTACTGTAGCCTCTGCTTCACGCTCAGCCACAGGCATATCACTCGGAGCTTCTGCTCTTCTGCTCTACCTTGGCAGTCAAGACTCCCGTAAGTTCTTGCAGATAATCATTCCCGTATTAATTGTAGCTGCAATTGCCTATCCTATGATAGACAGTGTCTCGGGTAATATGCGTAATAAGCAACTGGCACAAGAAGCAAGCGGTCATACCAGTCGCGATGCTCTATGGAACGCTCGTTTCGAGGAGTTTGAGTCGTCACCTGTCATAGGTGTCGGATTTGGTGCCACAGGCTTAGATGGGGATGTTGGGCGTGCTGAGACGGGATCGGGCTGGTTGACAATCCTCTCGCAAACTGGATTAGCTGGTGCAATCTGCGTCCTCATCATTATGTCAAAGACCATCATTCCCCTTCAGGAGTTACGAAACAACCGGCTGTTAGCTCTCTACTTCTGCGTCTTTCTCTACATGTGTCTCCACTCCATATTTGAGGCATATATGTTTCAAGGCGGATGGTACTTATGTCTTATATTCTGGATGCTTGTCAGCGTCCTTGCTGAATATAAAGTTTATGGCGATTTCTCTCTTGATATGAATGAAGAGAATCTGGAGGAGTTTGATAATAGCGAAGTGATTGAATCTGATGAGAGTATTTAAGATACTATTGTACTGCGCTCTGATTCTGTTGGTCGCAACTGAATTGATTCTTCGTTTTAGCTTCGGCTTCTGCGATGCTGTTCTCTATCAGTCTAACGACAAGTATGAATACATATCTCAGCCAAACCAAAACAGACATCGTTTCGGAGTAAATATACGCACAAATAGTTTCTGCCAGAGAAGCGATGAACCTGATACGAACAAAAGAATAATTCTCGGCTTGGGAGATTCGATTATCTATGGAGGAAACCAAATAGATAACGACTCTCTTGCAACAAGCATTGCAACGGATGACGCTACTCAATACTTGAATATATCGGCTGGTAGCTGGAGTCCCGACAACTGCGCTGGTTACCTATCGGTGTACGGCACTTTTAATGCCATTGGCATGATTCTCGTTTGTAGTAGCCATGATGCTTATGATAGCATGTCGAACGCCCCTGTTGTTGGGGTATTTTCAAACTATCCAGATAAGCAGTACACTTTTGCAATTGTTGAGTTACTGGAGAGGTATGTCATTCCGCTCTATATTGACCCCCTTTTTAAAGATAATGATTTATCTCATGACCCAGACCAACAAGTTGTGATGAACAATCCAATTCCTGAGGTTGCCCAGAAATCAGATTTTTTCAGTCCTGGTTTTCAACAGCTCTTTGATATTTCAAGTACAAACAACATCCCTATTGTTGTTTATCTACATGCTGAGCGTAATGAAATCGAAGCTGGTCAGTACAACTGGATGGGTAAAAAAATTGAGAAGTTATGCGAAGAGAAAGGCATTCCACTTGTCAAAGGTCTTGATAACGGCGAAAACCTATCGATGTATCGCGATATAATACATTTCAACGAATCGGGACAGCGTTTCCTCGCCACACAACTGAAAAAAATCGAGAAAGAGTATTTCCCGCTATGCCCAGAATAGCCATTCTCCAACCATTCATTCCTCACTACCGGGAGGAGTTTTTCTCGCTCCTCTCAAAGGATAATAACGAGGTGGAGATATATGTATATGAACAATACGAAAAGAGTCGACAGGATGGATTCTCATTAGCTGAGACTCCAGTCTCCCACATTGCATCCTTCACTCTTTTCGGTCTGCTTTTCTACAACCCTCTTCCGCTCCTGAGAAGTAACGCCGACACAATCGTTGCTATGTTCCTCTTCTCTCATGTTAGCACATGGTTTCTGCTACTGACTCAATTCATTCATCATAAACGAATCATCCTATGGGGACAGGGTATTTCAGTGAAACGCTATTTGCAAGAAGAGGTTAGGCCCGACTGGAAGCTCAAAAGCATGTTAAGCCTCGCAGATGGTGCCTGGATTTACATGCGCAAGGAGGCTAATCAGTGGAAGAAAATTTTTCCACGAAAGAGTATTGTTGCCTTGAATAACACGCTGTCGAATATCAGCAAGATGACTTCGTACGAACCAGATTGTTCCAAGGAGGCTCTGAAAGAAAAATATGGGATAACCGAGGAGGTCATTCTTCTCTTCTGCGCCCGCTTCGCGAATCAATACAGAAGAGCAGACCTTCTTATAGAGACAATACAGAACCTTGACCCTGAGCACTATGGCTTCATCATTATAGGCGAAGGTCCTTTCAAACCTGATTTTTCAGCATATCGTAACGTTTATAATTATAATGCCGTATACGATGAAACATTCAAGAGGGAGCTGTTTGCAGTTGCTGACGTCTACTTCCAACCAGGATGGGTGGGGTTGTCTATTGTCGAAGCGATGGCCTATGGCAAACCTGTTTTTACTTTTAAAAGAGGAGCTGAAACAAAACAGTGCGTTGAGTATTCATATATCCAACATGGTGTGAATGGCTTGATTTTTGAGAGTATTGACGAATGTATTGCGACTATATCATCCATATCAAATGACGAGATAGCTCGCTTAGGAAATAATGCGAAAACACTTGCAATTAAAGAGTTAAGCGTAGAACAAATGGTGTCAAATGCCACATCAATATTATGAGAGTCCTTTTCTACTCACAGTCGATAGATACATCCACCGCTGGCGGTATGGGTGTCTCCATTCAGGTCAATGCTGTGGAGTTAGGAAGGATTGTTGACCTTCACATAGCTACATCGAGTAATATAGCAGATTTAAATCTCCCCACCATCAAGTTTCATCATATAAGTGGGAATACACTCGGTTTTGGCTTGAAACGCGACTGGAACAGGCTTCTCGACGAAGTGAAACCAGATATTGTACATGTCAATGGATGTTGGCATCCTTGCATCTCTCTTGTTCAGAGATGGTCGCAGAATAAGGGGTATAAAGTTGTTCTGACCCCACATGGTATGCTCGAGCCTTGGATAATCCAACGTCACTATTGGACTCGTAAGTTTTGGGCTATTCATCTTTTCCAGAAGAGGGCTGTCCAGAATGTCGATTTGATTCATGCGACAGCACAAAGCGAAAAGGAAAACCTTCTGAAACTTGGGTGGAACGATAATATACATGTCATTGCTAATGGTATCGATGTGAAATCCATCAATCTGAAGAGTTTGTGGCAAAGGAAGAATAAGATTCTCTTTCTTTCCCGCATACATCCGAAGAAAGGCATCGACATACTGATAAACGCTGTGGCCAATATACGCGAGAGGCTTGCGGATTACACCATTGAAATTGTTGGTGATGGCGACAGGAGCTACGTTGAGTATTTGAAGGATTTAGCATCGCAGCTAAAGGTGCGGCATATGATTCGCTTTATGGGAGCGGAGTTCAGTGATGCCAAATGGAATCTGTTTAAGGAGGCCGACTTGTTTGTATTGCCTACCTACTCTGAGAATTTCGGTCTTGTCATAGGCGAGGCGCTTGCTGCTGGTACACCTGTCATCACAACAGATGGCACACCATGGCAGGTTCTCGAAACGCAGAAGTGCGGGTGGTGGATAGCGAAGGGTGATGTCAGGGCACTCGAAGATGCAATCATACAATTCCTGTCTCTCAGCGAGGAGGATCTTGAAACTATGGGACGAAATGGTCGTCAGCTTGTGGAGAAGAAATACTCCGCCCATAACATTGCAGAACAATACCTTGAAATGTACCAGCAACTGCTGACCGAATAGGTTCAGAGGAAGTAAATATAATATAAGCAGAGGGGCATCATAACTTGAGTTATGATGCCCTTCATTCTATTTTCTCAACCATCTCAGCATCCACCTGGGCGGTTATGGCCATGATGCCGTCAAGGACAACAATCAGCTTTCTCTTCTGACCACGAGTCAATTGCACGAAACGGCCCTCAACCCCATCGAGATTACCTCCAACAATGCGTATTCTGTCGCCCTTACGCAGATTAGCCTCCTCGAGCGTTATAACCGTCGGGTTGGCATCGTACGACTGTGCAACGCGTATGAAGTCCTCCATCTGCTTATCAGGAATGACGACACAATCGTTATGCTTATGCTCACAAATATTGAAGTAGAAATTGATGCGCGATGGCGCAAACCTTTGAAACTCTACCAGCGACTCTTTTGTTGAGTGTATGAAGAAGAAATCCTTCATAAAATACTCCGTCACCTTTTTCTTCTGACCCTTGACTACCTTGACTACCTGCCTTTGTGCCTGAAAATACTCATAGCCCTGTACCTCTAACTCATCTCGTATGCGGTTTGCAGCTGCCGAATTTGTGCGCATCACATACCACTTGCACTCTGACACCTCTTTTGCTACCGGCATACCTACAAGTTTATCTGCTTTATCTCAGCCTCTACGTCGGTTACTACCTTCATCACATCCTCCTTGGATGGAATGTCGACGATATCAATGATAAATTGTGCCATACTAACTACAGGCTTATATGAATACGATTTCTCCTGATTGGCATAAGAGAGAAAAACCTCATCCCCTGCATACTTGGTACATACATAAAGCAGACAACTGACGAGGAACAATGCCTTCAGAGAACTGAACAATCCTCCTAACAACCCATTGACAGAACTCAAGAATGTTGCTTTCAGCATTTTGCTAATCCACGTAGCTAAAAAATGAACGATAATAGCTATTATGATGACTGTTAATGCAAAAGCTATTATGCCAGAGTACTGAAAATCAAACCTCGAAGAGATATAATCCTGAACAATATAGGAGAAGTGAGTAGCCCCCCATATTCCGACTAATACACCCAACAACGTCGACAGCTCCATAATTAAGCCTCGACGCATACCATAAATGAATGAAATGACCAACAATATTAATATTGCGACATCAAAAGCAGTCATATTCATAATTCTAAATTTTAGTAGCCCCACCGAGACTCGAACTCGAATCTAGAGTTTAGGAAACTCTCGTTCTATCCCTTGAACTATAAGGCCATACCTCTCGTTATCGATTGCAAAGGTATCATTTTTGTCAATAATGACAAAAGAAAAATACTATTTAAGAAAACCGTGAGGTGCAGACTGGTAGTTATTGATATTAAGGCGGAATCGTTTCATCTCTTCCAGACTAAACGTGGTTCCTTCGGGAATCGGCATCTTACTGAACTCCTGGAAGTAAAGCAGACACGCATCGTGCCACCATTGCGCATCGTTCGCCTGAATGCTCAGACGATGATAGACATCCAACCACATCTCCTGATTATTTATATATGGTCGCATCTCCTCCCAGATAGATAGCTGATGCTGTGCGTTTCGCATACCTCTTGAATAACGAAAACAGAGCTCTTCCCACAAGGTTCTTCCACTGTGCATCTTATGGTTCCACGAAGCGTGATGAAACCATAGTAGCAATTCGTCGGGACAACTCTTAATATCTGCGTAAATACTACCAAGTGGCTCATTATACTGATAACAGCCTGCACTGCCAGAAGGTGATCTGTCGAAGCCAAGTCCTTTCTCGTCTGCCCTATGATAATAACTTGGAAGCCAGTCGGGACGAGCTCCTTCAATGGCACACCATGGCTCGGGACCATAATGGTGTCCCCATGCAAAGAGATGGTGAAGTCCAAGAGGCATCATATAGTCCACCACTGTCTCATGCGATTCACATAGCATATTTACCATTGTATCGCGCTGAGCAGAGGGAAGCTCTGGGAACGACAAGCCAGTCCACTCCTCCGCTATCTTACGAGATGACAACGTAGGGTCCCATGCCAAGCGTCCGAAGGCATACCAGTTAATCTGTGCCATGGGGTTTGCACACCAAACGACACTATCTCCTATATTACTAACTCCTGCTATGGCGGTAATCGGCTGTCGTCTCGATGTCAACTCCGCTATAGTAGACCCTTCGCCATCCCGGAAGGTATCGGCATTCAGACACTCCGTCCACATCGGAGCTAAATAACAGAGATGATTGGCGTGACCCGTATACTCTTGTGTTATCTGTAGTTCAGCCATCATCTGCGTGCTGTCTAACGCACCGAAGAGCGGACTGAAAGGCTCGCGAGGCTGGAAGTCAACGGGTCCATTCTTTATCTGAATTATGACATTATCAGCGAATTTACCATCGTAGGGTTCAAACTCTATATAAGCCTGCTTTGCTCGGTCCGCATCCGACGGAGAGTAGACGAAGGCACGCCACATAACGATACCACCATGAGGCTGCAATGCCTTGGCAAGCATATTAGCTCCGTCGGCATGAGAGCGACCATAGTCAAGAGGACCAGGCTGTCCTTCGCTATTTGCTTTTGCAAGAAAACCTCCAAAGTCAGGGATAAGCTCATATATCTCATTTGCCTTTTCATTCCACCACTTCTGGACTTCTGGACGTAGCGGATCCGCGTCTTCGCAGCCTCCTAATTTCATAGGTGAAGCAAAGTTGACACTTAAGAATACCTTGATACCATACACTCTGAAGATATCAGCGAGCACTTTTATCTTCTGCAGATACTCATGAGTCAGGATCTCGGGAGAGGCATTGACATTGTTAAGTACCGTAGCATTTATGCCGATGTTAGCGCACGCAGTCGCATAGACGGCATAACGGGGCGAGATGATACTTGGCAATTCATCCCACTTCCACAAAGAACTGCCAGCATAACCTCGTTCGACGCTCCCATCCAGATTATCCCAATGGTTGAGCATTCTCAGCTGGTAGGCTGGTGATGATGTCATATTATTAATAGTTTCGCCAAGACGCTCCATACGCTTTATGGCATAAGTAGCGTAGAGAATACCTGTTGTCGTCGATGACTCGATGAAGAGTTTTTCATGATTGTCCGACCACTTTAGACTATATGCGTCACGCTGAAGTCCGCCATCGGGCGATACAGTTGCCTCTATCACCTTTGCGCACTGGATATTTGTCATCTCGCGCACTGCGACATGAAGCGTCTGACATGTATCAGCACAATCAATCTCTATCTCAAAGGCTGTTGGGTTCTCGTGCATCATCCATAGAGGAACCTGAGTATTAATCCTCGTTGTGCAGGAGACAACACCTAAGGAGATGAGAACTACAATTGGTAGTCTTTTTCTGAAACTATTCATTATGTACAAAATTGTTCGAACAAAAAAAACGCCATGCAGTTGTGAAGTTATATGATTCCAATCTGCAAGGCGTACGACTCTTTTCGTATGAAAAATTGCGGATATTATTAATCAATTATTGTTACCCAGCCATGAGTATCCTCTATATCGCCATACTGTATTCCACGAAGTGTATTGTAGAACTTAGTACATATAGGTCCAGGCTTACCGTCCTTTGAATACTCATATGTCTTATTGAGATCGGCATCGTCAACCTTAGAGATAGGACTGACAACAGCTGCCGTTCCACACTCACCAGCCTCCTCAAATGTTGCAAGTTCTTCTTCTGGTATCTGACGTTGCTCAACAGTCATACCGAAATCCTTTGCAAGCTGTTGAAGACTCATGTTGGTAATTGACGGAAGGATAGAGGTCGACTTTGGTGTCACGTACGTGTTATTCTTGATACCAAAGAAGTTGGCCGGACCACACTCGTCGACATACTTCTTCTCCTTTGCGTCGAGATAGAGAACAGCTGAATAGCCCATCTGATGACCTTTAGCACCTGGGACAAGACTGGCGGCGTAGTTACCACCAACCTTGAATGTTCCTGTTCCGAGAGGAGCAGCACGATCATACTGACGGAGAATTACAACTGGGGTAGCCTTGAAACCATCCTTGAAATATGGTCCTACTGGGGCAACGAAAATCATAAAGAGATATTCGTCAGATGGACCGACACCGATTCTTGCACCTGTACCAATCAGCAGAGGACGTATGTACAAAGAGCATCCCGACTCGTAAGGTGGCACAAAACGCTCGTTCAGTTTAACGACCTTCTTCACTGCTTCACAAAACTTATCAATAGGAAGCTTTGCGAGCATTATACCATCGGAAGTCTTCTGAAGACGCTTTGCATTCTCCTCCATACGGAAGACTCGTATTTTGCCATCCTTACCACGAAAGGCTTTGAGTCCTTCAAATGCCTCCTGTCCGTAGTGCAGAGATGTTGCTGCCATGTGCAAGTTGATAATGTCAGACGAACTTACTTCTATTTCGCCCCATTGTCCGTTGCGATAATAACAACGTACATTGTAGTCAGTTTTCATATATTGAAAACCAAGGCTACTCCAATCGATTGCGTTATCCATAAGGTTTTTCGATTAAATCTTCAAGACGCAAATATAGCGATTTTTCACTTATCTGCTCCCTCGATGGTCTTGATTTTGCCATTCTCGTCATATTCGAGCTCGCACACTTTCAGCGAACGTAACCATGACTTACCTGAAGGGACAGAATCATGATGGAAGAGATACCACTTACCCTCCCACTCGACAATGCAATGGTGAGTAGTCCAACCGACAGCCACTGGTGTCAGAACTACACCCTGATATGTGAATGGTCCATAAGGATTATCACCCACCGCATAACATATCATGTGCGTATCACCTGTTGAATACGAGAAATAATACTTTCCCTTATACTTATGCATCCAAGAGGCTTCGAAGAAGCGATATGGATTCTCGGCCGTAAGCTCTTCGCCTTTCTCATCTACTATCTTAATGGCCTTTGGCTCCTCTGCAAAACTTACCATATCCTTGTTCATCTTGACAACACGAGGTGATATAGCCTTCTCCTTGCCTTGTGGTAGATAAGGAGCTTCCACTGCCTTGTTGTCAACATATCGCTGAAGCTGACCGCCCCAGATGCCTCCGAAATACATATAGTATTCACCATCTTTATCGTCCTTAAGACAAGCGTAGTCAATTGAGTACGAGCCATGTATAGGATAAGGCATACACTTGAATGGGCCTGTTGGCTTGTCGGCTATTGCCACTCCCATACGGAATATATCGTTGCGGTCTTTGAGAGGGAAATAGAGGTAATACTTGCCATCACGCTCCTGGATGTCGCAATCCCAAAGCTGACGACCCGCCCATGGAATATCTTCAACACTTAGTATAACACCATGGTCTATCACCTTACCCGTCATAGGATCTCCATCGATTGTAAAACAGTGGTAATCCTTCATATCGTACTGGTCGCCATTATCATTCTCTGAATCGGCATTATCCCAATCGTGTGATGGATAGATATGAATCTTTCCGTTAAAAATGTGAACCGAAGGATCTGCATGGAAATCCTCAGGTATAAGATATCTCTTCTTTGTCATAATGATATTTTTATAGACTGTTGGGGAGAATACCCCCCTCACAGCTCAAATTAATACTATCTATTAAAATTTCAGGTTTCCTTGCCTGTCAATAGGCAGCGGATAATCCTTTCGACCCTGAATAGGAAAATCGTTTTTCCACGAAGTACTGTCAGATACACCCCAGAATGTTATGCGGTTAGTCTTATCAGCACGCGCTATGATTACATCCAAGAACTGACGCATACGAGCCTTCCACTCCTCCATCTTATCGTCTGGCACACCATCGACAAATGGGTCTTTCTCAGGAGCATACTCAAAACGCGTTTCGACATCTGCACCCTGATACGGATTTGGCAATATGGACATATCAAACTCTGTAAACTGAACGCGCATCCCAACATTTATGAAGGAGTCGACACTGGCAGTGAACTCCTCGACTTCAGGAAAATCCATTCCATAATGGCATTGTAGTCCGACAGCATCGATTCGGATTCCCTTCGACTGAAGACGTCGGACGAGGTCACATACAGCCTGACGCTTACCCTCTTTAAACATTGAATAGTCGTTGTAATAGAGTTCAGCATCAGGGTCTGCCTCTTGAGCACACTGGAATGACCAATCAACCCATTCGCCATCGGGCATAATCATATTCATAAGGCTATTACGCCATGAACCATCATCCTCAAGTGCCTCGTTAACCACGTCATAACCCTTTATCTTACCCTTATAACGTGTCATAACAGCAAAGATGTGGTCATGTATGCGTTGTTTTAGAGTATCTGCCGAGACGAGGGTCGTCCCATCATCTTCAAAACAGAACCAGCGAGCCTGCTGCGAATGCCATATCGGAGAATGTCCGAAGACTGCCATATCATTCTTTGCAGCGTACTCCACAAACTGGTCGGCAAGAGTAAAGTCAAACACTCCCTTAGCAGGGTTCAACACTTCGCTCTTCATACAGTTCTCTGCCGTGACAGCATTGAAGTGTACTGGGATAGCATCGACCTCAACCTGTGGTGCCGCTATATCGCTATCGCACTGAAGAGCAAGACCCTTCTGCACGTGCCATTGATTGATTGCAACCCCCACAAGAATATTCTCGGGGAAGAGGCTTTTCAATGTACGCGGAGCATCTTCAACCTTCTTTGCGCAAGATACGAAAAGAACAGACAGAGCTACAAGGATAGAAAACTTTTTCATCTTGAAATCGGTTAAACACCTGACACTTTAGTTCTTACGCGACTCAATCTCTTTATTGATATTATCGATTGTCTCATCATCGAGCTCATACTTGCTGATAATCCACATTGCAAGTGCCAACAGAATCGCTGGAATCACGCATACGAGCCAAAGGATTCCCTCTTGCTGGAAGGGAGGGAGCGACTGCATATTATTCATATAATAGGCACCCGCAGCATTACCAACACTCATCATTGCGAAAGCTGTAATGAAGAAGAGGGAGAGGACACGGAGCGGACGGTTGCGGAAAAACTCAGTCAGGAGGTCAGATACCTTAACGTTAGCCGTCTCCTTCTCATCCATAACAACACGTTCTCTACATTGAGAGAAGCAGAATATCAAAAGAGCCAAACCCGTCAGTGCATATATGAGCATTGTTGTAAACCAAGCATTAGAGTCGGTTGGGAAACTCTGAGCATCCTGTGCAGGTGTATAATCTGTCAACCAGAGAACAAAACCAGGAACAGCACCGCCAAGCGCCATACCAGCTTTGAAGAAGATTCCAGTAAGAGCATTTACGATACCTGAGATACGCTTACCTGTTTTCCACTCACCATACGAAATGACCTCTGGAACAAGTGCCCACATATAGCCAGTTGCAACAATGACACCTGTCGATTTAATAAACTGCGCTAAGTAGATAAGAGGCATATTCTCGTTCATATTCATAGTCTTGCTTATCACGTAGAGCATTGCCATACCAATGATAGCAACCGACAAGAAGATATAGAACATATTCTTTTTACCTACAGCACGCTTGATTGCTGGAACCAATGGCATGAAGATGAATGCTGGAAGGGAGCCAAGACCCATGAAGAGTGCCGTCTCGTATGGCAATTCGTCAACCTTAGCCAGAATACCTACAAGGAGAGGAACGCCTGCTGATACAGCCAGACCACCGCAGTTCGCCATGAACATACGCACTGATGTGAGAATCGTAATCTCGTTAGTGTCACGTGTCAGAGATGAGTTCAAAGCACCATAAGGAACATTGATTAATGTGTAGAGCATCGACATACCCACATAGGTCACATAGGCATAAATCAGAGATGGTGCAAAGCCATTCCAAAAGCACAATATGGCAAGACCAGTCAATGGAATACCACCCAAGACAAGATATGAACGATACTTTCCAAGTCGCGGTGTGTGCTTATCAACAAACGCACCCACCAAAGGATCCCATAATACATCTACAAAACGTACTATCAGAAACATTGTAGCTGCAGCTCCCGCTCCAAGTCCATACACATCGGTATAAAAAAACAGGAGATACATGCAGATTGTCTGATAGATAAGGTTCTGAGCCAAGTCTCCTGAACCAAAACCAATACGCTGTAACCAATTAAGTTTGTAAAAACCAGCGCTCTCTTTTTCGGTTAATTCTGAGTTCATAAAATTATTTTTTGAATTAATTTTCTACTGTATTGACAGAGGTGTATATCAGTTTATAAATCTCTTCTATTGATACTAACCCAATTAGCAAAGTTACCTTTCATTAACAAAAATACATCTAATTTAAGTATCACAAATTATCGAATATGTAACACTTATAGCGCGTAAATGTAACAAAATAAAGTCGTGACGGCAATAAAAAGGAATTCCTTTGGCTATAACTAGAAATGTTGATACTTTCGCACTCAGCCGTAGAATTAAATTAATAACTCTTAAATTATGAACAACAATACCGAAAGAAAACAATCCAGAAAGATTCTTGACCTCCCTGAAGACGACCGACCACGAGAGAAACTTATCAACCACGGAGCTGAGTCGCTTACTAACGCCGAACTTCTTGCAATCATGATTGGGAGTGGCATCCCTGGAAAATCAGCGACTGATCTGGCGCAGGAGCTCCTTGACAAATACGATAATAATCTGACACAGCTTGCAAGAATCAATGTACATGAATTAATGCAAATCGGTGGCATTGGCAAAGCTAAGGCCGCTCATATTGTTGCCACCCTGGAATTCGGCAACAGAAAGTCGCAGTACGACGCAGAACACACAATAAAAAAAATAACCTCACCCCACGATGCCTACAAGTTGCTGAAACCATATATGATCAACTATCCCGAGGAGCACTTTCGCATCTTGATGCTCGATAACAATTGTAATGTACTACGCAATGAAGAGCTTTTGAAGGGTGGTCGCGACAGTATCATGATAGACATCAGATCGCTCTTCAAACAGATTCTGTTATCCAATGCCACTCGTTTTATAATATCACACAATCATCCCTCTGGCAATACCAAGCCAAGCATCCAAGACGAGAAAATAACAGAGAAAATCAGGGAGGCAGCACAAACTGTTTCGCTAAAATTTGACGACCACATTATTGTAGGTCCGCGAAGCTTTTATAGTTTTGCAAACGAATCAGAATACCAGGAATGCAACACTTAGGAGAGATAATGGCGCTTACCGTCGCCATTTTATGGACCATTACTGCTCTTGTAGCAGAATTCGCAGTTAAAAGAATAGGACCATTAGTGACAAACATCATTCGAATGGTTTTATCTATGCTACTCTTAACAGCCACAATGTTCGTAATGACAGGCTCCCTGACACCACAATATACCGACTTGAAGACTTGGTTTATATTTACACTCTCTGGCATAGTGGGATACGTATTCGGCGACACATGTCTGTTCTCTGCCTATGCACGCATCGGTTCGCGTTTCACTCAGCTCTTCATGACCCTTGCAGCACCATCCGCAGCTTTGGCAGGATGGCTTCTTTTAGACGAATGCCTCTCCATAAAATGTCTAATAGGCATAGCGCTTACCTCTACTGGAATAGGCATCAGTGTCCTAAATAGAAAAAGAGACGACGAAGGACACAATCATACAAATCTTAAACTGCCATTCTCAGGCATTTTATTGGCGATAGGAGCTGCTTTGGGTCAGGGTGTAGGGTTAGTCATAAGCAAAATGGGAATAAGCAACTACGAATCACTTATTCCTGAAAATGCCAACAGTATATCAATATCAATTCCCTTTGCATCAACCTTTATGAGAAGCGTAGCTGGTCTGATTGGTTTCTCCGCTATACTCTTTATAAGAGGTGAGCATTCAAAAATGACACGGATTTTTCACGACAGGAAGGGGTTGCTTTTGTTACTTATTGCAACTATAACGGGTCCCTTCTTAGGCGTTGCCCTCTCATTAGAGTCGACACGTCATACTTCGGTAGGAATTGCTCAGACACTGATGGCTCTGACACCAGTGTTAATACTTCTTCCGTCCTATCTGATAAGCCGACAGAGAGTGACATGGATTGAGATTGTCGGTGCCCTGCTAAGCGTTGTTGGTGTTGCATTCTTCTTCATTTAAAAGATATGGAAAAACTAAAACCTCTAAGATTCCTCCCATCGCTATATATTTATCAGGCTATACCTTATAGTATTGTGATGACTACAAGTGTAGTCATGTATCAAGCACTGGACATTTCAGCTTCGTCCTATGCCTTCTGGACCTCCTTGCTATACCTACCATGGACCATAAAACCCCTGTGGAGTCCTATCATTGAAAAATATGGGACAAAAAGAGAATGGATTATATGGACTCAGACTGCAGTTGCTCTTCTCTTCATAACTCTTGCGTTCTCACTGAAGAGCGAAATATTCTATCCACTCAGTCTTACTTGTTTTCTTCTTATAGCCTTCACCTCTGCATCTCACGATATAGCCTGCGACGGATACTATATGCTTGCACTCAACACCAAACAACAGAACTATTTCGTAGGATTCCGCTCCACATTCTACAGAATAGGCTCAATGGCAGCTGTCGGAGCCATTCCGATACTTGTCCACAACATATCCGGCTTCGTAGAAAACAAAACAGAGAAAGCATGGTTATACTCTCTCATTATTCTTGCAATAACACTTGCCGCTCTGATGATCACCAATGCTTTAACAATGCCACATCCTCCGAGCGACATGAGAGATTGCCGTTCAGAAGGAGCTGGCATATACTCCACAATCTTAAAATCCTTCTTCTCAAAATACAGGGTTATTCCCGCAATGCTTTTCATACTTCTCTACAGGTTTGGCGAGGCACAGCTCAGCAAGATAGCACCTTCGTTTCTGCTTGCAGAGACTGAAAAGGGAGGACTTGAAATGAGCATGGATCTTTATGGTATAATGTACGGCACAGCTGGGATAATTGCTCTGACAACAGGAGGGATCCTGGGAGGAATATATGTTGCACATAAAGGATTGGAAAAGAGCCTTTGGCCCATGGCTTTATGTATGAACATCCCCAATATTGCCTATGTTTTGTTATCGATACACCAGCCAGAATCTTGCTCTTTATCTGTATGGAGCGCCATCATTATTGAGCAATTTGGATATGGCTTTGGCTTCACCTCGTATATGCTTTTCCTAATTCACTACGTCAGAAACAGTCAGTATAAGACTGCAGAATATGCGCTTGCTACTGGAATCATGGCGTTGGGTATGATGCTCCCTGGAATGATTTCTGGCTTTGTCGCTGACACACTCGGCTATCAGGGATTCTTCGTCTACATTCTGATATGTACTATACCTGGAATGGCGGTTATTCCGTTTCTGTCAGTTAAAGAAGAGAAATAAAATCATACACGCTGTTTTATATACGGAAAAGATTACTAACTTTGCACCCGTTCTGCGAGGGACATTATTATACAGGTTGGTCTCGTAGCTCAGCTGGATAGAGCAGCAGCCTTCTAAGCTGCGGGTCGTGGGTTCGAATCCCGCCGGGATCACTGGTTTTAGAATCCTCTTATAAGAGGGGTGTGTCAGCTTTCATGGCACACCCTCTTGTGTTATATGTGGGTTTCATATCCCCCTCATGGCTAAAAACACATTTTTGGAAAAGCTTTTTTCTCAAAAGTGTTTGCAAGTAAAAAAAAAATACTACCTTTGTGCTCGTTAAGCAATATTGCGGGGTGGAGCAGTTGGCAGCTCGTTGGGCTCATAACCCAAAGGTCGCACGTTCGAGTCGGGCCCCCGCTACTAAAGATGAAGTGCATCAAAACGAATGTTTTGATGCGCTTTTTTATTCTACATCGATCTCATATCCTGCTATATGACCCACAGAACAAAACTACCTATAGTCTAAATAAAAAATCACCTTGGCTACCGTCACGGCTCCAAGGTGAATAACTACTAAACTACTATGATTAAATTAACAACTATGAACTCTAAGTCATACGCTCATCGAACCAAAAGGTTCGTCAGAGTGTCGGGAAAAACGATTTTCGGCTTAAATTCAGCGATTTCAGCCTCATCAATCATTGCGTAGGCCATGATTATTACCACGTCTCCTACTGCAACCTTACGGGCAGCTGCGCCATTCAGACATACAACGCCAGAACCTCGCTCGCCCTTAATGACGTACGTATCAAAACGCTCGCCATTATTATTGTTCACAACTTGTACCTTCTCGTTCTCATAGATACCTGCGGCATCCATCAAATCCTCGTCAATCGTAATACTCCCGATATAATTAAGATTCGACTCGGTAACGTGAACATTGTGTATCTTCGACTTAACTACATGTATCCACATGGCTAAAAAATCAATCAGATACTCTTTTTATATGTAATGTTGTCAATCAGACGCACCTTACCACAATAGCATGTAATACAACCAACCACATAGTCCGACTCCTCCCAGGAGTTTACAGGTTGAAGTGTTATTCCATCAACTATAGAATAATACTCCATCTGTAAAGGCTGAATCTTATTGAGTGTATTTGTCACCCAATCTACAACCTCCGATGGCTTCATTTTGTATTGCATCTCCTCGACCGAACGCCTAAGAGTCGCTTGAATTATTGGTGCTATCGCTCGCTGCTCCTCAGTCAAAAGAGTGTTTCGCGAACTGACTGCCAAACCATCCATATATCTTACAATCGGACAACCTACAATCTCGATGCTGAAGTTAAGATTCTTCACCAACTGACGTATAATTGCCAACTGCTGAAAGTCCTTCTCTCCGAAGAAGGCCTTGTCAGGCTCAACAAACATAAAAAGTTTGCTGACTATCTGCGCAACGCCATTAAAATGCCCCGGCCTGTATCGTCCCTCCATAACCTCAGCCAACTTCCCAAGTTCAAACTGACGAGTATCAGGTTGCGGATAAATCTCCTCGACAGAAGGTGCAAACACCACATCAACATTTGCATTTTCTGAAAGCAGTCGCAAATCTTCTTCCAGAGTCCGCGGATATGTCTTCAGATCCTCAGCATTGTTGAATTGAGTAGGATTCACAAAAATGCTAACCACTACAAAATCACACTCACTACATGCCCGCTTCACAAGCGACAGATGTCCTTGATGAAGAGCACCCATCGTAGGTACAAGCCCTATGCGACTACCATTCTGACGAGCCAATGCAACGGATGCCTTGAGATCCTTTATGGTGTTCTTTACTTCCATTTGGAACGCAAAGTTACAGAAAAGTGTTATATGTTGTTCTTAAAAAATGTAAATCTTAGCTCTGCAACAAAAAAATAGATGCATATAACGGTGGCTACGCTTTGTGCGACAATGCGTTGGACAATGGCGAAAGAAATTCTTTGAGTGTTGCAACATCCGCCTCAAGGATTGTCTCTCTGCTACCCTCCCACTCCTTATTGCCTGAGTCGATATAGATTATATGCTCTCCAATACTCATTACACTATTCATATCGTGAGTATTGATTATTGTCGTTATATTGAACTCCTTTGTGATGTCGAAAATCAATCTATCTATCACACTTGCTGTCAGAGGGTCTAATCCAGAGTTTGGTTCATCACAGAAGAGATATCGTGGCTTTAGGGCTATTGCTCTCGCTATGGCAACACGTTTCTGCATTCCTCCCGATATCTCTGAGGAGAAGAGTTTATATGCCTCCGACTGAATATTGACTCTATCTAAACATGCACGTGCTCTCCTTCTCCTCTCGTCATGCGACATATCTGTAAACATATCAAGTGGAAACATAACGTTCTCCTCGACTGTCAACGAGTCGATTAAAGCAGACCCCTGGAAGAGCATACCAATCTCTTGTCTGAGCGAATGCCGTTGTTGCTGCGAAAGCGACTTAAGAGAACGCCCATGGTAGAGTATATCGCCCGAATCGGCGCCATAGAGTCCAACAAGTGTCTTCAGCAGCACTGTCTTGCCCGAACCACTCTTGCCGATAATCAGATTCGTCTTGCCCGACTCAAAAAGAGCACTTACTCCATGTATAATCTCTCGCCCAGAGAATTGCTTTCTGACTTCTATTGCCTCTATCATAATGCTCTCAGTTAAGCCAAATCTGTGTTATAAGTAAATTGATTATCAGTATGACTATCGAACTTGTCACTACCGTCTTAGTACTTGCCCGACCCACTTCAAGGGCTCCGCCTTTTACGTAAAATCCCCAATATGATGCTACTGTCGAGATTACAAAAGCAAAGAGTGTCGACTTGACAAGAGAATATGTCACATAATATGGTCTGAAAGCAACCTGTATGCCATGTATATAATCATCTGAAGGCACAAGTCCAGTGTAACCCCCCGACATCCAGCCTCCTACAATGCCTATGAACATACTGAAGATTACAAGGATAGGAACCGACACAATCATCGCTATAACCTTAGGGCTAACAAGATAACCGACCGAATTGACCCCCATTATCTCGAGCGCATCTATCTGCTCTGTGATACGCATTGTGCCTATCTCACTCGAAATATTCGACCCTATCTTGCCTGCCAAGATTAGACATACTATGGTACTTGAAAACTCAAGCAGAATAGACTCACGGGATGCCGTTCCGACACTATACCTCGGAATAAAAGGATTCTCCAGATTAGTCGCTGTCTGAATGGTTATAACCGCACCCACAAAGAGTGAGATAACAACCACTATGCCGAGAGAATCCACCCCCAACTTTTCTATCTCAACAACAATCCTGCGACCAAAGATACTCCACTTCTCTGGACGCCTGAACATCTGACGCAGAAACAGAACATAACGACCCAAATGAAAGAAAAAGCTCCTTACCATACAAAAAAATGGACAACTACAACTTATTTTGCTCAAAATTACAATGTTTTCTTATCTCCTAAATCACATTTGAAAAAATATTGCTAAATTCGTAGCAATTATAACCAAGAAGAACCACCATCGATATGATATATTGCACAATAATGGCTGGTGGTCAAGGCAATCGCCTTTGGCCCTTAAGCAGACAGGCTATGCCCAAGCAGTTCCTCGATCTGATGGGGTTGGGGCGGACTATGCTTCAGCTGACATACGACAGATTCAGAAATATATGCGAACCTTCCCACTTCGTCGTAGTCACCAATGAGCGGTACAAAACAATTGTACACGAACAACTTCCAGATGTTCCATTGGAGAACATCCTTTGCGAACCATTTCGCAGAAACACGGCCCCATGCATTGCTTTTGCCAATGCTTTTATAAAACAGAGGGACTCTGATGCTATCGTTATTGTCACACCATCTGACCACCTCATTACAAGTGAAAACCTGTTCATAGAGAGCATCAATACTGGCATTCGTTTCGTTTCTGAATCAGATGACACTCTATTAACAATCGGCGTCAGAGCTCACAGACCAGAGACAGCATTCGGATACATTCAGGTAGGTGACACCATCAGCGACCAATATAAACTCCTCAATAATGTCAAGACATTTACTGAAAAGCCTAATGAGGAGATGGCAAAAATCTTCTACGACTGTGGTGAATTCTGTTGGAACACAGGTGTCTTCATTTGGCGCGTATCTTCTATAGAGAGGGCTCTTTCCAAGTATATGCCTAACGTGCAAAGCCAGTTCGATGCATTAGACGCTATCCCATCTTCTCATTGGACTAAGGAGTCAATTACCAGAGTGTACGAGGAGTGTGAGAATGTCTCCATTGACTATGGCGTGATGGAGAAGGCCCGCAACGTATACGTTCAGCAGACTGAGGCTCTTTGGGCCGACTTAGGAAGTTGGGACTCTATTTACGAGCAGGCGAGCAAAGACGATTTTGACAATGCCCTGATTGAAGGTAATGCTATCTTAAAAGATAGTAAAGGGTGTCTGGTCAGAATACCAAAAGAAAAAACTGTCATCGCCGACAGCCTCAACAACTACGTTATCATAGAACGCGACGGAGTAATATTCATCTGTCCTCGCGACAAAGCTCATGCATCATGGAAATATAAGGCAGAGATGAAAGCTGCTGAATCTATAAACTGACAAGAAGAACTCTATGCCATACAGAAGACTTCCCAATACAGATCAAGCTCGACTAAGAGCCATCCGGACAGCTATTGAAGCAGCTGAGTCGGCAAGCACAGGAGACTCTCTGCTGTCTCAGAAACAACTTCTTGAGGCTAAGATGTTTTCACCTATCTTTGAACAGACTATCAAACAATATAGTGATGCCAGAACCCAGCAAGCCATACTGGGCCGTCAGGCCGATGTGGCGGCTAAGCAAGCCCGCATATACCTTTCTCATTTCATTCAGGTCTTTAATATGTGCATAGCACGAGGAGAAATAAAGACAGAGACACGCAAAATGTTGGGACTCGAACTGCAAGGTGAGACCGTTCCCGCACTTGACACCCTCCCGCAACTGATAGAATGGGGTAATACCATTATCAGCGGAGAGGAGAAAAGAATGGCGATGGGAAGTGGCAACCGCATATACAACCCATCTATTGCAGTTGTCAAAGTCAAAATGCAACAATTCACAGAACAATATCACAAACATCAAGACTTGATGCAAACCATACAGAAGCTTCACACAAAGGTGGAGGAGATCCGCCCGAAAGCTGATGCCTTAATCTTGGAATTATGGAATACAATAGAACGCAATTTGGGCAGCATCGACACAGAGGCAAAGAGGGAGGTCGCAATAAGATACGGATTGGTCTACGCCTATAGACCATCTGAACGTCTCAACAATATTTAGTTCTTGAAAAATCTAAAATGCCATCTTCATATCCTATCCACTGTCTCAATAATGGGATACGTGTAGTATTTCAGCCGACTTCGAGCGAAGTATGCCATTGTGGAATCGTCATAGGTGCTGGTTCGCGCGACGAATTGGATGACGAATATGGAATTGCCCACTTCATAGAGCATACCATATTCAAAGGAACCACAAAACGGACTGCTCTGCAAATCTTGAATCGTCTCGATGAGGTCGGTGGAGAATTAAACGCTTACACAACAAAGGACGAAACAGCAGTACACGCAGCCTTCCTCAGTAAAGATTTCGAACGCGCCGCCGAACTGATGGCCGACATGGTGTTCAACCCTACATTCCCAGAAAAAGAATTGGCTAAAGAACGCGATGTCATTTCTGACGAGATTTCGTCATATAGAGATACCCCATCCGAATTGATCTTCGACGACTTTGAGGAGCGTATCTTCAAGATGCCAGCTCTTTCACACCCAATTCTTGGAAACATTGAAAGCATCCGCTCTTTTGACGGAGATAAGGCTAAAAAGTTCATGCAACGAACCTACCGCCCCGATCGCATGGTGTTGAGTATCAGAGGCAATATCAGTGATAGTCGCATTATCAAAGTCGCTGAAAAATATTTTGGACATCATATGATGAACGTCTCTCAATATATCCCGACAACATATGAGAACCATAAGAGTGAACGATTTGAGATTCGAGAGAATAAGGGATATTGTCAAGCGCATATTCTACTCGGCAATATAGCACCCTCTGCATATGAGGCACAACGAGTACCACTCTACATGCTGAGCTATATTCTCGGCGGACCCTCCATGAACGCAAGTCTCAGCATAGCTCTAAGAGAGAGAAACGGCATCGGATATAATGTCTCCACAGAATACACATCCTTTGCAGATACAGGGCTGCAAACAATATACTTCGGGACAGATGCAACTAATATCGAAAAGAGTCTATGCGTCATTAAAAAAGAGTTACTGAGACTGTGCAATAACAAAATGAACGAAAAACAACTTTTTCGCATTAAACGACAGATAGCAGGACAGATTCTCATGTCGGAAGCCGACAGTGAAAGCCTCATGTTAAGCGCAGCAAGAAGCGTCATCTTCTATGGGGAAGCCGACAATCTATCACGCACTGTAAAACAAATAGAAGATGTTTCGTCCGACGAATTATTGGATATAGCCCAAATAGTTTTCAACCCTTCTGATATGTCTTTAATGATTTATTGGTAGTTTTCAAATCCCCATCATTAATTCAACGCATCTTTTACACTCAAATAACGTAATAGACACTATACAAAATTGAAGATTATCACTTTGGTCTCGTTTTTGTATGACATTATGCAAATAACAAAATTATGTGTAATTTTGGAGTCCTCTTTAAACGTATTTTATTAATAATCGTGGGTGTTAACTGAAGAGTCAATATGGTATCAACTGAGAATCTAAGTAGTAGAGGTCACTTCGTCAAGACCTTGCTGACTACGGCAACAGTCACGATTGCCATAGTTTCATATTTCCTGTCTATCGTCCTGTTCCACGGAAAGTCGTATGCCTCATTGTGGAACATCATAAATAGCGATTTTCTGATAACATCAGTTTTCATTGCTATATATTGGATTGCACTTGACATATGGCTCAACCTCAACGAGGTATATCGTAGCCGCTCATATGGATACGTTATCATATACCACGTCGTGGAGAACGTGATTGGAGTCATTCTGCTTACATTCACCATTGTAATATTTGGATTACCCAGTTTAGGCAGACCCCTTATTCTAACTTTTGGCGCATTCAGTACTATTGTCACTGCCTTCCTGAAGATTATCTTCTACGTGTCGCTCAGACACCTCCGCAAGAAGGGTTACAATAGCAAAACAGTTGTATTCATTTGCGACAGGGGTGGCGAAGGACTTCTAAACCTAATTCACAAGCGCTACGAGTGGGGATACAAGATTAAGGCTATTATAGGCGACCCATACATATTGGAGCATTACGATGGCGCCATTGATGTCCCAATATACCCTATTTCAAACAATACCATTGAGGAACTGCTTGTCAAGGGTACTGACGAACTCATCTATGCTCGTAGCTATGATAGCTCGCAAGAGATACTGCACTTTATAAATATATGTCAGGACTTAGGTGTCACATTTCGCTTGTACTCACCATTCTTGAATAGAATCTCAACTAATACACAGCTGAGATATTTCGACACAAATGTCGTCATAACCATCACCAATACACCGACAAACTACGTTGGATTACTGGCAAAGCGTCTGTTCGACCTACTCCTCTCTTCATGCATCATACTATGCGGACTCCCATTCTTTATCATCATAGCCTTGATGATCAAACTGGATTCCAAAGGGCCTATTTTCTTTGCGCAGAAGAGATGCGGCCTTAGAGGGCGTAAGTTTAAGGTCTACAAATTCCGTACAATGGTGGAGAATGCCGAGGCTCTTAAGGGTAGCTTGATGAATCAGAATGAGATGGATGGTCCAGTATTCAAAATTGCCAACGACCCACGTATCACCAGAGTAGGAAAACTTATCAGAAAGAGTGGCATTGATGAATTCCCTCAATTTTGGAACGTATTCATTGGCGATATGTCGATTGTAGGTCCACGTCCGCCTCTGCCTGACGAGGTGGAAAAATATGAACGTTGGCAATTGAGACGCCTATCAATGCAACCTGGAATCACTTGCCTATGGCAGATAGCCCCCAACAGAAATAGTATATCATTCGAAGAGTGGATGCATATGGATATGGACTATATCGACAACTGGTCGTTTTCTCTCGATATGGTAATATTCATCAAAACCATACGCTCTATATTTAGAGCCGACGGCAAGTAAAGAATGAACAAGAGAAATATTATAATAGTAGTTGCCATCATCCTGTCTGTCGTGGGAGGATGGTATCTGCATATTTTTATACGGGATTCGTGGATTCCTTCCCAAAACAAATTCGCTCATATCGTTGCAGATGTATATCTTGCAGATGCCGTGGCTCAGGTTAGGGGTGACATTTCCAATAAGTACAAAGACAAAACCATGGAGAGTATCTACCGCTCCGTGCTTAACAGATATGGTCTGACTAAAGCTCAATACGATAGCATCGTCAGAATATACTCAGACGACCCCACTAAAAACGCTCTTCTTTATGCTGATATTGTTGATATACTCACTAAGAGAGAGGCTGATTATGAACAACTCTACAATATGCAGGACTCTATAGACAAACACATTGCTCATCTCCAAGATTCACTGAAGACTGTATTTTGGAAGAAGATATTTCTAATTAGATACCCATTAGAAGAGAAAGATACTATTGCTCGGAATCTGACATTTCTATACAATGCCGATAGCTTGCGCGGCGGTACATTACAGTTTGCAATGGATTATAACTTCACGCAACATAACAGCAATAAAAATGACACTAAGATGTCGCTTATCACTTTCTACACAGATAATATTGCTGACACATCATGGGTGACAATTGACAAGAGTTCATACTCAATTCGCAATATACGGATAGACCATGCTATAAGAGACTCTATTCCAGCAACAAAGATAAAACTTTGTCTTATGGATACTAAAGATCTTAAAGATGCTAAAGTAGTAATGAACAATATTAAACTGGAGTATTCTCCATATAATATAACCGACAGTATAAAGTTTGATGAGATTCAGTTCCCACCGATATTTGCGTACTGACGGCACCTTAGGCAAATGGCCAGTGATTGAAGTTGATGACTCTACAGGTTTCATTACTAATATCACTGAACATGAAGGTTCAGTTCCAGAACAGGGTCACACATGGTTTGGAGCTGGTATCATCGTTCCTGGTGAGACATTCAACATCAAAAGCGATGCATTTGAGATTGATTGTTTCAGTAATAATGAGTTGGGACTATGCAGCGAACTGATCAGACGTTTGGATAATGCCAAAGGCATAAAGATTGGAGAGAAAGCATGGTTATGTATAATTGAGAATATAAATCTCAATACATATACCAATAGCGACAAACTCCGAGTAAGAACCATAATAAACAGACAATACTGAATTATGAAAGGAATCGTTTTAGCAGGAGGGTCAGGCACAAGACTCTACCCTATTACCAAGGGTATAAGCAAACAGTTGCTACCTGTTTTTGACAAACCAATGGTTTACTATCCGATATCGACTCTTATGTTAGCCGGTATCAGAGAAATCCTTATCATATCTACACCCCAGGACTTACCAGGATTCAAGCGACTTCTTGGTGATGGCAGCGACTATGGCGTGCGCTTCGAATATGCAGAACAACCATCTCCAGACGGACTTGCTCAGGCCTTTATCATTGGTCGTGACTTCATAGGTAACGATGATGTATGCCTGGTTCTTGGCGATAATATCTTTTACGGTCAGAGCTTCGGCAAAATGCTAAATGAGGCTGTTGACATTGTCTCCAATCAACACAAAGCTACAATCTTTGGGTACTATGTAAATGACCCTGAGAGATATGGCGTTGCTGAATTTGATAAAGAGGGGAATGTTATAAGCATTGAAGAGAAACCACAGCAACCTAAGTCAAATTATGCTGTCGTCGGACTCTACTTCTATCCTAACAGTGTTGTCAAGATTGCCTCTCGTATCAAACCATCAGCACGTGGCGAACTTGAAATTACCACAGTTAATCAGGCTTACCTCGAAGAGGGATCTCTGAAACTTCAGATGCTGGGACGTGGATTTGCATGGCTTGACACAGGGACTCACGATTCGTTGGCAGAGGCATCTACATTTATCGAGGTTATCGAAAAACGCCAGGGACTGAAAGTAGCCTGCCTTGAAGAGATTGCATTCAATAAAGGATGGATTACCAGAGAAGACCTTCTGCGTTTAGCTGAGCCTATGAAGAAAAACGGCTACGGCCAATACCTATTAAAATTAGCAAAATGACAAGAATTGAGACAATCATACCCGATGTGTTCATTATAGAACCAAAAGTCTTTGGTGACTCCCGAGGCTATTTCTTTGAGTCGTTCCGTGACGATTGGTTCCGCGAAAATATATGCAAGACAACCTTTGTGCAAGACAATGAGAGTAGCTCCTCTTATGGCGTAGTGCGCGGCCTTCATTTCCAGAAACCACCATTTACCCAAAGCAAACTCGTCAGAGTCGTTGAGGGTAAGGTTCTTGACGTAGCCGTCGACATAAGAAAAGGAAGCCCAACATTCGGGAAATATGTTGCTGTTGAACTAACAGCAGAAAAACATAATATGCTTTTCGTACCTCGCGGATTTGCTCACGGCTTTGCCGTACTTTCTGAACATGCTGTTTTCCAGTATAAATGCGATAATTATTATGCTCCTCAGGCTGAAGGCGCTATTGCTTACGACGATAAGGAACTGCATATTGACTGGCAAATAGACCCAGCAGAGGCTATACTTTCAGAAAAAGATAAGAACCATAAGGCGCTAAGAGATATTGATTCGCCTTTCGACTACAACATAAAACTCTATTAGGATGAATATTCTTGTAACTGGAGCTAACGGACAACTTGGTAATGAGGTGCGCACTCTAAGTGTTGGCACTCCCCACTCTTTCGCCTTCACTGATGTCGCGGAACTGGATATAACTAATAGAGAATCTGTCATTACAACTGTTAAAAGCTTTGCAGCAGATGTAATCATTAATTGTGCTGCATATACTAATGTTGACAAGGCTGAAAGTGATGAGGCAATAGCTGACATCATCAACAATAAAGCCGTCGAGAATCTTGCCATAGCAGCAAAGGAGGTCGGTGCAACTTTAATTCATATCTCAACTGATTACGTCTTCGGGGCAAAGGCAAATGTTCCTCTTAATCCTGATGCCCCTAAAGACCCACTCGGAGCTTACGGCAGAACCAAGCTTAGAGGCGAGGAGTCGATTATTGCTGTTGGGTGCAAATACATCATAATTCGTACAGCATGGTTGTATTCCCCCTACGGAAAAAACTTTGTCAAGACGATGCTCAATCTGACCTCCTCAAAGCCAGAGCTTAAGGTCGTTTTCGACCAAGTCGGTTCTCCTACCTATGCAGCTGACCTGGCTGCATTCATTATGCATATAGTGAACAATAATATGCTTGACAAAACAGGGGTATATCACTATACAAATGAGGGGGTGGCAACTTGGTATGACTTCACTATGGCTATTCGCGACATAGCCGGCAACACGAGTATATGTGATGTACAGCCATGCCACTCCGATGAGTTCCCTTCACCTGTCAAACGGCCATCTTTCTCGGTCCTTGACAAGACATTGACGAAAACAACTTTCGGAATCAATATCCCCCATTGGTATGATGCATTGAAAAGATGTATCACAACTATTAATAATCAGCAAAAATAAGAATTGCATTATGGCAAAGAGTATCATAATAACAGGTGGCGCAGGTTTCATAGGCAGCCATGTCGTACGTTTATTCGTCAATAAATACCCTGATTACCACATCATTAACGTTGACAAGCTGACGTATGCTGGTAATCTTGTGAATCTCAGTGATATCGAAGGTAAATCCAACTACACCTTCGTACGTGAGGATATCTGTAACTACGAGGCTATCGTTGCGTTAATGGAGAAATACGAAGTGGATGGTATCATACACCTTGCCGCTGAAAGTCATGTGGACCGAAGCATACGCGACCCATTCACATTCGCACGTACCAATGTTATGGGAACTCTCTCTCTCCTTCAGGCTGCTAAGACGGTTTGGGATAAATCTCCCTCTAAATACGAAGGGAAACGCTTTTATCACATCTCAACCGACGAGGTATATGGAGCTCTTGAGCTCTCTAATCCAGCAGGTGACAAAGATGGCAGAGGTCCTTATGGCGATTCATTCTTCCGTGAGGAGACCAAGTACAATCCACACTCTCCCTACTCTGCATCAAAAGCTTCGTCTGACCATTTTGTCCGCGCATTTCACGACACATATGGACTGCCTACCATCGTGACCAACTGCTCCAACAACTATGGGCCATACCAATTCCCAGAAAAACTCATTCCTCTATTTATAAATAATATCCGCAACCGCAAACCTCTTCCTGTGTATGGAAAAGGTGAGAATGTCCGCGATTGGCTATACGTCGTTGATCATGCAAGAGCAATCGATGTGATTTTCCACAAGGGTACTATCGCTGAAACATACAATATCGGTGGCTTTAACGAATGGAAGAATATCGACATCATAAAGGTTGTAATCAATACTGTTGACCGTCTCTTGGGACGTCCAGAAGGTGCTGACATGGACCTTATTACACACGTAACAGACCGCGCAGGCCACGACCTCCGCTATGCAATAGATTCATCAAAACTAAAGAGGGAACTTGGCTGGGAACCAAGTCTGCAATTCGAAGAGGGCATTGAGAAGACTGTTCGATGGTATCTCGACAACCAGGAGTGGATGGACAATATTACCTCAGGCGACTACGAAAAGTACTACGACGAAATGTACTCCAACAGATGATTGAGAGGCTACCTGATTAACTCGTTACGGTCAGTATCAAGCTTAAGGAAGATAAAGAGCATCATAGAAAAACCCAAAAACGAAGAACCACCATAACTGAAGAATGGCAGTGGGATACCTATGACAGGCATAAGCCCTATGGTCATACATATATTCACAGCAAAATGAAAGAAGAATATGCAGACTATACTATATCCATATACACGACTAAAGACCGAGTGCTGTTTCTCCGCAAGCTGCATAAGGCGCATGAAAAACGCAATATAAAGCGCTATTAGGGCAACACATCCCAAGAAACCCCACTCCTCGCCAACAGTGCAGAAGATGAAATCGGTCGACTGCTTTGGAACAAAGTTCAATTTCGTCTGCGTTCCCTCTAAGAAGCCTTTGCCTGTCACACCTCCTGACCCAATGGCAATAAGACTCTGATTGACATTGTAGCCAGCCCCTAATGGGTCCTCTTCTATTCCAAACAAAATATTAATACGGGTTCTCTGGTGCTCTATAAGAATGTTATTGAAGGCATAACCAGTTACAAACGATACTAAAAGAGCTATCCATAGATACATTATAAATGTTGAGACTCTCTTTATTCTCTTGATTACTGAAACAGTCAAAAGATAAACAGTCAGAACAGTAGCACAGGCAAAAACAACCCAGTCCCAATGAATGAGATCACCGAAGAAATGCAGATATAAAGCCATAAAAAGCATAGCGAATACCCCCGTAATAACAGAGATAAAAGCAACTCTTTTATGCCCGATATAAGACAGATAGAGAGTCAATGCAATGACAAATAGTGCTAAAACGACACACATTACAAGCGGACTACCCTTCAGCAGGGAGGCTATAGCTGCAATAATACTTACAATTCCAATTGTCAATATATGTCCCGACATTCCTTCTCGGAACATTGGAAAAAGAAATATCAGAAATATTAAAGCGCTACCCGTATCATTCTGCAATAGAACAAATGCTATTGGGACAAGTAAAACTAACCCCATCTGCATTATATTCCTAAAGGAAAATGAGAATCCATAACGACTTATTATGCGGGAGATGAGCAGGGCTGTTGCAATCTTCGTCATCTCAACTGGCTGAAACTGAACTGGACCGAAGCCCAACCATGCCTTTGCGCCATTGACCTCCTTTCCGACAACAAGGGTAAGCAACAATAATAGCAGAGAGACACCATAAAGAATTGAGGCAAGCTCCACGAAAATTTTACTGTCAACAAGCATAAGAGCTCCTATCAGGATTATAGTTACTCCTATCCACATCAATTGCTTAAAATACTCAGCATCAATCGAGAAGAAAACCTTCGTTTCGGGATTGAAGTTGGCTGCATACAGATTAAACCAGCCAAAAACAACCAACAGGGTGTATAAAAGAACCGTCACCCAGTCTATCCCTTTGTGGTATGAATTATTTCTATTGCTAAGGTTGTACTCCATTCAATTGCGTCTCAAGTATTCTCTTTTCTATATATTCTCTTTCAGGCTTTATTGAGCCATTAACATACTTTTCAACCATTAAACTTGCAATTGGGGCAGCCCATGTTGCACCAAAACCTGCATTCTCAACATATACGGAAATCGCAATCTGAGGGTCATCCTTTGGTGCGAAAGACATGAAGATGGAATGGTCTTTACCATGCGGATTCTGCGCTGTCCCGGTCTTACCACATATCCGTATATCAGGAATCTGAGCAGCCCTTGCTGTACCGCCATCTGTGCCCCACACTGCCATCTCCATACCATCCTGAACAACAGAAAAATAGGTGGTATCTATTCCCACAAAATGCTTGGTTGTATACTGCGAAGCTATATCTGTTTCCTCTATATGATGAACTACATGCGGAGTGTAGAACCAACCCTTATTACTGATGATAGCGGCAACATTAGCCATCTGAATAGGTGTCAGTAACAACTCTCCCTGCCCAATAGAGAGTGAGACGACACCTAAGGAGGTCCATCCCTTACCCTTCGCCTTGTCATAATAGGCAGCATTCGGAACAAAACCTCTGTTCTCATTGGCTATATCTATACCGAGTCTATAGCCTAATCCGAAACGCACAAGATAATCCTTCCAATTATCTAATGAGGCACCAACACTCTCATATTTCTTATTATCAAGTATTGCCCTGAACTCATAGGCATAGTAACCATTACAAGAATTCTGGATAGATTGCCGCAGGTTAAGAGGCGAGGCATGTCCATGACATCCCATGTGGAAACGACCTATAGTATATCCATAAGCACATGGATAACGAGTCTCAGGTGTAACCACACCCTCTTGCATACCAATGAGGGCATTTATAGTCTTGAATGTCGAACCTGGTGGATACCAAGCTTGAATGGCTCTATTAAAAAGCGGTTTCTGAGGATCTGAGCTCAAGAGAGGAAAATTAACCGAACGGTCGCGTCCTATCAACAATGACGGATCATAAGAGGGCGCTGAAACCATACATAGAATCTCACCCGTCTGCGGTTTTATCGCTACAATACTTCCCGTCTTTCCCGCCATAAGTCGCTCGCCATACATCTGAAGTTCAATATCCAGACTCAGAGTCAGGTCTTTTCCAGAGATAGCAACTGTATCATACGCACCTCCACGAAACTCGCCCTTTTGCCGGCCAAGAACATCGACCATTAGATAATTGACACCCTTCTGACCTCTCAGATCACTCTCAAAAGAGCTCTCAATACCTGAGATGCCGATATAGTCGCCCTGAGCATAGTATGGGTCGTTCTTTATTACATTCTCATTAACCTCCCCTACATATCCAAGCACATGCGCTGCAGCTGGGTACTCATATTTACGAAGAGTGCGTCGCTGAGCATAAAAACCATCTAAGCGGTATAGTTTCTCTTGCAAGACTGCGTAACGTTCACTCGATAATTGTCTGATAAACTGATAAGGTTTATGGACTGAAGCCCGTCGACGACGAATATTCAGCCTCATCTCTTTGAATAGGTCTCGTAACATAGGCATATCGATGCCTACAGTCTGACAGAAATCAAGGCTGTCGAACTCATGGACCTCCCGCGGAACAACCATAATATCGTAGTAAGCCTCATTCGAGACCAGCAGTTTACCATTACGATCGTAAATGAGACCGCGCGACGGGTACTGCGTAACCTTGCGCCTCGAGTTGCTATCGGCCGATAGTTTGTAGGTACTGTCGAATAGCTGAACATAGGCTAAACGGGCTATCATACATAGCCCTATCAATATCATCACAAATGCGATTATGTGCCTACGATACTCCATTATTCCCGACCACCTATTCTAATAAAAATCTGTGAGACATAGATTATTACAATGGAGGCGGCAATGCTGAGAATAATTCTCAATAATGTTGGCCACCATAGTATGGTGTCAATCTGCTCAAAACAGAAGAGGACAACATGATGAATAGAGACACACAATATTGTATATTTCAAATACCACATACCTCCGTACGAGGCAGAGGACGGAAGATTTCCTGTCTTATAGTCGTCATGCAGAGCTATCAGTTTCAAAATCCAAGGACGCAGATAAGCAAGCAACACACACGAACCCGCATGCATTCCTGGAGTGTTACTGAACATATCGATTGTCAAACCGATACCAAATCCTATTATCATCAGAAATGAGGTTGAAACACCAAATGGCATGCTCATAACCAATAATATATATGGATATGGGTTGATGAATCCCAAAAAATCCAAGTTGTTGAATATCACAACTTGCAATAAAACAAGTATGATAAACAACAATAATAGTCGTATGATGTTCTGTGAATTTGTCATTGTCTCTTCCTTTAGCTATTCTTCTTCCTGCATCTGCGATTGTTCAAGATTCGTCTGCTCTTCCAATTGCAAGTTTTCAATAATCTCAACGTTGTAAATGGAGTTAAAGTCGGTCGACAACTTCACCTCGAGTCTATAGAATCCCCCGTTATTATCCATCTCCACTTCCGAGACGACTCCTACCAATATACCCTCAGGGAAGAAACTTGAGGATCCACTTGTAACAATGGAATCACCGACATGCACTGATGCATGCTCAGGTATGTCATTCAATATGACCCTATCGTCAAAAACTCCATTCCAGACAAGCTGCCCCCTGAAGTTCGACTCTTTGAGTTTTGCTGAGAGTCGGAACGAGGTATTAATAATCGGAAGTATTATTGCAAAATTATCTGAAGTTGCTGTAACAAGTCCAACCACACCACCTGTCTCACCATCTATAGCTACCATATCCTCCATTACGCCCCCAGTCTTGCCCCTGTCTATTGTAATATAGTTGTGCATTCTATTGGTTGACGACTTTAGGACCTTCGCATCCCTAAAAATCATTTTCTGCTGGGGTAATTCGCGTAAAATAAAGGTTGAATCTGTCATCTCACGCATCTTCGCATACATCATATCCATCTGATTACGCAATGCCACATTCTCCCTTACGAGTTTTTCATTCTCCTCAGAGAGACGAAAATAACCATATACGCTATTCTGCATAGAATAGAGAGATGAACCGATGACATTTGCAGACGATAGGTACTTCGACTGCTGATAGTCGTTATAGGTAAAGACAAGCATTATACACAACGCTTCTAAAAGAATAAAAAAGAACGTTGTGGAATGTCGTATTATAAAATATATAAAGTTTCGCATCTAAACACAAATTCGCTTGCACTTATCTCAGCGTCAAACATGTGCAAAGATAATGAATTAATTATACTTAATACCAATGATAAAAAGAAGAAAATAGAGATGTACAGAGACAAAAAACCACTATAGGAGAACCTATAGTGGCTTTTTATTGTCTACACCTCTATTATTGGAGCACGAAGTTAATCGGAACTGTATAAGAAACCTTCACTGGTTTACCTCGTTGCATACCTGGTGCCCATTTAGGCATTGATTGAACCACTCGAACAGCCTCTTTATCGAGGTTGGGATCGAACGGACGTGCTACCTTTACATTGGTAACCTCACCCTTCTGGTTCACAACGAACGAAACAAATACACGCCCCTGAATACCATTCTCTGCAGCTATCACAGGGTATTTTACACTCTCAGCAAGATACTTGCGAAGTTGAGCGTCTCCACCTGGGAATACAGGCATCTGCTCAACAATTACAAATACCTCATCCGAAACCTCTTCAGCCTCCTCCTCAGCTACTACCTCGCGAAACTCAATCTCCGTCTCTTCCGTAGCCTCTGTATCAAGAACTTCAAGTTCGTCACTAATATCGGTATCGTCAGTTACAATATTCAACACCTCTGCCATCTTTGGTGGTGGCGGTGGTGGCGGTGGTTTTATCTCATCTTGTGTGGTTACTGGAACCATCTCCTCTTCTACGACAACCTCATCAGGCAAGGAAGCAACGTCTATGTCGGCTGCTTTAGACGAGTACTCAAAAGCACCAAGGGTGCAGGCGAGAACTACGGCCAAACCAATCTCCGTAAACAAACCCTTCTTGTTTTCAAGGTCAGCCTTAGGTGATTTTTTGATTTCCATAAGATTAAACTTTTGTGACATTTGCTTTCACAAATGCCGTTTTGTTTATATCAAGTCAAGTCTTCTAAGCGAATGCAAGTTATACTTTTTTTTTGTGATAATGTGCTTGTCAAGTCACTTTTTTATAAGATCGACAAAAAATATTTGTCATAGTATTGTATATCAACACCTTAAAGTCTTGAAACTCTACAATCTCATCGTCCTTATTCCTCGTCCTTCAAGCCCCTTAAAGCGACCAGTCACATCAAATACTATGCCCATAGGATTAAGAAGCGACTCGACGACCGACTCTCCCATGTCGATATACTCCCTATGTGGCGTGGTTATTACAATAACGTCATATTTACCTTTAATATCTGTTTTCTTCACATAGGGGTCATGTGTCTCTACACTTCCGTACAACCCTGACGCATCATTACTCATTATGTTATACAAGACTATGCTCTGACTATTCCTGACGTCATCTACGTCTGGTTTATATGTCATACCCATAATAAGTACTCTCAATCCTCGTCGTTCTCCTCTTGCAACCTCGTTTGCGATACGCTCAGCAATTCTAAGTACCACACGACTATTTGTTTCTCGAGCTGAAGAGGTCACTCTTGCCTCTTCCCCCATCTTTTGTGCGTAGTCTATAAAATAGTATGGATCCACCGCAATGCAATGACCGCCAACGAGTCCTGGCCGTACATTCACGAAATTCCACTTTGTAGAGGCAACATCAAGAACATCCTGAATATCTATTTTATCGCTCCTTAAAATGGTGGCAAACTCATTCATCAAGGCAATATTGACATCTCGCTGTACATTCTCAAGCAGTTTTGAGGCTTCAGCCACTCTTATTGACCTTGCCTCGTACACTCCAGCCGGACATATTGTGGAGTAGACTTCCTTTACGACCTTAAGCGTTTCTGCGTCCTGAGCTGAGATGACCTTTACAACGCTTTTGACATTATGAGCATCATCTCCAGGATTGATTCTTTCAGGACTATAACCTACGTGTATGTCGAGTGAGGCTTCCTCCGACGCACCCGCAAGGAGAATGGGCAAACAATACTCCTCTGTACATCCGGGATATGTCGTACTCTCAAAAACTACAATGTCACCCCTCTTAAGATTTGGTCCTATTGCTTCACACGCTCCCTTTAGGCATGATAGATCTGGCTTATTATTCTCAGCAGTAGGCGTAGGCACAGCTACGATATGAAACGTTGCCCTCTTCAAGAGTAAAGAGTCACTTGTTACGCAGAGTCGTTCAGATAGTTCTGGGTGCTTTTCCTCAATATCACGAGACAATCTCTCTACAGTACTATCATTTATATCGTAGGCTACTACCTGATAGCCGCTCTCCAAAAACGACATCATAAGCGGTCGCCCCACATATCCAAGTCCAGTTATAGATATAATTGTGTCCAATTTTCTTTCAATTATCGTGTCTTTCTAAAATGCGCACGAAATTACAAAAAGAAATGTTTATTTTCGCACACTAATTTAACGACAACAATTTATACCATGAAAATAGACAATCTCGACCTCGGATTTGAGCCTATATTACTTGCTCCAATGGAAGACGTCACAGATATTCCATTCCGCAAATTGTGCAAGGAGGCATGCGCAAATCTCATGTATACAGAGTTTGTCAATGCCGATGCTATAATCAGGGACGTCGACTCGTCAATGAAAAAATTAAATATTCTGGATAGCGAGCGACCCGTTGGTGTTCAGATATACGGCAGGGAGATTGAGCCTATGGTTGAGGCTGCAAAGATTGTTGAGAGTACAAAACCAGATATTATCGATATTAATTTCGGCTGTCCTGTCAAGAAAATTGCAGGAAAAGGTGCTGGTGCCGGAATGCTGAAGGATATACCCAAGCTTGTCGAGATGACTCGTCAGATTGTCAATGCTGTTGACCACACCCCAGTGACAGTCAAGACTCGACTTGGATGGGACGACAAGTCAAAATTCATCGTTGATACGGCAGAACGTCTTCAAGATGTCGGGATATCTGCTCTTACCATACATGGCAGGACTCGTGCCCAAATGTACACAGGTTCTGCCGACTGGACACTCATCGGCGAAGTCAAGAATAACCCACGTATGCACATCCCAATTATTGGTAATGGTGACATAACAACGCCTGAGGGAGCTCGGACAGCATTCAACAGATATGGAGTGGATGCCATTATGATAGGACGCGCTGCAATAGGAAAACCATGGATATTCTCAGAAGTCAGACACTACCTCGACACTGGTGAAAAGCTTCCTCCTATGACAATAAAGGGGTTGGTTGATATCTTGAAGCGCGAATTAGATGAGACTATAAATTGGATTGGCGACGAACGAAAAGCGATACTACACGTCCGACGTCATCTCGCAATAGCTTTTAAGGGACTGTATGATTTTAGGGAGACAAAGATTCGTATGCTGAGGGAGGAACATGCCGATGAATTGAAAGCTATTCTCGACGAGATAGCTGTTCGCTGGTGCGACAATGGCAAGACATCCGACTTCTCTGTCTAATCGTCCCACGGCATCCTGTCACCTGATTCTGATTTATAATCAATGCCATTTTTTTGTGACGAACGGTTTCGGTGTGTCATCTCCTGAATCTCAATAGCATCAACAGCTTGCCCTAAGAATGAATATAGTTGCTTTAAGTCGCGCTCTAAAAAATTGATTGTCTGATACTCAACCTCTCCACTCCCCTGCCTGCGAAAAGCTTTGGTTAGCGATACATAATTGGTCACCCCCCTTACTGTTTTTGCCTGAAGAGTAATCATGCTATTGTCCGACGCCTGAAACGACTTTTTCCATAAATCGTAGTCAGCCGACTCATCCAGCATCTTATAATCAGTCAGATAAGTCACGTCATCCCTGAACATAGTCTGCTGTGCCAGGTTTCCACCTCTTGAACAAAATCCTACCACTATCCCGTCATTTGCAAGCTCAAACATCAACTCATTCCGATATTGAGATGTCACTGTGCTAATCTTCTCATCGTCTGGCTGCGAAAAGATAAGAATTCGATTCTCCGACAAGGCTTTTTCAACCTCCTCTTGAAAGGTTTCGGGAGCTCTGGTTGAAAGAACTAATATGACAGGCACATTCCCCTTGAGTAGTCTCTCAATGACTTCAAACTCGATATGCGTCTGGTTACCACATACAACACAATATTCATTGGCATCAATTGAAGAGGCCCACTCCAAAATTCTGTCAACCAACATATTTGGTACTATCCGGGAACAGAGAAATGTCTTTATCTTATTGGAATAGATAAGATTGAAATTTCCTGTTATTTTAAATTTCTTGGTAATATCGGTTATGTTATCACTCATAGTTGTTATCTGCCAAAAATTCTCAGAACCTTGCTCTTGAGAGATATTCTTACTTTTGATTCTCGGTTGAGTCTTCAATCTTCACGACACCTCCCGAGACTATAAATTTCATCACTTCAGCTGAAGATGTGTCAAGTGTTCTAACTTGAGCTGCAGGAACAATCAGTAACTCCCCAAACATACCATACGATATGGGAATGTAGACACTTATCATACCATTATCTATTCCTATCTTAGAGAGATCTTCTGATGTTATGAAACCTAACCTGTTCTGAATGCCATCCTTATCAATTGCCACCAAGACTGGCGTTCCAAATCGCTTCTGCTTACCTACAAAGGCCTCCATAATATCTTTTACAGAGGAATAGATAAGTTTTACAAACGGCATCCTATTCAGGAATCCCTTCCACCAATGCGAGATACTCGGCGTTATCAATTTTGGCGCAAAATATCCAACGGCTGTGACAAGGCACAGAAGAATGATGATTCCTCTACCTGGAAACACTAAAATATTGTCGAGAAATGTACCCTTAAATATACTGTCGGTCAGTCGTACCGCCCATACAAACAACCATACGGTGACCGCTATTGGCATTGTATACAACAATCCTTGCAGAAATAGTTGAATAAATCTCTTCATATCATTTCAATTTAGTCGTCATGCAAATATATGAAAATTGACAAAACTTACCAACTTATTTGAATAGAGGATAATCAATACTCTCCTGTTCAGACAATTCCATTATACATCTTACGCCAAATGAGAATGCATCTAAACGACACATTCTCATTGAGTACATATGCATATTGTTGTCTACTGCATTACCATATATTGGAGTGCACCATCGACAAAGACAGGGCTGAGCATCATGCCAAGAGCCTTGAAGAAGAGGTTTCCGTTGATATACACTCGAGTATATTCGCACGGCAGAGTTGCTACAATCTCCCCTATTGTATAGTGGTGAGTCATATAGGGACGACAGTGATGGCAATTACAGACAGGGGCAATAAAATGTGGAGCTGGGTGTCCACCCATTGCGTGTCCACCATGCTTTGGGGCAGGTTTGTGAGCCGGAACAGGTGCATGAGGCTTAGGTGCAGGAGCTTGAAACTGAGGAGCCTTCATGTCGGGCTTATGCATTTTTCCGTCAGCAGGTTTTGGTGCTGCATGGCTCTTAGCAGGAGCTGGTGCTGCGTATGTTGTGGTCTGACGACGGGTTGTCGTGCGATTGTTACGACCTTGCGCTGTTCCATCGATACCTACGGCAAGAATGACTATCGTCATTACAACTGCCTTTACTATTAATGTTTTCATATCGGTAAGTATTTAAGGATTAATAATCTTGTTGATTATCGTATTGCATAATGCGTGCCACAAAAGGCATCGCTTTGATTGTCATCCACGTTTTGACTATGCAAAAAGAATATTTACCGACTAATTGCCGTTATCAATCGACAAAGTCACTTACGCTTTGCCGCAAAGAAATCGAGAACCAGCTTCTTACACTCATCGGCTCTGACGCCCTTAACCACTTCGGTTCGTGGATGGAGTGGCGATGGCGACAGTCGTTCATAACCTCGTTTCTCGTCAGAAGCTCCGTATACGAGCTTCCCGACCTGAGCCCATGCTATGGCACCAGCACACATCGTGCAGGGCTCTACTGTGACATAGAGGGTCGCATTATCAAGATACTTGGCATCGACATACTGAGATGCTGCCGTGATAGCCAATATCTCGGCATGAGCTGTAACATCCTTAAGTCGCTCAGTCTGATTATGTCCTCTACCTATGATAGTATTGTTCACAACCACAACAGCCCCTATCGGAACCTCATCCTCTCCCAGCGCAATGCGAGCCTCCTTTAGAGCCTCCCCCATGAAAAAATCATCACTGTACATACCTAAAAAAGAGAGGGTGTGTCAAAAATAATTCGACACACTCTCATGACTATACTGTATAGACTTTTACATCTTGATTGTTATACCTACTGAAGCATAGGCAAACCTATCGTATGAGAATTCAACATTAAAGCCAAAATTCTGAGCAGCCATATAACGAGCACCGCAGAAAAATGTCGGATATATGAACTTACCTACCAACTTACCATCATAAATCTCCTCCCAGTCGTCATTCTTTCCTTCACGCATTTTCAGGTTATAGTCGCTCCAGTTTGCTACACCAAGCTTCAGACCTGCGTAGGTGTCAATCTCAGGGATAAATGAGTAGTGAAGAGAGCCTCTTGTTGCGATATGAATACGCTTTGACAACTCTTTTGTGTAATCCTCTTTATTGCGACCAAAGCCAAAACCAGCCTCAGCACCGATTGCGATACAGCCCTTCTCGTTGATGACATCACCAATGACTCCAACCTCCATTGTAAGTCCGAAACCATGCTGGTAGTAACTATCGAAGAAGTCATAATGAGAATGTGGTTCATCGAAATCAAAATCCTCAGCTCTGAAATTACCTGCTGAGTAATTGAAATTTAAAGCTACATCGCCCTTGCGGAAGCGACTATCCTGCGCATAGATAGATGTACCTGCAACTAAAAGAAGACAAGTCATCACAAAGACTAATTTTCTAACGTTCATATTATCTGCTTTTAAAATGTTTATTGTCGTTATCTATTGAGTGCAAATATATGTAGCTGCTTGATAAAACAAGAAATATTTAACCATTTTTATACGATTTTTCTTAATTTTGCAATGTAGCAATGTGAAGATTCATGAAAGGAACAGTGGTAAAATCGACAGGCAGTAATTATGAGGTACGCATAGACTCTGATGGTACGATTATACAATGTCGTATAAAAGGCAAGATGCGCACAGAGGATATCAAGAGCACCAACCCAGTTGCTGTCGGTGATTTCGTCGATATCGAAATGGAGTCGGAAGATTCGTCAGAAGGCTTGATATGTGAGCTATTGCCTCGTCGCAACTACGTTGTACGTCGTGCTTCGAACCTATCCAAACAGACACACGTCCTTGCAGCCAATGTCGACCAGGCCCTTCTGCTTGTCACAATAAATTACCCCGTTACCACTCCGGTTTTCATTGATCGCTTCCTTGCTTCAGCAGAGGCCTTTGGAGTGCCAGTCGTAATTGTCTTCAACAAAATAGACAGATACGACAGTCGCCACCGAGAGGAGCTTGACAACTTCAAGAGCATCTATTCTGATATGGGATATGACGTAGTAGAGATTTCAGCCAAGTATGAGCAAGGTCTTGATAAGGTCAAGGAATTTCTAAAAGATAAGATAAGCGTCATTGCCGGTCACTCTGGTGTCGGAAAATCAACCCTTATCAATCGTATTGAGCCAGGGTTAAATCTGCGGACTGACGAGATAAGCGAATGCAACAACTCGGGAAAACACACCACGACACATGCTGAGATGCATGCATTCTCGTTTGGGGGATATGTCATTGACACTCCCGGAATCCGAGGTTTTGGAATAACAGGAATTGATGACAATGAAATATCTCATTATTTTAGAGACATATTCCGCATTTCAGATGCATGCCAATATAACAATTGCACACATCGTCACGAACCAGGGTGCGCAGTGAAATTGGCTGTTGAAGAGGGTCGACTTGCCTTGTCACGCTATCAAAGTTACATAAACATCGTTGATGCTTCGAAGAGCAAATATAGATGAATAATGTCCTCTTAAACGTGACGTTGATTGAAGTTTTTGAGCATTTTGCATTTTTCCTATTGAAAGCAAAAATAAATAGCTACATTTGCACCCGAAAAAATATAACCACAGATTAACGTGATGAATAAAAAGTTTGCGATACTCGTAGCCTTCGCACTCGTCGGTTTCACAGCGACGGCACAACGCGGTGGCGATTATGACTATGAGGAACCAGATAAAGAATTGGTATCAGAGGTCAACAATAATGCGCTCTATAGTGGTATGCAATTCCACTTCGGTGCGAAGATTGGTCTTAACCTCACAACATACGACTCGGATGTCGATGATGTTCAGGCAAGAATAGGTCAGATGGGTATACTATGTCGTTGGCAGTGGGAGAATTGGGCTATCCAGCCTGAGGTTTTCTACTCTCGTATGGGCGTACGCTCTCTTGAGAAGTCTATCAAATGGCATCCAGAGGAGACATGGCGTATCAAGGGCCAGAATATTGTAGGCCATGACGACCTGCTGAACGAGGACTTCAAGATAATGTTCCTCACCGATAATATTCAGGTACCTATCATGTTTAAATACTACTTGCCTGTTTCAATTAAAGGTATTAACATTCAGGCTGGTCCAATGATTAGTTTCAACTTCGACTATACTATATCTTCACCATCACAACACGGATACCTGAACAATTATATGTTTGGTACCCACACATATAGAAGTGGTAAGGTGACAGGTATAGAATCGCTCCGCCGAGTTGCACGCGACCGCAACCGCGTTCTCGCAATGGCTAACTTCGGTTTCGGCTACGACTCTAAATCAGGTATTGGTGCTGATGTCCGTATGTGCATGGGTCTGACACCAGTATTCAAGAGTCTGTACAACACAAAGAGTAAAGACCGCGTCATCGCTGTTTCGTTCTACTACGTATTCTAATAATCACTTGTTGATAGAAAATATATGTCACTTCAATGTGGTATAGTTGGCTTGCCGAATGTCGGCAAGTCGACTTTGTTTAATTGCCTTTCAAACGCAAAAGCGCAATCTGCCAATTTTCCATTTTGCACCATCGAGCCAAATGTGGGTGTCATAACAGTTCCCGACAAACGCTTGGAGGTTCTCGACTCAATGGTCCATCCAGCTCAGGTCGTGCCAACAACAGTTGAGATTGTTGACATCGCAGGTCTCGTTAAAGGCGCAAGCAAGGGCGAGGGCCTTGGCAATAAATTCCTCGCTAATATCCGCGAGACAGATGCTATAATACATGTCCTTCGTTGTTTCGACGATGACAATATCACACATGTCGATGGATCTGTCAATCCTGTTCGCGACAAGGAGGTAATCGACACTGAATTGCAGATAAAAGACCTTGAGACTGTTGAACAACGCATCCAGAAATGTGAAAAACAGGCTATCACTGGTCGCGACCCTGAGGCTAAGAAACAACTCGATATACTCCTTAAATATCGTGATGTCCTCCAGCAAGGTAAAAACGCTCGTACCGTAGAACTATCTGAACCAGAGGAGAAAATTGCTAAGGGTTTCTTCCTTCTCACATCAAAACCTGTCATGTACGTATGCAACGTTGATGAGAAATCTGTTGTCAACGGCAATGCATATGTTGAAGCAGTCAGAAATGCTGTAAAGGATGAGGATGCAGAGATTTTGGTTATTGCAGCCCAGACAGAGGCTGAGATAGCAGAACTCGAGACATACGAGGAGCGCCAGATGTTCCTCAACGACCTTGGACTTGAGGAGTCGGGCGTAGTTAAGCTCATTCGTTCTGCATATAGTCTTTTGAAGTTGAAGACCTTCTTCACCGTAGGTCCTAAAGAGGTACGTGCATGGACATTCCACGATGGCTTCAAAGCTCCGCAGGCAGCTGGTGTCATACACTCCGATTTCGAACGAGGTTTTATTCGCGCTGAGGTTATAAAATATAACGATTTTATCGAACTCGGTTCCGAAGTAGCTTGTAAAGAAGCCGGGAAATTGGGTATTGAGGGCAAAGAGTATATCGTTCAGGATGGCGATATTATGTTATTCCGATTCAACGTGTAAAAAAAACTCTCAATCTGTTGGACAAAACGAAATAGTTACTAACTTTGCACCCGTAATCCCGAAAGGGTTACTCATAAGGTCGGTTGGATGAGTGGCTTAGTCTACGGTCTGCAAAACCGTCTACAGCAGTTCGAATCTGCTACCGACCTCATTTTAAATCCTGACAATGCTATTGTCAGGATTTTTTTTAATTTTGTATGTCGTGTTCCGCTTCATCAGAATATGGATATAGACAAGATTGTTTCAGTACCCCCAAGCCTGACACCTGTCTTCTACGAAGTCGCAGGCGTCAACGAAGGTGAATGGTTCGCCACGAACGACCCTGCAGGACAAAAGGTCGGCTCTGGCGGAGGGACGTCGTGGGCTATATCCCAAAAAGCTGAGAGTGAGGGCATTTCTGTCGATGACTATTTGTCACTTTTCAACACGAAACGTATTATCATACATGCAGGCGGACAGAGCAGACGCCTACCTGCATACGCCTCAAGCGGCAAGGTACTCACACCGATACCTGTCATGAAGTGGAGCCGCGGACAACGTATCGACCAGAATCTGCTTTCGTTACAGATGCCTCTTCTCGAGAGGATTCTCAGAAACGCTTCCAATAGTCTTAAGACACTTATTGTTTCAGGCGATGTTCTGATTGAAGCCGATAAACTCCAGGCTAATATTCCTGAGGCAGATGTGGTTTGCTTCGGCTTGTGGACGAAACCACAGCTCGCAACAAATCATGGCATTTTCTGTATCAAACGCGAGAATGAGTCGACCCTCGACTATATGCTACAAAAACCGTCGCTCTGTCAACTCGAAGAACTCGCAGCATCACACTTCTATCTCATGGATATCGGGTTGTGGCTTCTCTCCGACAAGGCTCTGAAACTATTGATGAAGAAGTGTGGATGGAGTAACTCAGAGAATAGATTCCTTGAGGGTAGACCTCGTCCGTACGATTTGTATTCTGAGTTTGGAACAGCATTAGGAGTAAATCCGAGTTCTCCTGACAATGAACTCTCGGCCCTTACTGTTGCCATTGTCCAGCTTGACAACGGACATTTTCACCATTTTGGAACTTCGTCTGAACTTATCACATCAAGCGTCGCTCTGCAAAACAGAACCTGTAACCAGCGCGAGATATGGCATAGGAAGGTTAAGCCTCAGGACTCAATCTTCATCCAAAATGCATATACTGCATGCTCACTTACAAGAGAGAATAGTAATATATGGATAGAGAATTCATATATATCTGAGAAATGGCACCTTTCAGATCGTCATATCTTGACTGGTATTCCAAAGAACAACTGGACACTGAGCCTACAATCTGGAAACTGCATAGATATAGTTCCTATTGGAGATGATGAAGTGGCTATCAGAACATACGATATTGACGACCGCTTCAGGGGACAGCTGACAGATGAGTCTACCTCGTTTATGGGCATAAGTCTCATACAATGGATTACATCCCGTAATCTGTCGCTGACAGACTTCTCTCCTAATACCTCTATGGACATCCAAAACGCTCCATTGTTCCCTGTTGTCAAGCTTTCTGATCTTACCGAAGAGATGGTTCTGTTCATGCTTGAACCCGTTCCTTCATACTCTGCATGGTGGAGGAACGCAGTTCGTCTGAGTGCCGATGAAATCAGCTCTAAAGCTAATATGAGGAGATTATTCGCCTCACGACACGCTTTTCTTGTTGCGGCTATGCCATCAATGGAGGCCAACAGACAGAGTGTCTTCTACCAGACTGACCTTCGTCACATAGCACGCCTATACGCTGAGTCGAATGCTGAAATACCTTCACTGCATAGCGACAATACTGATGTACTCACAAAGATGCGCTGCTCAATGTTCAGAAGCGAGTTGGCACGTCTGAAAGGAGAAGTCGCCATAGCTGAAAAGAGCGAACAAGAGGCTTTCAATACCTTGCAGAATACAATCTGTAAGACAATTCACAATATACCTCATCCACGTTGTACAACCAATGAAGATCAGGTTGTATGGGCCTCTTCCCCAGCACGTCTTGACCTCGCTGGCGGATGGAGCGATACACCTCCAAACTGTATGATGAGTGGTGGGGCTGTAGTGACAGTCGCTGTCAACCTCAATGGTCAGGCCCCAATCCAGGTCTTTATTCGTCGCACTCAGTCATCTACCCCTCGAATCACTATACGTTCCATCGATGTAGGTGCTTTTGAAGAGATATCTACATTTTCAGAACTTGAACAATATACCACTGTCGGCTCAGCCTTCTGCATCCCCAAAGCGGCCTTATGCCTTGCGGGATTCTTGCAATCTGAAGAGTTCAGTACACTGGAGGAGATGCTCCACACACTCTTTGATGGAGGAATAGAGATAAGCACATTGGTTGCCATTCCAAAGGGTTCAGGATTAGGCACAAGCTCGATTTTGGCAGGGACACTTCTCGGTGCGCTCTCTGACTTCTGCGGTTTAGGCTGGAGCAAGAACGATATATGTCACCGTGTTCTAGTACTTGAGCAGATGCTCACGACCGGTGGCGGGTGGCAGGATCAGTATGGAGGCATCTTTGAAGGTGTGAAACTTTTAGAGAGTCGTCCTGGAAGTCAGGAGGAAATTGATATACATTGGTTACCTGAGCGTATTTTCGAGCCTCAAAACGGTCTCAACAGATGGATTCTCTACTATACCGGCATAACGCGTGTGGCGAAGAGCATACTGGGCGAGATTGTCAGAGGTATGTTCCTTGGCGAATCGGAACGCACTATGATTCTAAACGAGATAAAGAATCATGCCTACGATATGGCAGAGGCAATTAGTCGGCAAGATTTCCAACAAACAGGCTCTCTCCTGAGACGTTCATGGCAACAGAATAAACGTCTCGATTCTGGAACGACAACACCTGAGGTTGAGCAAATATGCAATCTCATAGATGACTATGCGCTTGGATACAAACTTCTTGGAGCGGGCGGTGGTGGTTATATGGTGATTTGTGCAAATGATGATGAGGCTGCCTCATCAATCCGTCGTATCCTGACTGAAAATCCTCCCAACAGCAGGGCTCGAATAGTTGAGATGTCGGTCAGCACATCAGGTTTTCAAATTGTAAGGAGCTAATAAAAAGAGAATAAGAATAATCGCAATATGAATCACTTAGTAATTATGGCAGGCGGCATTGGCAGTAGGTTCTGGCCTATGAGCCGTCCAGAGAATCCAAAACAGTTTATAGATGTTTTGGGGGTCGGTCGCACTCTTTTGCAACTCACAATCGACCGCTTTGGAGAAGAGTTTTCTCCTGAGAATATCTGGGTTGTGACAAGTAATAAATACGCTTCCAAAGTAGCAGAACAACTTCCATCTGTCCCGAAAGACAACATTCTTCTTGAGCCATGTATGCGCAATACAGCGCCCTGCATTGCTTACGTAACATGGAAAATCAAGAGGGTCGATCCAGATGCCACTCTTGTCATATCTCCTGCCGACCACTTCGTGGTCAATATCAACGAATTTCGAAGGGTCATAAGACAAGGTATATCATTTGTAAAAGGGAGTAGCAATGTCCTGACACTCGGCATGTTCCCGACACGCCCCGACACTGGTTATGGCTACATCCAGGCTGGTGACGAAATCAGCGGAAGTGATATATGTTATGTTAAAGCCTTCAAGGAGAAGCCCCAGCTACCTGTGGCAAAACAATATCTCAGTGATGGTGGCTATTACTGGAATGCTGGTTTATTCATTTGGGATGCCGCAACTGCAGAGGCTGCAATGCGTCTGTTTGAGCCTGAGATAGCTATGCTCTTCGACAATATGTCAGCCCATTTCGGAACAGACAAAGAGGAGAAAACTGTCGACGAATTATTCCCACAATGTCGTAGCATATCCATAGACTATGCTATTATGGAACGCATGAGCGGAAAGAATATCTCACTACGAGGCATGAACGCAGGGGTATATGTTCTTCCATCCGACTTCGGCTGGTCAGACCTTGGAACGTGGGGCTCTTTGTATATGCAGTTAGACCGCGACTCAATGGGCAATGCTATTGTCGGCGAAGAGAATGTTCGTCTCATCGAAAGCAATGATTGTATAGTACGCGCCTCAGGAGACCTTAAGATGGTGATTCAGGGACTTGATGGATATATTGTTGCTGACGACAATGGGACCCTTCTTATCTGCAAAAAGAATGAGGAACAGCGAATAAAACAATTCAGTGAGAGCTTTAATAAATAACAATTTGACTTTCCCTCACTTAATAGTATCTTTGCCGTTGCTATAATATGTAGTTTACATCAATAATAATCCGATATATGCTTGCTTCCGACAAGACCATAGGCGTTGTCATCTCTACATACAATAATCCGAAGTGGCTCGAAAAGACCTTGTGGGGATATATGTACCAGAGCCGTTTGGCCGATGAGATTATCATAGCTGATGATGGCTCTGATGATACCACAAGAGAGCTCATACAACGATTCTCACAGCATCTGCCCATACGACATGTTTGGCACGAAGATTTGGGATTTCGAAAATCTACAATTCTAAATAAAGCGATTGTAGAGGCTACTGCTGATTATCTTATCTTTACAGACCAGGATTGTGTACCACGTGCCGACTTCGTAGCCATTCACGCTCGTTATGCAAAAACAGGATATATGCTCTCTGGTGGTTACTTCAAACTACCTATGAATATCAGCAACGATATATGCGAAGAGGATATCGCCAATGGAAATGCTTTCACCTTCTCATGGTTGAAGAAAAGAGGATTATCTTACAACTTCAAGGCTCTCAAATATCTCGGTCCTCAATGGTTCTGTCGCCTTATGAATAATATCACGACCACCAAAGCATCCTGGAATGGTTGCAACTCTTCTGGTTGGCGTGATGACATGATTAAAATTAATGGTTATAACGAGGATATGCACTATGGAGGTCAAGACCGCGAGTTTGGTGAGAGACTACATAATATGGGTATTCGCTCTAAACAGATACGATACTCAGCTTTAACACTCCACCTCGACCATCCACGCCCTTACAAGACTGCTGAATCAATTAAGAATAATCTTGAGATCCGGCGTAATACACGCAGCAAGGGCATCGTCAGAACACCTCATGGTATAACTAAAATTGACGAATAATGTTAACTGTCAGGGTTACTACTGGTTCTATAGGTCGACAGATTCCCCGTCAGACTTACAACTCATCAGGACTCTCTAAAGATGGACGCTACAGCTTTGTATTTGATGATGGTGACAATTGTGTCGAAGAGGCTGACTTTTGGATTGTTCGAAATAAATATATTCGCCACAAAACATCGACGCGTGTTGCTCCGGAGAACACCATTCTGATGCTTTCTGAACCATATTCCATAGTAAGTTTTCCAAGTAATTATACCAGTCAGTTTGCGCTCGTATGCTCTTGCCAAGAGGAGACAAAACATCCCAATGTCATTTTCCGCCAGGCTGCCCTCCCATGGTTCGTGGGCATCAACGACAATAACGAATGTGGGACTGTAAAACTCAACTACGATTCTCTGAAACATGATATCCATCCTCAGAAGGAGAAGATGATTTCGGTCATCTCAAGTAACAAGGCCTTTACCTATGGACATGTTGACCGCATCTGTTTTGTTGAGAAACTGAAAAAAAGATATGGCAACCGCATCGACTACTTCGGACGTGGTTTCAACAGTTTCACCGACAAGTGGGACGTCCTTGCCCCATATAAATACCATATAGCTCTTGAGAACTCTTCCTCGAAATACTATTGGACAGAGAAGTTGTCGGACTGCTTTCTCGCAGAGACATACCCCATCTATTACGGATGTACGAATGTCAACGACTATTTCTCAGCTGGAGCTATGTCATACATCAATATTTTGAACGCTGAGGAGTCATTCAGGGTCATCGACAACATCCTCGACAATGACCCCTACGAATCGGCTCTGCCAAGTATCATAGAGGCAAAGAATGATGTCCTCGACAAATACAACATCATTTCGTTGATGAGCGAGTGTTGCGATATGCTCAACCCCAATGCTGAGAAAAAGGAGACTACTCTCTACCCCGCTAACACCCTTTTTGACTCTCACAACATATACAAGCAACTTGTGGAGCGCAATTTATGCAAACTAAAATATTATTTGTCGCACTGATATGCATATTCTGATAATCACTCCTTATAGTCTGCTCCCCATCGATTTGTATGGGGGACTTCAGCGAATGGCCTGGAGTCTGGGAAAAGGTCTTACTGCTCTCGGACATAAGGTAAGTTACCTATGTCGGAAGGGTTCTGTATGTGATTTTGCGACTATTATTACCTATAACCCTGAGCTATCTATCATGCAACAGATTCCTGAGGGTATCGATGTTCTCCATTTTAATGTTCCTCTTGAAGAGAGTTGCGACCGACCATACGTCGAGACTATTCACGGCAATTTCAATAAGAAGTTCTCTCCAAATAGTATCTTTCTGTCGAAGAACCATGCTGAACGTTATGGTAGCAAACACTTTGTATATAACGGACTTGATTGGGATGATTACTCACCTGTCGACTGGAGTATAAAACGCTCAGGGTTTCATTTTCTTGGCAAGGCAGCCTGGAGAGTCAAGAATGTCAGAGGTGCAATCAAAGTTGCGAAATCTCTCCCTTCAGAACTGGGTAAACTACATATTCTTGGTGGCGACAGATTCAATTTCAAGATGGGATGGCGCTTTACACTCTCACCACGAATCAAATTTCATGGTATGGTTGGCGGAGTGGAGAAAAGCCGACTAATCAACTCGTCTAATGGTCTTATATTCCCCGTTGTATGGCACGAACCTTTCGGACTCGCTGTCATCGAAAGCCTCTTCTACGGAACACCAGTCTTTGCAACCACATATGGAGCACTGCCTGAAATTGTTACCAGCGATGTCGGGGTACTATCCAATAGTTCTGCCGACCTTGTGCAAGCTATTTGCAATAGCTCTTTCGACATGAAACGTTGTCACGAGTATGCCCGCGATACATTCAACGCTGTCTCCATGGCAAAAGGGTATATTGAAAAATATGAAGCTGTCCTGAATGGTCAAAGCCTTCATAGTTATCAAATAATACCTCAACAGAGTTCAAATAATACATTATTATTCAAATAGTATTATATTTGCTAATCAAATGACGTCTTCTACATCTATGATTTCTGTAGTTATACAGACATATAATTCAGAAAGATACCTCCGACAGGTCCTTGAGACCGTCAGGTGTTTCGACGAGATTGTGATATGCGATATGCATAGCACTGATAGTACTATTGCCATAGCAGAAGAGTTCGGATGCAAAATCGTCTATACCGAGAAAATAGATATATGCGAGCCTGCCCGTAACTTCGCCATTCAGAACGCTTCGCATGAGTGGATTCTACTCGTCGATTCTGATGAGTTGATAACTCCAGCACTGAAAGACTATCTTTATGGTTTTATCAGCAAGAAAACGGACATTGACGCACTCTTCATCCCGCGAAAGAATTACGCTTGGGGAAAATTTATGCATGGAGACTACCCTAATCGTGTCCTTCGCTTTTTCAGAAAGGATAAGATTGACTGGCCTCCCTACGTACATATGGCACCTCACGTTGATGGTAAAATTATGAAAATCAGTGGGAGTCGCAATGATTTGGCCATAATACATCTGTATGACTACAATGTAAGCGGTAAACTCGACAAGATAAATCTATATGCAGAACATGAAATTGAGAAACGTAAGGATGAGAATTTCTCAATCGCCAAAGCTGCTTTCTCAAGCGTCCATAGATTTATAAAGGCCTATTTCCTGAAAGGAGGATTCCGTGATGGCAAGGCAGGCTTCGTATATGCTGTTATGGAGTCGATATACAAATTCATCTCAATAGCAAAAATCTGGGAGAACAACTACCGTCAGAATACAGAGGAGAAGAGTAGCGCCGAGAATAAGCAGTGAACGCCTGCTTAAAAAATGCAAATTCCTATAAGACTGAAGTCGTAGTCATATAGCCAAAGAGCGCAAAGGCTAATACCATACCTATTAGGCCTACAAGAGTCCCTATCTTAATCATATCCTTTTGTCTGACACCAGCAACGCTATACACAAGAGCGTTCGGAGGTGTTGAGATAGGCAACGACATAGCAAAGGAGGAAGATACAGCTATCACCATAATTATCATAGCTCCTACACCCTCATCACCACTGACCATACCATGCTGAAGAATCCCACTCGTTACTATAGGGACTAACAAAAACGCCGTTGCTGTATTACTGATAAAACTCGACATTATATACGCCACCACACCTGCTGTTACTGCTATAACCCATGGCGACATATCGCCTAATGGTATTGCACTAAGAAGATCCTTCGCAAGTCCCGTCTGGTTAAAACCTGTTCCTAACGCAAATCCTCCAGCCATCAACCATAGAATATCCCACTTAACTATCTTTAGGTCCTCCTTCCCGAAAATACCCGTCAAAGTAAATATCATAATGGGGACCATTCCTATGATGTATGTATTAAGTCCTATATAACTATCAAACATCCACATAAGAACAGTGCAGGCGAAGGTTATTGTAACAATAGTCTGAGAACGACTATCATCCACCTGATTGGGAATATCAACGTAAATACACTTCTGCTTAAAGGGGAATAGACGTATGAGAAGCAACCATGATATGAATAACATAAAGATGGTTAATGGTAGCATGTAGAAGACCCATCCACCGAAGGTCAGTCCCATATTTATGCCATTCGGATCATTAATATAATGCATCGCAATCAAATTGACAGGTGTTCCTACTGGCGTAGCCATTCCTCCCAAATTTGTCGCAATCGGTATGCTAAGCAATAGAGGAAGCCTCTCACTACCCTTGTTTGGCATTGCACTGATAACAGGTGAAATAATGGCAAACATTAATGCCGCAGTCGCTGTATTATTCATAAACATTGATAATATAGCACAGACCATCATGAAGCCTAACATCACATCCTCACACTTCTCACCGAAAGGACGAAGCAAGAGACGCGCCAGCTTGACATCAAGTCCCACTTTTCTCGCTGCCATAGCAAGAATAAATCCTCCAAGAAAAAGCATAAGAACTGGATTCGCAAAAGAGGCCATGATATCGTAGAAGGCAACCTTATCGTCAGATAAATTCGCTCCTCTGTCCCACGAAAGAATTGAAAGACTACAATCTGAGACAAATAGAAGCATCAAGACTATAACCATAACAGATGTCTTCCATAGTTCTATTGCCTCCGTCACCCACATCACAGCACCAAACAACGCAATGGCAAGCATACGTTGCTCAGTCGGTGTCAGATTCGGCAATCCAAAGGCCGTTGATGGAACAAGCCATGCTAAAATCGCCGCAACAACTGCAACTACTACCTTTATCCTCTTCTTCATCTCTGTCTGCATCATCTCTACGGATTGTAGATTATTGGGTACTACGACCACTCAAAGCCATCCTTAGTATCCTTTACGTTGAATCCTAAAGCCTTCAACTCATCTCTAATCTTATCGCTCGTAGCCCAGTCTTTATTCTGCTTTGCCTCCATACGAATCTGTAAAAGCAGGTCAACAGCACCCTTGAAACGATCGGCACCACCCTCCTTGCCTCCTTCGCTCATCGTAGCATCAAGCTGAAGTCCGAGTATATCCTTGAGCATAACATTAAAGACATCCTTAAGTTCATCAAGATCCAACTGGCTGATTGTTGCCTTGCCATCTGTGATGGCATTAATTGACTTAGTAGCATCGAAAAGATGACTTATAACAATCGGCGTGTTGAGGTCGTCAAGCATAGCCTCTTCGCATTGCTGACGAAGTTTGCTGACATCAACGGATGATGTCTCAGAAGGTTTGATACGCATCAGACGGTTATACGCCTCTGTCATACGCTCAAGACCTCTCTCAGCTGCTATCAAAGCATCGTTTGAGAAATCTACAGTAGAACGATAATGAGCCTGCAATATGAAGAAACGTATGGTCATAGGCGAATACGCCTGTGTCAGCAATGGATGAGAGCCCTCAAAAAACTCGTCGAGTGTTATGAAGTTACCATACGACTTACCCATCTTCTTGCCGTCGATTGTAATCATATTGTTATGCATCCAATAGTGCACCGTCTCATGTCCGAGTGCTGCTGTAGACTGAGCTATCTCACACTCGTGATGTGGAAATACAAGGTCTATACCTCCACCATGTATGTCAAACTCTTCACCAAGATATTTCGTTCCCATCGTCGAGCACTCCAGATGCCAACCCGGAAAACCCTCGCTCCAAGGCGATGGCCAATGCATTATATGCTCTGGTTGTGCTTTCTTCCATAGGGCAAAATCACACCCTCTGCGTTTCTCACTCTGACCGTCGAGCTCTCTCGTATTCTCAAATAGCTCATCTATATTGCGACCCGACAGCTTGCCGTAGCTATGATTCTTACTATACTTCTCGACATCAAAATAAATCGAGCCATTAGACTCATATGCATAGCCCGCATCTATGATGCGTTTCACAAACTCTATCTGCTCGATGATATGTCCCGACGCATGAGGCTCTATCGTAGGAGGTAACACATTGAGACGCTCCATAGCCTTATGATAACGCAGAAGATAGTGCTGAACGACCTCCATTGGCTCGAGCTGTTCAAGTCGTGCCTTCTTGGCAATCTTATCCTCGCCCTCGTCAGCATCGTGCTCAAGGTGACCGACATCCGTGATATTCCGGACATAACGCACCTTATATCCGAGATGCATCAGATACCTATAAAGGATATCGAATGTTATGGCAGGACGAGCATGACCGAGATGACCATCTCCATATACTGTTGGTCCACATACATACATTCCAACACGCTCTTCGTTGATTGGACGGAAGGGTTCCTTGCGTCGTGTCAGCGTGTTATATATTATCAAAACTGGCTTTCCCATATTTCTATCTTATTCACTTTTTGCGACAAAGATACTAATTTGTTGATAATAAATAGGTGTCAATACCTAATTATCCTTCTTTGCTTTACGGGAAGCTCGATAATGAAAAAGCCGCAACTCTTTCGAGCTACGGCTTATATTGTCATTTTGGATTGAACTGATTAGAAGAAGCTACGACCAGTGAATGCAACATCCGAGATGAGTACGTAGTTGAGTGCATCATTTGTTGATGCAGACTCTTCTTCACCTGTTACAGCCCCTGTAGCACTGCTCTCGTCAGCCTGTGTGCCGATTGCATATACCTTAGATGTCTTACCTGTTGTCTTGTCGATTACACGTATCGAAGCCTCGAGGAGATAGTAATCTTTCAAACTTGTAAGATCCATCTTCTGCCAATCTGAATTAATGGTCAGAGTACCAGCCTCATCTGTCTCAGCAAGAACAACTGGGGTTGAGCATAATGTACCGCCATTAGCAGCGTTCTTTCCAGCATCTTTCAGAGCTGAGATAGCCGATTGTACGTTGCTAACTGTGCAATTGTCAACATAGCCGTATACAACAAACTCAATCTGATGGTTTGCGGGAAGGGCATCCGATGCGTAACCTTCATAATCGTATGGGGTATCATCATCTGTCTTACCAATGTACTTGTAAGCATCAACTGGACATACATAGAGCGAGTTGACCTTGAGTTTCTTAATTGCTGCCATAGCTGAAGAGAGATCTACTGCCATATGACGTGTGAAGAATGCTCTAAGGAACATACCAGGATTACATATCAGAGCTCCTTTTCTCCCCGTGCGGAAAGAGCCTGACGCTGGAGCAAATGGAGTGTTGTCTGAAGCGTTGAACCATGTTGGACAGAATCCTCCTGCATAGGATGGATCCAACTCATCTGTTCCCTCGCCATAGATTGCAAGACCCTCTTTATCAAGTGTCACTGTCTTACCATCAGCGCTCAGTTCACCCATAGCTGCTATATCGTCGACAGAAGAGGTGCTGAATGTGTAGAAGTCGGCAATAGAACTCTCATCTGTGAAATAGCATGATGTAAGACCTACTTTGCCTGTGAGGTTGTTAAAAATAGATGCTCCGATTATACCTGAACCATCGTAGTTTGCAACCGTTGCACTATTCTCATCATCATCATCGTCGTCATGACACGCAGTAAGTCCAAGCGCTGCAACGAGCGCAAAGGCCATGATAGAAAAACTCTTTTTCATGTGTATTCTCTGTTTTAAAATTATCTTCTATGTCCTACTACGAACATTAAGACAACATTGTTACACATCGAGTTCAGACCATTCCTGTTTATGGCCTCTCCCCTCGCATGAAAAAGGCCATTACTTGATTCTCCTGATTATTGTCAGACCATCACGCAGGGGCAATATCACCTTCTCGACACGCTCGTCGTTAGCTACAATATCGTTAAACTCCCGTATCGCTTTTGTCTGCGCTGCATCCTCCTTAGGAATAGGTCCAACAACCTTACCATCCCATAATATGTTATCTGCTATTATATAACCACCTATAGGAATGTGCTTCATACACATCTTGTAATTCTCAGGATAGTTGCGTTTGTTGGCATCAATGAAGACCATATCCCACTCTCCACCTAACCTCTCGACAACCTCCTCTGCGGCCCCAATGTGCAACCGTACCCTCGCTCCATACGGTGACTTATCGAGGAACTCCCTTATGAGCGGCTCCAGTTCATCATCAATCTCCACAGTATCAATCCAACTATCCTCTCTTATCAAACCCTCCGCCATCGACAATGCTGAGTAGCCAGTAAAAGTTCCCAACTCAAGTATCGCTCGCGGATTAATCATCCTCACAAGCATCTTAAGAAGTCGTCCTTGCCAATGACCACTCGCCATACGACCCGCAAGCAGACGTATATGCGACTGCCTGTTCAAATCATATAACAACTCAGGTTCAGCATCTATATGACGCTCAATGTACTGCTCCAGTTCTGTCGTGATTTCCATATTGCGAAGTTACTATTTAACGAGAACATTGTCAATACTCCGCACTCTTTGTCCGCAACGTCTTCCTATCATCTACGCCACCTCTCTCTCGTTCTCTCTTCTCCTTCTGGGCACCTCCAAAACTCTGCAAAAACATCAATGAGTCTCATATGTGTATATTAAGAAAACGGATTTTTTAGAAATCACCATAAAAATATATAACACGCTAATAACTACTCAAATGCCCATAAGTTATGAACATATTATGGTGTGTTATGAACATTTATTGACATTATACTGACATGTTATTAACATGAGTATCAGCATCTATGCAGTACAACATAACATAATTTGATTATCTTTGCGGTCTAAACATAAAAATGATGCTTTCTATTGAACAACATATAAGCTTTCTGCTCTTCGACCACGAGTGTGTAATCGTTCCTGGTTTGGGTGCTTTCGTTACTAACACTGTGGATGCGGCTGTTGACATTCGTCTTGGACTAATCTCTCCAGCCCGTAAGGAGGTCGTTTTCAACAACCTGCTATCGCATAACGATGGGCTCTTAGCAAACCGTATTGCTACGCATGAACGAATCGGTTTTGCAGAGGCTAATTCTAAAATACAAGAGTTCGTCGACTCTCTGACCTCTCGCTTGCGCAAAGGCGAGACGGTGACTTTACCTCAGATTGGCTCGATGACCAGCAACAGGGATAACGTTATTGTATTCATGGCTGACCCACAGTCGAACTACAATCCTGATAGTTTTGGACTTCAGACAATCAGCATAAGACTTCTGCCTCAACAAAGCAAGGTTCAGTGTGAAGAACTGAAGAGAGACGAGGTGTGGCGCTCCGTATCTATTCACCGTCAGCTGTCAGGATGGGCTGCTACGATTGTTGCGTTACTATGCTTTGGTCAGTATCTCGGCGATTCATCGCTTAGAACCCTCTCCTCTGAACAGGCTTCTATAATATCTCTGCCAACAACTGAATCTTCATCCCCAGTCAATCCATCCGATGAGGATATCAGCTATAGCATCGCTGATGAGATGCCTGAAGCGGATTCCAATATATCGCAACCTGTTTTTCATATCATCGTGGGAAGCTATACTACCGACAGAGATGCTGACAAAAAGATTGCAGAGCTTGAGAAACAGGGCATCACGGGTCTCTCTAAAGTACGTACATCCAAAAGCAAGCGCATACGAATCAGCGTCGCCTCATTCCCAACACGCGAAGAGGCAACAACTCATAATAAATCAATACGCCGCATAAAAGGGATGGAGAAGGCATGGATTCTCCAAAATTAATTCACAGTGACATGAAACAATCTTCCCGCAAGACTACCAACTACGCTATAGCATCTGTCATAGCGGTATTCGTCGTTGGCCTTCTGCTCGCTTTCAAAGGCGACAAACGCAATTTTGAGGTAGTTAAAAATCTCGATATATTCTTCTCCCTCTTCAAAGAACTCAACCTTTCTTACGTCGATGAAGTAGATTCCAAAAAGCTGATACGCACAGCTGCCGACAATATGCTGTCGTCACTCGACCCCTACACGACTTTCATCGCTGAGGAGGATATGGACGACTTCAAGCTCCAGACAACAGGTGAGTATGGTGGCGTAGGCTCTATCGTTCAGATGTCGGATACGTCACAATACATCATGATTCGTGAGATATATCCCAATCTGCCTGCCCACCAGGCTGGTTTGAGACCAGGCGACCTATTCGTTGAGGTGGGTGGCGTTGATGTTCAGAATAAGAGTGTCAGCCAGGTAAGCGAGCTGCTGAGAGGCAAACCCGATACCGACGTCAAGATTAAGGTTATTCGTGATGGCAAGACCATAGACGTGACTGTCCATCGTAAGACAATTCAACTCAACGCAGTCCCTTATAGTGGCATGCTTGATGAAACGACGGGATATATTTTGCTGACAAGCTTCACCGCTAATTGTTGCAACGAAGTCGAGAAAGCCTTCAAGAATCTGCGCAGCCAGGGTGCTAAGCAGATGGTGATAGACCTCCGAAGCAATCCGGGCGGACTACTTGACGAGGCCCTCAAGATGGTCAACCTATTCGTCCCTAAGGGCTCTCTAATCCTGAATACAAAGGGTCGCTTACATGCTCTCGACCGTAGCTACACAGCGACCCGCATCCCAGTCGACACTGTCATGCCCCTCGTCGTGCTCATCAATCGCGCCTCAGCCTCGGCAAGCGAGATTGTTGCTGGTGCCTTGCAAGACCACGACCGTGCCGTTGTCATCGGTCAACGCTCTTTCGGAAAAGGACTTGTTCAGACAACACGCGAGTTGGAATACAACAACGCCATTAAACTGACAACATCTAAATACTATATTCCTTCGGGTCGTTGCATTCAGGCCCTTGACTATTCGCATAGAGACGAGAGTGGAGCTGTCGGCTACGTACCCGACTCACTGCTGTCGGAGTTCAAGACTGCTCACGGTAGAAAGGTTTTCGATGGTGGAGGTATCTCGCCTGACATCACTATGGAGCCTGAACGATATTCAAATGTCAGCGTCGCTCTCATAGCCTTCAATGTACCATTCCATTATGCTCTGAAATACCTACGTAAACACCCGAAGATTGATAACATCCAATCGTTCCACATCTCCGATGATGACTTTGCTGACTTTTGCAAGTACGTGCCAACGTTCCGCCGCTTCGAGTATAAAAGCCGTACTTCCGAAGCTATAAAGAGTCTTGAGAAGGCAGCCAAAGCAGATAAATACTACGATGAGAACGTCGATATCTTCACCTCCCTCTCTGAAAAGATGAAACCAAATCTTGAGAAGGATCTCATGACAAACAAAAAGGAGATTGTCGAGCTCATAGAGAACGAGATTATCACAGCTCTATACTACCGCGCTGGTGGTATAGAGTATAACCTGAAATCCGACATCGAGGTGGCTGAGGCAAAGAAGGTTCTCAATGATATGGAGCGATACAGAGGACTACTTGATGGCACTGTGGAGAGTCATGCAGGAGATAAACCAAGAGCAACAAAGGAGACAGAATGAAACGACCTATAACGCCCTTAACGTCACTGCGTCTTATCCTCTGCACGTGTATATGCTTAATATTAGTCATACTCAGCAGCATAAACTTATTTTTTCTGTTGAGATGGTGTGGCTACCCCATAGATAGCTATCCATCTGTAGTCTTAGCTCAGACCATATCAACTATCATATTGTTTGCCTTCCCAGCATTCTACATGTCATGGTGGATAACAGGTAGTTTCACAGAACTTTTGAAGATTGACAGAATTACGCCACCCTCTGGAAGAGCATGGCTTCTCGGAATCGCAACAATCATACTCTGTCAGCCTTTGGTCACTTGGTCGGCATGGATTAATCAGACGATTTGCAAGGATTGGGATTGCTGGAATGCCATATTCGAAATGAGTCAGAGATACTCAGAGATGGTTAATAAGTTAGTACAAACAGATACCATACTACACTTCGCTGTCTCTGTATTCATAGTATCCATCCTGCCTGCAGTTGTTGAGGAGATATTCTTCCGTGGCACTCTGCAGAATATCGTTCTTGCCAATACAAAAAGCCCGACAGCTACTATACTTATCACTTCGACTGTCTTCAGCATCATCCATGTAGAACCATCAGGATTTCTGCCACGCCTCATTTTGGGCATTGTTCTCGGTTTCCTCTATCATTGCGGCAGAAATATTTGGGTTAATATAGCCGCTCACGCTCTAAATAACTTGGTGGCTGTTATCATACTCGCAACAGCAGGCAATGAAGCTTTGGACAGTATGAATCAACCCACTGAAAACCCTGGTGTTATAATCCCCATCATAGGTGTGATTCTTCTTTCATTTGCTATGAATGGGTTTTATAACAAGACAAAACTGGAACAACCATAGTCCAGATTTCTATACTACTCTTTTGACGATTTGAGGGTTATAAATTCAGCAGTAACCCTCTATGGGATAAAAAAAGCAGCCTGCTCAAGACTGCTTTTTTCTATCGTTCTATATATAGTTAATCGTTCTCGCGCTTTGCCACTCGCTTACGGTCGACTTCATTAAGAAGAATCTTACGAAGTCGCATAGCGTGAGGAGTCACCTCAACGTACTCATCTTCCTGAATATACTCTAAAGCCTCTTCAAGGGAGAATACTCTCGGTGGTGCTATATGAACAGCATCATCAGAGCCACTTGCTCGCATGTTGGTTAGTTTCTTCGACTTGGTCACATTCAGAACAATATCGCCTTCGCGAGTATTCTCACCTACGACCTGACCTGCATAGACCTCCTCCTGTGGTGATATGAAGAATGTACCACGATCCTGGAGCTTGTTGATAGCATAGGCAAATGCTGTTCCGCCCTCCATGGCAATGAGTGCGCCTGTTGTACGTTTCTCGATGGCACCTTTCCAAGGTTCAAAACCCAGCAGACGATGGGCTATGACTGCCTCACCTGCTGTCGCTGTCAGCATATTGGAACGAAGACCTATGATGCCTCGTGATGGTATCTTGAAATCCTGATGTATTCGGTCGCCCCTACGCTCCATATTGACAAGCTCACCCTTTCGCTGTGTCACCATCTCGATAGCTTTCCCGGAATACTCCTCAGGGAGATCTATCGTCAACTCCTCGATAGGCTCACATTTCTGTCCGTCAATCTCCTTTATGATGACCTGAGGTTGACCCACCTGCAGCTCATAGCCTTCTCGGCGCATCGTCTCGATGAGCACCGAAAGGTGAAGAACACCACGTCCAAAGACATTCCATGAATCAGCCGAATCGGTAGGCTCAACACGCAATGCCAAGTTCTTCTCCAACTCACGGTCGAGACGATCCTTGATATGACGAGAGGTGACAAATTTTCCATCCTTGCCAAAGAAGGGCGAGTTATTGATTGTGAAGAGCATCGACATAGTCGGCTCATCAATAGCTATCGCTGGCAGTGGCTCTGGATTGATGGAATCAGCAATAGTATCGCCAATCTCAAAGCCTTCAAGTCCGACTATGGCACATATCTCCCCACAAGGAACCACATCCGTCTTAACCTTACCCATACCATCGTAGAGATAGAGATCCTTGATACGCATCTTGACTATGCGACCATCACGCTTGCACAGACTGATGTCCATATTTGTGCGGAGCTCTCCACGAGTGACACGACCAATGGCAATACGACCTGTATAGTTGGAATACTCCAACGATGTTATCAACATCTGGACTGTTCCGTCATTCACCCTCGGCTCTGGTATATTCTCAATGATAGTCTCAAAAACTGCATCTATATTGTCAGTTTGCTTCTTCCAGTCCGTCGACATCCAACCATTCTTGGCTGAACCATAAATGGTTGTGAAGTCAAGTTGCTCCTCTGTCGCATCAAGCGCAAACATAAGGTCGAACACCTTCTCATGAACCTCTTCTGGTCGGCAGTTTGGCTTGTCGACTTTGTTAATGACAACGACAGGCTTCAAACCAAGCTGAATAGCTTTCTGAAGGACAAATCGCGTCTGAGGCATAGGTCCCTCAAAGGCATCTACAAGAAGCAGAACCCCATCCGCCATGTTGAGCACACGCTCTACCTCGCCTCCAAAGTCAGAGTGACCCGGAGTATCAATGATATTAATCTTATAATCCTTCCAATTTACTGCACAGTTCTTTGCAAGAATCGTTATGCCTCGCTCTCTCTCCAACTCATTATTATCCATCAAAAGATCTCCCACCTTCTGATTGTCGCGAAAAAGCTTGCCCGCATGCAACATCTTATCAACAAGTGTTGTCTTTCCATGGTCGACGTGAGCAATAATTGCTACGTTACGTAATTTCGTCATTGTTCTACGTTATTGTTCTTTATGAGGCGCAAAGATAGTTCAACTTTACTTTTCTATTTGTATATCTTTAGTTAAAAGTTATGAATTAAGGGAAGTTATACACTTTCTCTCTACTTTCAATCTATAGCAATCCCCCCTTAAGCTACTCATAATTGGGTATATAAAAATTAATTATATTTGCACGCCTGATATAACGGATGTAATATGGTTAAATATCTGCTAAAATATCTGCTAATCTATGTAGAGACTCTTCTGATTCTGTTTGGTGCTTTGACTTTGTCTGCGCTCATTCCTCAAAGTGCTCTCTATAAAAACGCTCTCTCCAGCGCCATCTCATACAAAAAGTCACCCCCTCAAGAGACCGCTGATGGCTCTCATTATAATACAACAATCGACAACTATGCTGACGTTGTCGAGATTGGTGTGATGTGGAATATGTCAGCCCCCAACCCTTTTGTTGCTGCTCTCGACTCTAAATACTACGATGGCAATGACGGAACAAAGGACTACGGCGAAAACTATGGTCTATACAAGAATATCAAGGATGGCTTTGCACCCAATACTGATTACTCCCGCTATTGGCATGGCGGTGCTATTTTCCTGCGAACTATGCACCTATTAACCGACATACAACATATTCGCAGCATTCTATTCCTGATATCTCTCTTGCTGATTGCTCTGATATGCTATCGTCTTTTCAAGACTGGCAACTCTCTGATTGCCATCTTATTTGTGGTTTCTCTAATCGCTGTCCAGTTCTGGAATATACGGTTGTCTTTCGAATTTGAGTTAGCTATGCTTGTGGCTCTTCCTATAGTGCTGTACTGCATAACGCACATTCACAAGGCAAACGAAAGTCTCTCCGTCTGGATTGTGAGTGGCACTCTTATCGCCTTCTTCGATATTCTCACATGCGAACTGCTCACTTTGGCTCTTCCTATTGCTCTTTTGTTGGCCATACGACAGCGAAAGGGGGAGCTCCTTGACCTTCGCTCTGAACTGCTTGCCATGGCAAAAAAGACAATTGTGTGGGGAACAGCATACCTTGTCACATTCCTATCTAAGTGGGGCTTAGCCTCTCTCGCAATGGGCGAAAATAGGATTCTGAATGCCATCGAGGCTGCCAGCGTACGTGTCGGAGGTGAGGTCGACACCCCTATGTCGACAATCGAACTATTCTTCAGTTCCATACCTGCTAACCTATCCGTCATCATGGGGGGGACAGAACGCGTCTCGTGGAGTATGGTTATCATAGCCTTTCTGATAATCGGATGTGCTCTTTTCTACATTTATTATAACCGACGGAAGATGAATATCCCATTTATCACCCTGATGTTAGTTCTTGCTTTGATGCCCTTCATTCGCTATCTCATACTAAGCAACCACTCATACCTTCATAATTATTTCACATACAGAGCTCTCGCTATTCCTGTTTTTGCTATTCTCACGATTTGCTTTATAGGACAATCAGCAGCTCCTGCTAACAAAAGCAGTAAAAAATGAGACTATCCATCGTCATACCATGCCTCAATGAGGAGTCGGCTATTCGCTCTGTCATACATGACGCTCACGACATGGCACGACTTGCCGACGTTGATGCTAACGACTACGAGGTCGTTGTGGCTGACAATGGGAGTCGCGACAGGTCTGTGGAGTACGCGACACAAGAGGGTGCCCGTTGCATCATGATTGAGGATATCGGTTATGGCAATGCATTGCGGGGTGGACTGGATGCGGCACGAGGTGATGTTATCATCATGGCAGATGCCGATGGGAGCTACGACCTAAAAGAGGCCACTGCCATGTTTCGGCAGATAGAGAATGGAGAGTGTGACATGGTGATAGGCAATCGCCTGCATAACATCCATAAGGGCGCAATGCCCTGGAGTCATCGGTATTTCGGTGTTCCTCTCCTTTCGCTGATGGGACGCTTGAAATATCGTACTGATATACGTGACTTCCATTGTGGTATGAGAGCCATCTCAAGACAGAATTGGCAAGAGCTATCCAAGCTATGTAAGGCATCCGGAATGGAATTTGCCTCCGAGATGATTGGAAAAGCCGTCATGACTGGCTGCCAGATAGCACAAATCCCTGTCACGCTCCGCAACGACCTTCGCTCTGAAGGGGAAGAGTCGCACCTAAAAACCATCCGCGATGGTTTCCGCCACCTACGCGAAATCTTTTTCAATTAGGGGAAACTTTTCTTCATTTCCCCCACCTTGTCGCTCCATTTGGAATTTTTCGCATATTTGCACCCGAAGAACAAAAGTATTTACGAAAATGAACATTAATAAATCACAAAATATATTTATAATGAGGTGGGTGTGAACTCGCTGATTATAAGCAAGCTACAGAACCTTTCGTTAGCAAAAATTTTGCGGAATTGAAGATACAAGCGTGCTGATGCGCCGGAGTGGCGTGTCGGCACGCTTTGTTATAAAAAAACGGAAAATCCTCTATGCTCCACTTCTTCTCAGTAAATTTCAACAACAAATTAAAGACAATCAACGCAATCCTATTCGGAATTTACTGCAAAATTGCATAAAATTACGAATTTAATCGAATGTATGTCTCGCGAACTCAATAAAAATTTTTTACCAATAGATAACATAGTGTATATTTTTATTTATCTTTGTCGCATGATTAAAATTGTAGATAACCAATAATTAATAATACTAAAGGATCTAATTATGAACAAATCAATTCTTTTGTTTTTATTCTTCTTGGTAGCGATATCAAGTGTAGGCAAAGCCCAAGAGGATGTTAGTTATGAAGCAAACAGCAACTACACATACCTCTACCATGATAAGCTATCTGGGTCTTATAAACCTTTTAGTTACGTTTATGGCACGGTGAGTATTACTGCAGAGACAACATTCAATGTTTCAGATGGTAAGATCTATCTGAAGACAGGGGGAGACTCAAATGAGATAACAAAAGAAGAAGACTTGGATGAGAGTAAGTATACGGTTTTGGCACCTGCGGAAGATGATGAATGGCTAATGTGGGAGGAGTTAGCAAAAACAGGTGGGGAACCAAAGAGTTATGTCACAGTTAAGGATGGTGATAATATTTTCAATGTTATCAATAGCAACAAAGATAAGTTTGCCAATATTCTTAATAACGAGCCCAGGACCAACCTTGGTTTTGGCAAGTTAGCCCGCATAAATCAAATCAGATTCCAGAAGAATCCCGTCTACATGATAAAGAACAAAGAGTCTGAAAGAATGGTATGCAATTGGAATGATGATGAATACATTGAAGTGGAGACAGGAGGAAAGGTAGAAGACTACCTCTCACAACTAAACCTTGGTAGTATTCCTAACGGAGGTTATACCACTCCTGAGAGCAACGCTGACAACTACTACCTTTTTGCAATGCCTACCCATTGGTCTAACGCCTATTTTTGGAAAAAATACAAAAAACTTTTTCCCACCCTTGCCGTAGAGGTTACGCCTGAGACTGTAATCGATGATAATCTTCTCGCACAAGTGGGCTTAAGCGAAGAAGGTTGCCAAATAGGAATAGGTCGTTATATCGAACATGGACAATGGACTATACCTATTCACTACGGCGAAGGCGATGAAGAGGCTTTCACATTCA